>NZ_CP020814.1:250000-608333 GCF_002109385.1 Halalkalibacter krulwichiae | reverse complement strand
GATAGATTTCGGCGCTGGTTTTTGGGCAATGTACTATCGAAAAAGAACAGATACAAAAGCTGCTAGTATTGCAAACCGTTACCTCTCTCCTTCTTGGGAAGTAACCAATGTCTTTTTAGTATTGCTTGTTGTAGCACTCGTTAGTTTCTTCCCAGGAGCTGCGGCAACACTCGGAACATTGATGATTGTTCCCATTTGTCTCGTACTCTTTTTATTAACTATTCGTAGTGCGTTTATGGTTTACTCTTACACCGTGCAAAAATATACAAACATGTTAGTGATAATTTCTGGGGTTACAGGACTGCTAATCCCCGCTTTATTAATCAGTATGTTACCTGCAGCAATTGGTGGATTCGTCGAAACAGTTGGAGATCGTCAATATATTTTACTTAATCAATTGTTTACAAGTCCAACCTTCTATACCCACCTTGGCTTTGGACTAAGTACAGAATTATTTTTATCAGCTTTATTATTAAGTGACTATGCAAACGAAGCAAATTCAGAGGAGACCTACCATGTTTATCGAAGAAATGCGATTATTTTAGGTCCTATTACACTTTCCTTTGCTGTTGGTGCCATTTTCACTTTAATACCAGAAGCTTTTTGGATGTTTGAAAACATGGCAAACGAATGGCTTCTCTTCACTCTGTCTTTATTAGCGTTTGCGATTGGATATAGTGCCCTTTGGTGGCCTTCGAAAAAAATGAGTATCGGTAAACCTCGCGTAGCCGTATTGCTAATTGCTTTGCAGTTTGGATTAGCAAGCTTCGCCTACGGTTCAGCACATATGCCATACTTTCTCTATCCTAATGTAACGATTTACGATGCTTTTACCAATGATATAATGTTTTATTCCTTGTTAATTGGTTATGGTATTGGCATGGCCATCTTGATTCCTGTCTTTATCTGGTTCTGGAAATTATTTATGAAAGATAAAAGATATTTAAGGCAAGATTCTCCTCACTAACTTAGGCCTGAATCAAGAAATAATTTATGAAAAGAGCAGGCCTATCAAAAAATAGGCCTGCTCTTTTCAAAACTGTTACTCACCTAGATCAACATTATGATACACTTGTTGAACATCCTCTAAATCTTCTAACGCATCAACTAATTTCTCAAATTGCTCTTGATCTTCTTCCGATAAAGAAACATCATTTTGCGCTAGCATCGTTAGTTCGGCTACTGTGAATTCAGTAATTCCAACATCTTTAAATGCTTCTTGTACCGCATGGAAGTTATCAGGCTCCGCATATACAATCACAGAATTTTCTTCCTCCAGAATGTCACGAACATCTACATCCGCTTCCATTAATATCTCAAGTACCTCATCCGCTGTTTTTCCTTCTAGTCCAATAACAGCTGTCGCATCGAACATAAAAGCTACGGAACCACTAACACCCATATTTCCGCCATTTTTCTTAAATGCCGATCGTACTTCTGCAACCGTACGATTAACATTATTTGTTAATGTATCTACAATAACCATCGAGCCATTCGGTCCAAACCCCTCATAACGTAGTTCATCATAATTTTCTTCCGAACCACCTTTAGCCTTTTCAATTGCTCGATCAATAATAGCTTTTGGCACACTATATGTCTTTGCTCGTTCAAGTACAACCTTTAATGCGCGGTTTGATTCAGGGTCAGGCTCACCTTGCCTTGCTGCAACATAGATTTCACGGCCAAATTTAGCATATATGCGACTTGTATTCGCATCTTTAGAAGCTTTTTTTTCTTTAATATTATTCCACTTACGACCCATGCTTTTCTCACTCTCTTTCATCAATATGCCTTTTTTAAAATGTTAAAATTGAACGGTACCTTTAGTTAAATATACAATTTATTATACATTATTTACGGACTCTGTTCGAGAAAGTTTGAAGAGGAAGTCAATACTGACGTTCCTTTACAGCCCCGAAAGGCTTGCCGAAAAAAAGTTATATCCTTTTTGGCAAGCCTCCAGAAGATCTTAGCATCTATTTTCTGTTAAAGTCATAAATTCGTCTATATCCGTTAATACAAGGTCAATCGCTTCTTGCCAAAAAGCTTTGTTAGTCAGATCAACTTTCAAGTGCTTTTCTGCAAGCTCCTCAACCGTCATACTTGCAGTATCTTGAAGTAAGGCTATATAGTCTTGTTCAAATGAACTGCCAGTTACTAGAGCCTTCTTATAAATACCTAAGCTAAATAAGTAGCCAAATGTATACGGGAAATTATAAAAAGGGACACCTGTAATATGAAAATGCAATTTAGAAGCCCAAAATGTTGGTGAATAAGAAGACAATTGATTACCATATGCTTCTCTTTGTGCTTTTTCCATCATTGTATTCAATTCACTAACGGATAACACTTTCTCCTTACGAGCCTCATAAAATCTTGTCTCAAACAAAAATCTAGCATGAATATTCATGAAAAAGGCTAGTGATCGAGATATTTTGTTTTCTAATAATGATAATTTTACGTCTTCATTAGCTGCCTCTTTCACTAAAGCCTCGGCAATAATCGTTTCCGCTAAAGTTGATGCTGTCTCCGCTACATTCATTGCATACCGTTGTGCTAGAGGATCCAATTCTCTTAAGCAATAACCATGATACGCGTGCCCTAATTCATGGGCGAGTGTTGCGACATTCGCCATTGTTCCGTCATAAGTCATGAAGATACGGGACTGTTTCGAAATTGGAAAGGTCGTACAAAATCCTCCTGGCCGTTTTCCAGCTCGATCTTCCGCTTCAACCCAACCGTCACGAAGAGCACCTTCTGTAAAGGTAGCTAACTTAGGACTAAATGCCCTAAAATGTTCGATAATCAACTGACACGCGTCTACATATAAAATTGTCGTATCACCCTCGACAGGCAAAGGCGCAGATACATCGTGCATTGCTAATTTCTTCATACCTAAAAGCTTAGCCTTTCTTTCCATAAATTTATAGAGCTTTGGTTTATTTTCAGTGATGGTTTCCCACATCATCTGTAACGTCTCTTCTTTCATCCGATTAATCGCAAGCGGCTCTTTTAGAACACGATCCCATCCCCTTGCTTTGTATAAATTAAGGCGAAACCCCGCTAAGTGATTTAACGTTTGAGCAAATAATTCAGCTTCTTTTTCCCAGGCAATCTCAGATGCTTTAAATGCTCTTTCACGTATTAATCGATCTGAACTGTTCATACGGTTTTGTAGTTGACCAGGCGACAACTGTTTCTCTACACCGTTTTCCTCAAATGGAATATGCATACGGCCAACTGCGCTATTATAAACATTTCCCCATGCATGATAACCATCAATCGCTAATTGAGCTGCTAATTTCTCCTCTAACGATGAGAGTTTCTCTTTTGATTGCTGCCTTCTCTCTTCTAAATTAAAGGCAATACCTACTAACGATGGACGTGAAATAAATGCCTTCCATTCCTCTTCTGTTAATTCAACAAGGAAGTTTTCAATTGTTCCCCAAATATTTTGAATTTGTGTATTTTGTTCAGTTACTTTACCAAGCCAGAGTCGTGCTTCTTGATCTTTCACATCTTGTGCGGTTAAACAACTTATAAAGGCTGAAGCTTCTCTGGCTCTTTGCATATATTCTTGGACATTATGTATAAACGTCTCTAGTTGATCAAGCGAAATTTGCTGTACAAGTTTACGTTCTAAAGTTATTAATAATTCATCCGTTTCTTGGACGAACTGTTTAAATTGTTCAGATTTACTTCCACCTTTAAAAATAGAAGTTAAATCCCAAACCTCTGGAAATTTCATCATTTAAAACCTCCTCACTATTTCGTAACTCGTAATAATAGTGTATCAGAAACTTTTGATGTAAACCATCTCCTGGAAGGATGTTTTCAACAATTAAAATGTTCTATAATAATATTATCTAAGTTGTATAAAGGTGTGGTAAATAATGAAAATTGACACGACCGACAAAAAAATACTTGAACTCTTAACCGTAAATGGCCGTATGTCCTATGTGGATATTGCAAAGGAACTAGGTCTCTCCCGTGTAGCCATTCGAGAACGAATTAACCAACTCATTGAAGACGAAGTCATTGAGAAATTTAGTGTTGTTATCAACTCTGATAAAATAGGCAAAAAAGTATCTGCTTTTTTTGAGGTAGATTGCGAACCTACATCTCTTGTTTCCGTTGCAGAAACATTAGCTGAAAATCCAAAGGTTGCAAGTTGCTATCAAATGACAGGTCCAAGTACGTTACACATGCATGTTCTTGTAGAAGACTTTGAACAATTAGAGCATTTTATTAACGAAGAATTATATGCTTTGAAAGGGATTACTAGAGTAGAGAGTCATATTCTATTAAGAAGATTTAAGAGTCGAAGCGGACTGAAGTTATAAATATCCCCTACATTAAAAAACGTATTGCGAATTGAATCGCCAATACGTTTTTTATAAAAGCTTAATCTAATTCAATCTTTTTCGTCACCTAACGTTGAAGTTTTTATTGAAACATACAAAACCTTAGCGAAGAATATTTACGTAGACTCCGCGCCGAGAAAAAAGTCAACATTACTGGAATGGAAATCGATTAGATACTTCGTCTAGCGAAATACCTTTCTTAGCAGCTTCAAATCAGGTTTATAACGTAACGGAAGATCAAATCGTGTTGTTTGTTTTAAAATACTTTTATTATGGGTGAATGCAGCAAAGCTCTCATATCCATGGTAGGCTCCAATTCCACTTTCCCCTTTCCCTCCAAAGGGCAAATGAGGAGTTGCCAAATGCATAATGGTATCGTTGATACAGCCTCCACCAAATGAAAGATTTTTAATTAACAAGTCTTGAACAGCTCGATCTTCAGCAAATACATAAAAAGCTAGTGGATTGGCTCGTTCTCGAATAATTGGAATTACTTCTTCCACTTGGTCAAAAGTAAAAATCGGTAAAATCGGCCCGAAAATCTCTTCGTTCATTATCGCTTGATCCCAATTTACATTTTCTAATAGAGTAGGGGAGATCGTGAGCTGCTCTCGGTTATACGTTCCCCCTTTATCACATCTCCTTCTTCTAAGAACGTTAGCAGCCGATTAAAATGCCGTTCACTAACAACACGTGGATAAAGTTGTGATTCCACTTTTTCTCGAAATAAAAGATCAATTTGCTTTTTTAGTAGGGAGATAAATAGATCTTTTACATCTTCATGAACTAGGGCATAATCAGGTGCAACACACGTCTGTCCTGCATTGAGAAATTTCCCCCATGCAATTCTTTTTGCCGCTAAATCAAGGCGTGCACTCTTATCGATCACTACTGGACTTTTACCTCCAAGCTCTAACGTAACCGGGATGAGCTGTTTCGCCGCCTGCTCCATAACGACTTTTCCAACAGCAACACTTCCTGTGAAAAAGATGTAGTCAAAGCGTTGCTCTAATAATTGTTTACTTGTTTCGACCGCACCTTCTTTAACAGCAATATACTCTTCTGGAAAGTACTTCTCAATTATAATTCGCACTATTTTAGATGTGTTAGGTGTCAGTTCCGATGGCTTTATGACAGCACAATTCCCTCCAGCTATAGCCCCTATTAATGGAGCAAATGCTAATTGGACAGGATAGTTCCAAGGGGCAATAATTAAGGTTACTCCTCTGGGTTCTGAATAAATCACCCCACGAGAACCTATATGAGATATTGCTGTCTTGACCCTCTTAGGCTTCATCCACTTAGGTAAGTGGTTAATCGTATGCTTAATTTCTTGATATAACGGACCAATTTCCGTTAAAAAGGCCTCTTCTTCTGACTTATTTAGATCTTTATGTAATGCCTCAATAAGTTCATGCTCATGTTCTTTGATTGCCTTTTTTAATTGCTTTAACTGCTTAATACGAAACGTAAGTTCATGTGTTTCCCCTTGCTCAAAGTATTTACGCTGCTTACCGATAAGTTCTGCATACATTAAAACTCCTCCTACCTTTACAGTTAAGCTAATTTACCTCCGCTATTATAAGCTATACGTTATTTACGCCCATAATCCGCCTTTATTTCTCCCCATTTTTCCGTTTCCCATTTCTTAATTTTATTTTGATAATCGTTTGTTTGAAGCCACTTTTCAGCACGATCCATAAGTGACCAGATATAAGCTGTTTTTTCATTTCGTTCTAGAGTTGATTTCGCTTTTTTTTGTTTCACCCATTTTATCGCTGTCATCGAATCAGAATAAATCGTTTTCGTACTTCCCTGCTTTTGTAAATAGGCTAATCCGTGAACGATCGCTAAGAACTCCCCCATATTATTTGTACCAATATGAATTTCATCATGTGCAAATAAAACTTCTCCCGTTCTCGTATCGACTCCTTTGTACTCTACAATCCCAGGGTTTCCACGACAACCTACATCTACAGATATGCTATCCCATTCAACTTCTTCACTAACTGATTCTGCAGTAGAGCGCTTAGAACCTGAACCAGCTGTTCTCTTACCTGAAAGAGCAGCCTCTGCTTCTGCTTTTGTAGGAAAGGATTTAAATCTTGCTCCAGTGAATCCTTTAACTTGCGCCTCACATTCAGCCCATGAATTAAATATGCCAGTTTTTCTTCCTTTCCACACAACATAAAACTTCTTTTTGGCCACAAATGACACCTACTCTTTGTATATAATTTTGTTCTAAAGAAATAGTAACAGTGAAACCATCTTAAGACAATTAGAAGGAGGATCTATATGAACAAACGTAACCGTCAAGCCGGCAAAGCTGCTACAAATAACCAAACGCCTAAAGAGAACTTATTAAACGAAGATGTTGCAAGTGAAATGATTGATAATGGGAGCAATCGAGCGAACAATAAGAAAAAACAATAAACAACGTTTATAAATGGCATTTCCTGTCGATAATGGTGCTAAAAAAGAGGTGTAATCCAGCATGAATGTGACCATTAACCGTAAACGTTCGATTAAAGAGCCTGGTGACCTTATAAGCACAAAAGGAAATAAGCTTTATGCTATTATTGAAGATCGTGGTGAAAAATACCCATACCATCTTCTTTGTCTTGAAACTTTTACAATCATTGAGAGTTACGATTCCATGCCGTCAAATGAAGAGATTGAGGAAGATGTCGACGATAAGCTTGATGGAATTTATCAACATCGTGATTCCCACATTACACTTAACTAACTTTTCTAGAACAAAAATGCTCAGCCACGTTTGCTGAGCATTTTTGTTAGATCAATGGTTTATAAATAATTATTAATTACTGTAGCTCAAAACCATCAAGATTAACGAATGAGAAGCCATCCAATTCTAATTGTAAGACTGCACGCTTTACACCCTCCGCTGTCCCACTTTGAGGCTGGTTCATATGTAAAAGTGCTATTGACCCTTTTTTCGCCTGCAGTAAAGCTGTATAAACTTGATCAGCATTGTAAGTAGCCCCTGCATCACCTAAAATATCAAAATTCACAACTTCAAGCCCTAACTCATTTACAATTTCAACAGCAACTTCATCATAAAATGCCGTACCTGAACGAAACATGGTAGGGGCCCGTCCAGTTAAACTTTCAATTGTTTCTTGATTTGCCATTACTTCATTTACAATTTCTTCTGGACTGTTTGTACCTTCAATCCCCCAGGCGGCCTTTCCAGTTACAGATAGTGGGACATGGGCAGTTCCATGGTTTTCAATTTGGAACAATGGGTCTTTCGCTAATTCAAGAAAGGCCTTTTCGTGCTCTTTAATCCAACGTTCATTAATAAACAATGTTGCTGGAATCTGTTCACTTTTTAAGAATTGAATTAACTCTTCATCATACCCGTTTCCATATGGTCCTCCACATGCATCAAACGTTAAAGCTATTACCCTTTCATCGGTTTTTATACTCGTCTTAACCCCAGTAACATTTTCTCCCCATTGATCCGGGTCCTTGCCCTCATACTGTTCTAATTTTATTTCATTTTCTCCTTCTTCCTTACTAATCTCTTCATTGAAGGTATTTTCCCTACCTGCGTCCACCTCTATTTGATCATGTTCATGTTTCTCTTCTACTTTAGGTTCTTCAGGTACTTCAATTGTTTGACAAGCAGTTATAAGTAATGTCAGACAAACGATTAGCAACGATACTTGTTTCATCAGGCACTCACCTTCATTTCCACTCATGTACTATTACTATGACAAAAAGTGAGACTGTCAGAAAGGGGATCCCTTTAACAGTCTCACTTGATCTACTCTTGTTTAGAAGATGATTCTGTTTCTAATTTTCCTTGTTCTTCATACCAATCATCTAACACTTTTGCATCCAGTACTCTACTTTCAATAAAGGAAGCTTGCTTATCTAAGAAAAGCTTTTTCCATTCCACTTGCATATCATCAGCAATTTTCACAACAGTTAATAATTCTTGCCATGCTACATAACGCTTATACCAGAAAAATTGAGGTTGCTCCGTCATATAAGGGTATAGATCATCGAACTCCGTATGCTTACAATCAACCGTGCGCTCAAACTGAACTTTTGCTTTGGTCACTCGATCTTCAAAATACGTACTCATCTCTTTCTCTTCCACCAGCAATCCCTCCCTAAAGCTTCTCTCTAACATTAGTAAGTATTATAGCTTATGCACTAACTCTAAATTTAAGAATAACTACTGTCTTATTCTAATAATACCACGAGTACAGCGGATACTAAATGAAAAATATTTAGAAAATTTTGTACAAATAGGTAACATTCAAAGAATACTACCTTTCCACTCCTGTTAACTAGTTAAAACTAACAGATATGACCCTTTATACTAATAGTTACTTTAGAGACTTTTTATTTAACTCTTCCTCAATTAAAATCGGTAAGTAATTCACTTCAGCTGCATCGTTAGGATAAGAAAATCCTAATGATTGATCGCTCACTACTTCAAGGATTTCTTGAATAATTTCATCCATTCCTTGAACATAGAAGCGATGTAAAAATTCAAAACTAACAGGCTCTTTTGGCAAATGTTCTTCTGAACAGACACTTGCATTCGTGTAATTCAAGTAAGTTCGGCAAGGAATCGGGCGAACTTCATAAGCAATACATCTATTCGTTTCTTCATCTAGAAACATACAAGGGAGACCTAACTGTTTATATTTTAATTTAAAGGAATCGTCTTTCTTAAAGTCGAATTTCTTAATTACATTAATCTCACTTGAGAACTTATCATGATATTCGGATATTTGAAGGAAAATACGTTGTTTTCGCGCCTCAGGCAATTGATTAATAAAAAGCAACATTAACTTAGCTTCAAGTCTCGTTACGATAATCGGAAAATAACAACAATGGGCGCATCCTACTCCACAGGTTGGTGTCAGTCCTAGCTCATCCTCAACTAACTCAATTTCCTTATTTACTTGAGCTAATAATCTTTCAAAAGCATCCGTCAAAAAATTGTGAACATGCTTGCCTTCACTTTCATCCAGAAGTTGATCAACTAGATCGAAAAAAGGTTGTTCATAATCATAATCACGTTGGTTGATTTTCTTTACTTTTTCTGTCATTTCTTGATAACTTATAGGTTGATTCACGTAAAACAGCTCCTAACCGGGATTCAACCCTTATAGTAGTAGAAATGAAAGAAAAAAGCGACCGTTTTTCCCTTTATAAAATAATGGAAAAAGTTTATTAATGCTTCTAATTGACGATATTTCCTTTACGCGCTAAGATTAAAGCAAAAAGAACGCATTTTTCGACAAATTCCTCATCAGCGAAAGGAGGAGCAAATGTTACTTGTCAAAAAGGTCCTAAATAACAATGTTATTGTCGCGGAACACCCTGAGTATGAAGAAGTCGTTCTAATTGGAAAAGGACTTGGTTTCAACAAAAAAATTGGCGACACAGTAGCCGGCGATAAGGCTGAGAAATTTTTTGTATTAAGAGAAGAAAAAGATCAGGAACAATATAAACAATTACTTAACTATGTAGATGAAAGTTTCATCGGACTCATGAATGATATTATTGAAATTGTAGAAGATCGCTTCTCTATACGCCTTAACGAACATATTCATATCAGTTTAACGGATCACCTCTTCTATGCTATTAAACGAATTAAGCAAGGACTTGATATTAAGAATCCTTTTCTAAATGAAACTGAATTGGCTTATCCAAAGGAATTTGCAGTTGCTTGTGAAGTAGTAGATCATATAAACGATGAACTAAACATTTTAATTCCCCCTGGGGAAGTTGGTTTTATTACCTTGCATATTCATAGTGCCTTAACTAGACGCACCCTTAGAGAAGTAAATCGTCACACACAATTGATTTCTGAACTAGTACTAGTAATTGAAGAATCGTTAAATATTAAGATGGATCATAAAGATACAAGGTATTTAAGACTTGTCCGTCATCTACATCATGCGATTGAGCGTATAACTAAAGAACAATATATGGATAATCAAGAACCCTTAAAAAAGGTATTGCAAGCCGAATATCCTCTGTGTTACAATTTGTCGTGGAAATTGATGAAAATAATGCAACAAGCGTTAAAAAAGACTATACCAGATGCTGAAGCCGTTTACTTAACGCTACATCTTCAGCAACTTTCAAAACAATAACAATTAGCTATCATACTTTTTACGTGTTACTGATTATGCAGGCATGAGTGGAAAGGAAAACGATTGCACAAGTATGGAAATAAGAGGACACTCTTTTTTCCACTGTGCGGTCTCTCCTTTTTACTCATGCTTTTTTTTCTGATATTTCCGCTTTTAAATACCCATACTAATTTTGAGAAAATTTATTAAGGAGGTAAACGTATGTTTAAAAAAGCTTTTGGTAATTTACAAAGAATCGGTAAATCATTGATGTTACCAGTTGCTATATTACCGGCCGCAGGTTTGTTACTAGCCATCGGTAACGCAATGAGAAATCCAAATATGATTTCGCTTATGCCTTTTTTAGAAAATGATGCTTTTACTAGCTTAGCTACAATGATGGAATCTGCCGGTGGTGTCATTTTTGATAATTTAGCTCTTATCTTCGCACTCGGTGTAGCAATCGGGTTAACAAATGGCGCAGGTGTTGCCGCCCTTGCTGCATTAGTCGGATATCTTGTTATGAATATGACAATGAGTGTAATGGGTGGATTAACCATTGAAAGTGTCCTTGAACAAGCAAATCCAGCCCACGCTCTTGTGTTAGGGATTCCAACACTTCAAACCGGGGTATTCGGAGGAATTATTATTGGTGCGCTCGCTGCATGGGCTTATAATAAATTCTTCAATATTGAATTGCCACAGTTTTTAGGTTTCTTTGCAGGGAAACGATTTGTACCAATTGTTGCAGCATTTTCTTCTTTCTTTGTCGGTATCGCATTATACTTTATATGGCCGACAATCCAAACAGGAATGAACACAGCTTCTATCTTCTTAATGGAAGAAGGAATGGCTGTTGCTGTATTCTTCTTTGGTTTCATTAAACGTTTGTTAATTCCATTTGGTCTCCACCATATCTTCCATGCTCCATTTTGGTTTGAATTCGGTTCCTATCAAACTGTTGCCGGAAACATGGTATATGGAGACATGAACATTTTCTTTGCACAGTTACGTGATGGAGTAGAAATCACTGCTGGGCACTTTATGGCTGGGGAGTTTCCTATTATGATGTTTGGTCTTCCAGCTGCAGCATTAGCAATGTACCATCAAGCTCGTCCTGAAAATAAAAAACTAGTTGGTGGTTTGTTAGGGTCAGCTGCACTAACTTCATTTTTAACAGGAATCACAGAACCAATTGAGTTCTCATTTTTATTCCTATCACCATTGCTATTTTTTATCCATGCTGTATTAGATGGTCTTTCATTTGTTATTTTATACTACCTTAATATTAATTTAGGTTATACATTCTCTGGTGGCGCGATCGACTTTTTCCTATTTGGAATTATTCCAGGACGTGAACCATGGTGGATCGTCATTATTGTAGGTCTTATCTTCGCCGTAATTTACTATGTACTGTTTACATTTATGATTAAGAAATTTAACTTAATGACACCTGGACGTGAAAAAGCAGTCGGTAATACAGATGAAGGTTCAAGTCAATCACACAAAAAAGGCTCAGAACTTCCATTTAATATTTTACAAGCACTTGGTGGTAAAGAGAATTTAACTCACCTTGACGCTTGTATCACACGTTTAAGAGTGTCCGTTAAAGAAAGCGACAAAGTAAATAAAGACCGATTAAAAGAACTTGGCGCTTCTGGCGTTATGCAAGTAGATCAAAACTTCCAAGCCATTTTTGGTCCACGTTCCGAAAATATCAAAACACAAATTGAAGACATTATTAATGGACGAACACCAACACCAGTTGAAGAACCCGCTCAGGCAACAGAAGCAGTTGCTGGTGACATCCATTTCACCTCACCTTTACAAGGGAAAGTACTACCTATTACAGAAGTACCTGACCAAGTATTTTCAGGAAAAATGATGGGTGATGGTTTTGCTATCGATCCTTCTGAAGGTGTTGTAAAGTCGCCTGTTTCAGGGAAAATAGTTAACCTATTCCCAACTAAACATGCAATCGGTATTTTATCTGACGAAGGAAAAGAAATTTTGATTCACGTTGGTCTAGATACGGTCAACTTAAAAGGTGAAGGTTTTGAAACACTTGTAAAGCAAGATGATCTCATCACACAAGGACAAGAATTGTTACGTTTTGACCTTGAGTTCATCAGAGAAAATGCTACTTCAACGATTACACCTATCGTGTTTACAAATCTTGCAGAAGGTGAATTTATTCAGATTAATAAACAGCAAGATGTCTCTTTAGGTGAAGAAGATGTTATCTCTATTAAACAAAAATAAGTAAGTCAAAAAGACTCAAACATACCTTAAAATGTTTGAGTCTTTTGCTATATTTTTCAATCTAGAGCCTTTGAAAATGGAAGTTCTTCTCCTTCAAACATTCCAAATAAAATAAGACGTATTTCGACATAACTCATACTAAAGTCTCATCAAAATTAAAATCTCGTCAAAATTCGTTATTAGTCCCACATTCCTCTCATATTCTTACATATAAGATGAGTAAACCGTCTCTATGCTTCCCTCTTTCTATCCTGTAAAATCAATACTTGCGTAGACTACTACACAAAAAAAGTTGGTGAATATTAATGTGGAAAAATGCAGAAATTGGAATAGATTTAGGAACTGCAAATACACTTGTTTACAGTAGAGACAAAGGCATGATTTTGAACGAACCTTCAGTCGTTGCCATTAACCTTGATACAAATGAAGTATTAGCTGTTGGTCTAGAGGCTAAAAATATGGTAGGAAAAACACCTGCAAATATCGTAACAGTTCGTCCGCTAAAAGATGGGGTTATTGCCGATTTCAATATGACGAGTCACATGTTAAAAGCCATTATGAAAAAGGCTAGTAAAACACTTAACTTATCCGTTAGGAAACCAAGTGTCGTCGTTTGTGCCCCTTCTGGCTCAACATCAGTAGAGCGTAGAGCTATTTTAGATGCTGTCCGAGGCTGTGGTGCAAAGCAAGCTCATATTATCGAAGAACCGTTAGCAGCTGCGATTGGAGCTGACCTTACCGTTGAAGAACCAATAGCCAATGTTGTAGTTGATATTGGCGGAGGAACAACAGAAGTAGCGATTATATCATTTGGTGGAGTCGTTACATGTCATTCGATTCGAATTGGTGGCGACAAATTTGATGAAAGCATTATTCAACATGTTCGTAAAACGTATAACATCATAATAGGTGAACGTACAGCTGAGCGAATTAAAATGGAAATTGGCTATGCTCCGATTGAACATGAACGATTAGAAATGGAAGTAAGAGGACGAGACCTCGTTCACGGCTTACCGAAAACCGTTATGCTAAATTCAATTGAAGTTCAAGAAGCACTTAAAGAAGGAATGTTCCAGCTGCTAGAATCGATCCGAGCAACACTGGAGGATTGTCCTCCTGAATTAAGTGGCGATATTGTCGACCAAGGGGTTACCCTTACCGGTGGTGGAGCTCTGTTAAACGGTATGCAAGAATGGCTTTCAACTGAAATATCTGTTCCTGTTCATATCGCTCCTAATCCTCTCGAAGCTGTTGCAATTGGGACAGGCCGTTCGCTAAAATTTATCGATAAGCTCCAAAAAGTTTAATTAACCTTTTGGAAAAAGAAAATAAGTACAATGTAAGGAGCGTCGTAAAAAGTCAAAAACAGACCTTTTACGACGCTCCTTTTTCTTTATACTTCCATTAATGACGATCATAAAGTTCTGGAACTCGACTTTTAAAAACTGGAACCTGCTCCCGTATTTTCTTAACATCATTCAATTCTACTTGAACGTTTATCGTTTCTTCCTTCGATGCCGATGCCTTATAAATTGTGTCTCCCCACGGGCTAATAACCATCGAACGCCCTGCAAATTCCACTCCATCATATGTACCGACACGATTACAACTAACTATATAGACCTGGTTTTCTATGGCCCTAGCTTGTTGGAGGATTTCCCAATGCATCGCACGAGCTTCAGGCCACTCCGCGACAACAAAAATCATTTCTGCCCCTTGTAACGCTAAGGACCGGACTAATTCAGGAAAACGCAAATCATAACAAATAATGATGCCCATCTTCTTACCGTCTAACTCAAACATCTTACCCCCATGCTTGCCGCCCTTTAGATAAGTAGGTTCGTCTAACATTGGAACTAGATGCATCTTGTCATATGTATGAATTCGTTCTCCAGCTCTGTTTACAATGAGTGAACGATTATAAATACCATCAACATCAAAGGCGGCATAAGAACCAGCAACTATATTCACTTGATGTTCTTTAGCTAATTCAGCAATGAACACTTCTGTTTGTTCTTTATCCTCTTTAACCGTCTCTTCTAATGTCGGTAATGTGTAGGCAGTAGTCCACATCTCAGGTAATACTAGAACATCTACTTTACCATTTCTACAGATTTCTTTAGCCCACTCCGCCACAAGTTTACGGTTTTCAACCGGTTGACCAGGTACGATATCCATTTGATAACTCGCAATTCTCATTAGTTCTCCTCCTTCATTGTGCGCTCTTTTCCCTCTGCTGTAACAGCAAATGTCCTTTTCATTGATTTTATTTGGCTGATATGCCTATAACGTAAAGCTGACCAATCCTCATCAATAGCAATTTGACGGACCGGTTCAAAATCTCGTTCAGCTAACATTGCTCCTACTGTATCTCTACTACAATCAGATCCTTTATATGTTTTTGATGATTTCTTTGGATAACAAAGCCAAAGCAACCCATCTTCATTAAGAAGATTTACAACAGCTAAAGCCTTCTCTTGCAGCTCCTTATTCGATATTCCGAATACAAGAATAAATCCATATTTTTCAGTTCTTGCTTCTGTATGTACTTCAACACCAAACTGATTCATTACCTCTTCAAATTCTTTTGGTGCTCCTATTACCAAAATAGGTGTATATAGCGTTTTCCATTGTAATTTCTTAATTACTGGATGCATTTCCACCCTTCTCACCAACCCTGTTTTTCTTTTATTATATCACCTTTTTGCTTGCTTTTTTTAAATGGAAAAAGGTTGTCCAACAGGTCAGATTTAAACCTTTTTGGACAACCTCGACAATTATCTGACAGTAAGGAAAAATTGCGGATACTTTTTCAGTAGCAATATGATAACTGCAAGAGTCAGCAGCATCTCTGGCACTAGATAAGAAAGATTATAAAAAGCAGAGTATAAGCTGACGTTCATTCCCTCTGGAGCGTATTCACCAAACCAAATCACTCCAGAAGCAAAGTGACTAATAAAGCGCAATGCCGTCGCAAAAACCAGACCTATTACAATCGTTTTAATAGATAAAGCAGCTTTGACAATAAAGATACTTGCAAATCCTAAAACTAAGTAAGCTAACGGATAATCTAATACCAGCTGAACAGGATGGACAACATAGCCTCCTATCATAAGATTTAATAATCCTACAAGTAAACCTGTTAAAACACCACTTTTCCAGCCACGTCTAAATGTAATAATGAAAATTGGTACCATTATTAAAGAGATCGAGCCTCCCATTGCCCCATAATGCACCAAATTTCACGTTACTTAATACAAGAGCTACTCCTGTCATAACGGCTATTTCAATCATCGTTATTAGACGGTCACGATTCATCACAAAAAACCTCCTTTCATGTATTGATCCACAAAAAGAGGTTCGTAATTCAATATAAACAATCGATTACCGAGCCACTTCCCTACGCTAGTATGAACTAGATCAGGTATTTAGAGTTGAGGATTCACCTCTCTCAGTCAAATGACACCCCTAGTGGATTTAACTATTAATTTTAGTATAACATAACTAAGACAGTTTCGGGTTCTTTCTTCTTTTTCCTATACCTTCAAATGCAGCAGCAATCGAAATTAACTGAGCCTCCGTAAAGGCCGTACTCGTAAATGTAATTCCAACCGGCTCTCCTTCAGCAGTATACCCAGCTGGAACTGTGATAGATGGATATCCAGGCTTTGCTGCGATAGAGGCTCCGAGGTTATTAGGGAATACGATAACATCTAACTGATTTTGTTCAATCGCAGCGTCAATCCCGTTTACGGTTGCATGATACTGGTCAAACTGCAAAGCTTCTAAATACTCCTTTTCAGTAAGAGTACCGCTAGTTTGATCTGATTTAGTCAGCAATGATTGGCCATATTTTAATCGCCTCTCTGGATCTTCCTGATTAAAACGTATTACATCAGTAAGAGTACGCAACTCTACATTTGTTTTAGACAAATACGCATTGATATTCACTTTGAATTCATAAAGAAGCACATTAAATGACCATTTTTCTTTTGCTGAAGGAATGACGATTTCATCAATCACTTCAGCACCAGCTTCCATCAATTGTTCAATTGCCTCATTTATAACAACTCTTTTCAATTCTGGAAGTTGATCGACAAAACCTTCTCTTGCTATTCCAACTCTAACCCCTTTTAAAGTAGGCTGTTCTAGCGCAGCATATAATTCCTCTTTTGTAAGTGGATTCTTTCGTGTTGCGGGGTCTTTTTCATCATTCCCCATTATAGTAGCTAATACATGAACAGCTTCCCTTACAGTCCGTGTCATTGGTCCGGCCGTGTCCTGCGTATGTGAAATCGGAATAATCCCATCTCGGCTAATAAGTCCTACAGTAGGCTTAATCCCAACTAGACTATTCTGACTAGAAGGATTTAATATGGAACCCGAAGTCTCCGTGCCAATGGCAGCAGTCGCAAACTGCGCGGCAATCGCTGCACCTGAACCTGAACTGGACCCTCCTACATCAAAGGGACCATAAGGATTTTTCACCTGCCCTCCACGTGAGCTATAGCCACTTGGCATATTTTCCATTGTCATAAAATAGGCCCACTCTGACATGTTTGTTTTTCCCAAAATGACTGCACCAGCTTCCCGCAATCTGGAAACAAGATGGGCGTCCCTTTGTGAGTATGAGTCTTTAAGTGCAAGTGAACCTGCACTTGTATGGAGTTTGTCTGCTGTATCAATATTATCTTTTAGTAAAATAGGAATCCCATGAAGTGGTCCCCGTACGCCCACGTTCGCACGTTCATAGTCTAACGCATCCGCAATATGAAGTGCATCAGGATTAACTTCAATAATAGAGTTGATACGTGGTCCAGAATGATCATACTGTGAAATTCTATTTAAAAAAGGAGGACTAACTCCTTGGAAGTAATCTCCCCTGCATTCATTTTTACTTGAAGCTCATCCATTGTCACATCCAAAAACCATGTATCTTCCATTTCCTTTAGTTTAGGGTTAATCATAATAAACCCTCCTTTTATTCTCATACTATAAATCAGTTAACTAAATTCTACCACTGTTCCCCAAATTGAAAAAGCAGGAAAGAATGATGAATTCTTTCCTGCTTTATAAATAAACTAGACTGTTTTCTTTTTCCAAATACCTAGCATTAACGCAGTGACAATTGCTCCAGCGATAATCGCGAGTGCATACATGAACCAACTGCCCGAAACGAGGCCGATAACAAAGATTCCACCGTGTGGAGCTGGTAGCCCAATCCCAAACAACGCTGTTAATCCTCCAGCAACGGCTGCTCCTACAACCGCAGATGGGATGACACGACCAGGGTCAGCAGCTGCAAATGGAATGGCACCTTCTGTTATAAATGAAGCACCTAATAAATAATTTGTTTTTCCTGCCTCTTGCTCTTGCTTTGTAAATTTCCGTTTAAAAAATGTCGTTGCCAAAGCGATACCAAGAGGTGGAACCATCCCTCCAGCCATAACAGCAGCATGAGGACCGAAATTGCCAGCATCGATCATCGCAATGCCAAATGTGAAGGCAGCTTTGTTAATTGGACCTCCCATATCAATGGCCATCATTCCACCAAGAATGATACCTAATAACATCATGTTAGTAGTTCCCATTCCACCAAGCCATCCTTCTAAACCGCGATTTACAGCGCTTAGCGGAGTAACTAAAAGAAGCATAATCATTCCCGTGAAGAAAATATTTAATACTGGATAAAAGAGAATCGTTGTGATGCCAGCTAATGATTGTGGCAGGCCTGCTGTTAACTTCTTAACAAGAAGTGCAATATAACCAGCTAGGAAACCTGCGATTAGTCCCCCTAAGAAACCAGCTTCTCCATTAACAGCAATTAAACCACCTACCATACCTGCGGCAAAACCAGGACGGTCTGCAATACTCATTGCAATGAATGCTGAAAGAACCGGAATCATTAGTGCAAATGCAGAACCACCGCCGATATCCATTAACATTTGTGCAAACTGATTGTTCAAGTCAATATCAATCAAGAAAGATAAAGCAATTAGGATACCGCCACCAATAACAAATGGAAGCATATTTGAAACACCATTCATTAAGTGCTTATAAAACCCAGCACCAAAGCCGGCTTTCCCTTGTTCTTCTGACTCACTTTCTGTCTCACTATTCGCTTGATAAATCGGAGCATCTCCTGAAAGAGCTCGATCGATTAGCTCTTTTGGCTTTCTTACTCCATCCTTTACGGGAACTTGGATGACTTTCTTGCCCGCAAATGGCGCCATATCAACTTTAGTATCAGCAGCAACAATAATCGCTTTTGCTTGTTTAATGTCTTCGCTTGTTAATTTATTCTTGACCCCACTAGAACCATTTGTTTGAACTTTAATGGAGACACCTTGCTTTTTCGCTTCACCTTTTAACGCATCGGCAGCCATATACGTATGAGCAATACCTGTTGGACACCCAGTTACAGCTAGCAATGTATATTCGTCTGCATCAGAAGACTTATCTTGTTCTGCCTCCTCTGCTTGCAATTGCTCTAATTCTTTCTTATCTATAGCAGCTAATACATCACTTTCTGTTGCCGCATCAAGTAACTTTCTACGAAACGCCTCATCCATTAAGAATGTAGACAATCTCGATAAAGTTGCAAGATGCGCTTCATTTGCTCCGGCAGAAGCAGCAATCATGAAAAAGAGATGCGTAGGCTGCCCATCAAGTGCCTCATAGTCCAATCCATTTACTGAACGACCAAAAGCAATTGCTGGTGTTTGAACAGCATCACTTTTAGCGTGCGGAATTGCAATTCCCTCACCTAAACCTGTTGTGCTCTGTTCTTCCCTCGTCCAAATTGCTTTTTTAAAATCTTCAGCATTATTTAAACGCTCGGCTTGATCAAGACTTGTTACAAGTTCATCAATTGCTGCTTCTTTATTTGTCGCTTTCATATTTAAGACAATTGTTTCTTTTTTTAACAGATCAGAAATCCTCAAATTACTCACCCTTTCTCCAATCTTTGATGTCAATTTCCTTCATAAGTTCCTCAACAATCGCTCGTTCCGCAAATGTAGTGGAAAAAGCGGTTGCACTCCCAGTTGCTACGGCAAATCTAAAAGCATCAGCTAAAGCCATCTTTTCATTTTTTGCTGCGATAAAACCAGCCACAACCGAATCGCCGGCACCAACTGAATTTTTCACTTTTCCTTTTGGAGTATTAGCAAATAATAGCTGGTCTTTTGTACCAAGAAGAGCCCCGTCTCCAGCAAAAGAAACAAGAACATACTTAATTCCTTGTCCAATTAACTTCTCAATATAAGGAACTGCCTCTTCTGGGTTTGCAATATTAGTAGAGAATAATTCCCCTAGTTCATGGTGATTCGGTTTAATAAAAGTTGGACGTGCCTGAAGAACATGACTCAGTGGTTCCCCACTTGAATCTATAAATACCTCTACTTCTCTTTCAAGCGCCTCTCTGCATAAAGCTTCATAAATATCAAATGGAATCGTAGCCGGCACACTCCCCGCTAAAACAAGAATATCTCCCTTCTTCAACTCACTCATTTGATTACGTAACTGCTCTAAATGCTCAGGCTTAATTCTCGGTGATACACCATTGATCTCAGATTCTTCTTGTCCCTTAATTTTGACATTAATTCTTGTATCACCTGTTACTTCAATAAACTTCGTTGCAATTCCATCTTGCTCAATAACTTCTCTTAAATACTTTCCAGTAAAGCCACCGATAAATCCAAATGCTTCACTTTGATGCCCTAATCTCTTTAACACTTTTGAAACATTAATTCCCTTGCCTCCAGGAGCTTTATGATCTGTCATTGCTCGATTGACTGCTCCTAAGTTCACTTGCTCGAGTTCAACAAAGTAGTCAAGAGCGGGGTTTAATGTAACTGTATATATCATAAGGAAGCCACCTCTATGTTCGTCAATTTTCTATAGTTGTTAACTAGTTCTTCGTTAATATCAGAAGTAATAATTGTTATTTCCTTTATATCAGCGAATTTAGAGAATGATACTTCGCCAAACTTAGAATGATCGACCAATACATAGCTTTGCCTAGAACATTTCTTTGCATATTCTTTTATAAATGCTTCTTCAGGATCAGGCGTTGTACAGCCGTCAAATTCACTAATTCCGTTCACACCTAGAAACGCTTTGTCAAAACGGAAGGTCTCTATCAAACGAATCGCATTACGTCCAACAGAAGCTCTTGTGCCTGTTTTCACATACCCTCCAATAACATGTGTTTCTATATTTAAGTCAGCTAATAAGCTTATATTGGTTATTCCGTTTGTTACAACAGTAATATCCTTATCCATCAAAAAGGGGATCATTTCTACAGTTGTTGTCCCAGCATCTAAAAAGATACAATCTCCCTCTTCAATTATTGATGCTGCTTTTTCGGCAATTCTCACTTTCTCCTGACTGTTTTTGACCGTTTTTTCAGCTATAGTAGGTTCATCTAATATTCTCTTTAATAAAGTAGCACCGCCATGAATTCGCTTTAATTTCTTAGCTTGTTCAAGTTCAGTTAAATCACGACGTATCGTTGATTCAGAAGCACCTGTTTTCTTAACTAGTTCGTGAATTTTTATCGTCGTTTGAATCTTTAACAGATCTAGAATTTGTTTCTGTCGCTCTATCGTTAACATTGCGCCACACCTCTTCTCTGTTACAAGGTTAGTATACACTCAATAACGTTCACTTTCAATCAATTTCAACCAAAGACAACCATAACCAATACTTGTCAAAAAAAAGAGAAGCGTACTCTTGATTTAGAGTTCCGCTTCCTTGTTATAACTATTTATATTTAAGAATTCTTTTCAATTTCTTCTACCAATACCGACAATTCTGTCCATCTATCCATCGCTTGTTCAAGTTCCATTTCCTTTTCAGCTTTTTCTTTCATAATATCAGCAATTTTGCCGTAATCGCTCCCTGCTTCTATTATCGCTTGTTCAAGCTTTTCAATGTTCTCCTCAAGTTTCATAATCTTATCTTCGATTTGGTCCCACTCAAGTTGATCTTTATAAGAGAGTTTTTTCCTTGGTTCCTTTTTAACCGTCTTCGTTTCAACTTTCTCTTTTAATAATTGATTCTCTTTTTGAGCTGCAATATGAGCCAAAAAATCCGAATAATGGCCTTGAAACCTTGAAACAACTCCATTACTTTCAAAAACAAGAAGATGGTCGACTACACGGTCTAAAAAGTACCGATCATGGGAGACGGTTATAACAACACCTGGAAATTGTTCTAAATAATCTTCTAGTACTGATAGAGTTTCCGTATCTAAATCATTTGTTGGCTCATCTAAAAATAATACATTCGGTTCTGACATTAGAATTTTGAGCAAATATAACCGGCGCCGTTCTCCGCCTGACAAGCGACGAATGTAAGTATATTGCATGGATCTTGGAAATAGAAAGCGCTCGAGCATCTGCTCGGCTGTTATGACTGTACCATCTACAGTGTAAACAATTTCAGCCACTTTTTTTATATAGTCAATCATACGAAGGTTCCCATCGATCTCTTCGTCCTCTTGAGTATAATAACCAATCTTAACCGTTTCTCCAATCGCAATTTCACCATGATCAGGCTCAACTCTTGCAGCTAACATATTTAGCAAAGTTGATTTCCCACTCCCGTTTGGTCCAACTATCCCTAAACGTTCTCCTCTTACAATCAAATAATTAAGAGAATCAATTAACTGTTTATCATTATACGATTTTGAGACACCTTTTAATTCAATGACTTGCTTTCCTAGACGTTGTGACCCAATCGAAAAATCAAATTCACCGCGTCCGCTAAATGTCTCTTCTTCCTTCAACGCTTCAACACGCTGAATCCGTGCCTTTTGTTTCGTTGTTCTAGCTTTTGCCCCGCGCTTCAGCCACGCAAGTTCTCTACGTAATATGTTAGCACGCTTTTGATCTTGCTCTGCTTCCTGCAGTTCTCTTTCCGCTTTTTTCTCAAGAAACATTTGATAGTTCCCTAGGTATTTAAACAAACGCCCACGATCAAGCTCATACATGTTGTTCGTTACTCTGTTAAGAAAATATCGATCATGTGTAATTAATAAAATCGATCCTTTATAAGTAGAAAGAAACCCTTCAAGCCATTCAATCGTATCATGATCAAGATGGTTCGTTGGTTCATCTAACAGCAATAAATCAGCTGGTTGAATTAATGCCTTGGCAATTGCTATCCGTTTCTTTTGACCACCCGAAAGCTCTTTAATTGTTGCTTGATAATTCTCAATGCCTAGCTTAGATAAGATGGTTTTCGCTAGTGTATTTGCTTCCCATGCGTCTAACTGATCCATAAGCTGTTGAGCCTTCATAAATTGTTTTTGATACTCCGCACTGTCAGGCTTTTTCTCAAAATCTAATAAATGTTGCTCATACTCACGCATTGCCTTCATAACAGCTGAATCGCCATAGTAAATTTGTTCAATGACCGTTAAACCCTCATCTAAATCAGGCTGTTGAGGCAAATACTCAATCCGAAAATCATTTGAGTGGATCAATTCTCCTTCATCTGAAGATTCGACACCTGCAAGAATTTTTAGCAAGGTCGATTTACCAGTTCCATTAATTCCAATTAGCCCAATTCTTTCTTTTTGCCCAATCGTAAATGATAAACGATCAAATAACATTTTATCGCCATAAGTCTTAGTTAACCCTTCAACTTGTAACATACTCATCTGTTTTCCGCCTTCATATATTGAACTTTCATTAATCATAACGCAAAATAATCACTATTGCATTACCAATAGATTCGCTAATACCTTCGTTTTTGATAAAAATAATTTGGAGTAACGACTTTATCTTGATACTCTTTATGAAAAATATGGGTTGCTGCTGGTGAAATCGGGGGAATAAGCCAAGACCATGTTCCCGTCACTTTTCTTCCTTGATCTTCTTCGCGCTTTTCAAATTGCTTAAATTGTTTTGCTGCCGTATGATGATCAACGATACTGACACCTGCTTGTTTAAATGAGTGTAGCACAGCAACATTTAACTCAACTAAAGCCCTATCTTTCCATAAGGTAGAATCTCTAGTTTGTTCGAGTCCAAGAACACTTGCTACGTCAGGCAGAACATTGTACCGCTTTTCGTCAGCAAAATTTCTAGCACCAATCTCGGTCCCCATATACCAACCGTTAAAAGGAGCTGCACAATAATGAATTCCTCCTATTTCAAGTTTCATATCTGAAACAAACGGAACCCCATACCATTTTAATTGAAGATTAACAAAGTCAGTAATCGTAGGATGTGAAATCCGAACCTCAAGCAAACATGTTTGAGGTATCTCAAACCATTTAGGTTGTTGATTTCCAACTTGGATAACAAGAGGCAGAACATCAAAATTCGTTTTCAATCCTTTCCATCCAAGCGACTCACATACTTTTGTAAAAGCAATAGAATCAGGGTCACCAATGACGCCTTTATTAGTTTCATAGCCAGCATATCGAATTAATTGGTGATTCCATATCCGAATATGGTCTGGTCTAAAAATGCTTATAGTCGGTATCACCTTTCCATTATTTGTTGCATATTGCAAATGATGAAAGAGAGCTTCCGCCACCTCGTCTTCTGTTGTAATTGCACGCTGATCAAGAACATGAAGCGACTCCCAAAATAACCGTCCAATACAGCGATTGCTATTTCGCCAAGCTACTCTCGCTCCGTAGGCGAGTTCATCATATGTAAGTGTATAAGTACCTGATTCATTAATTTCATTAGAAATCTCCAATAATCGATTTTTCAGTAAAGCTTCATCCATTTCTACCTCTTTATAATAAAGCTCAATAAACTCTTTCGCCTTTAAATACATCTCTAGCACCTCATATCTGTTCATACCTATAGTGTAAGCGAGATGAATCATTTTACACCTACTCAAACTTATAAAGCACCATAAAAGACCAATGCCCTAGCTTCATCATACTCTTTTTTGTGTCGTTAGAAATGTATTCTAAACACTATTCAAAAATTATATAAAAAAGCTGCGTGAAAGGAGATCATTTCCTCTAACGCAGCCTTTTATTAGCTGTCTAATAATTTTTTTATATCGGCTTCTATTTTTTCTGGAGCAACATTCGGTCCATAACGTTCAACAACGCTCCCGTCACGGTCAATTAAAAATTTTGTGAAGTTCCATTTTATCTCAGAACTCAGAACGCCTTTTTTGGCCTTCTTCATATATTTATAAAGAGGATCAGCGTTTTTCCCATTTACATCAATCTTAGCAAACAAAGGAAAGGTCACACCAAAGTTAAGTTGACAAGTTTCAACCATTTGTTCATTACTAACTGGTTCCTGGTTCATAAATTGATTACTAGGAAACCCCAACACCGCTAGGCCTTTTTCTGCATATGCTTGATGCAACTTTTCAAGTCCTTTGAATTGAGGAGCCAACCCACATTTAGTTGCGGTATTTACGATTAAGAGAACTTTACCTTTATACGTACTAAGATCCACTTCTTCCCCACTTGCCTTTAATACGGAAAAATCATGTACACTCATTCAAATCGCCTCCTATGATCCATATTGTACATGGACCAATAAAAAGAAACGAGAAATATGCTTCTGTCTAGCATTACCTTCTTGCAAAATCAACAAAGCGAAATTTATCTGGTCTATGTCTAGACTCAGTATATTGAAACAAAGTCGTATCATCTAAATACACATGACTTTTGACAACAACAATTGAATCGTAACCTTCTAAATCAAGAAGATCTCTATCTTCTTCTGTTGGTATCTCGACCGTAATTTCTTTTTTAGCAAAGCTAATCGCTAAACCTAATACATTTTCAATATAAGCATAAATGGAACGTTCACAAATTTCAGTTGTTAGCCCTGGAACAACTGATGATAACAAGAAATCTTTATCTAAGATAATTCGTTCCTTCTCAATTTCACGAACTCGCTTCACTTCCCATGCTTCATGAGGATCTTTTAATTGGAATTGTTCTTGCAACTCGCTTGTCATCGTTTTTTGTTCAAGCGTAACTACCACAGTTTTCGATTTTTTCCCCATTTTTTCTGCTAGCTCTCGAAAGCTAACAAGGCCTGATATTGGGAAATTAATTTTTGAAACATCGAGAACAACCGAACCTTTCCCTTGCATTTTTTGAATAAATCCATGTTCAGATAGTTGTTTCAATGCCTTTCTAATCGTTTCCCTAGATGTTTCATATTTGTCTGCCAATTCGTTTTCAGAGGGAAGTAGCTCATTTGTTTTAATAGAGCCATCTTGAATTTTTTTCGCTAAATCTTCATATATAACCTGGAATTTACTTCTTGCCATAATATCACCTTATTTTAGTGTATCATGTTTAACTATAGTAAACGAGTGACTCATACGGACGAAGCGTTAATTCCTTTGCAAGCTGCTGTCCATCTTGATAATTTGATAGCAACAATTGACTTTTAGCAACCCGTTCCAACCACTCATCCGGAATAGTGAAAATTGCCTCTTCCCCGTAAAAATTATTAATTACAAATAGTTTTTCATTTTCTCTTGTTCGCTCATAAGCAAATACTGTTGTATCATTTGCTGCTACTAAACGGTATTTCCCAGTAGTTATCAGATCATATTGCTTTCTCAACGCAATTAGCTTTTTATAGTGATAAAATACAGAATTCGGGTTTTCGATTGCTTGTTCTGCGTTAATTTCCTTATAATTTCTCGCAACAGGAATCCATGGAGTACCCGTTGTAAACCCTGCATTCTTATCTGCGGACCATTGGACTGGCGTTCTAGAATTATCACGTGATTTCCGCTTGATGATTTCCATAATTTCATCTTCAGCTAATCCTTTTTCCTTCATGATCTGATAATAATTTATCGTTTCAACATCGCGATAATCATCGATCGATTCAAATGCTGGATCTGTCATACCAAACTCTTCTCCTTGATAAATATAAGGAGTGCCTTGCATGAGATGAATTGTTGTCGCAAGCATCTTAGCAGATTCTGCATGGAATTCTTGGTCATTTCCGTATCTAGTCACGACCCTCGGTTGATCATGGTTGCACCAGAATAATGCGTTCCAGCCGCCACCTTTATGCATTTCCACTTGCCACTTTGTTAAAATTTCCTTTAAGGCTAGGAAATCAAAATCAGCTAATGCCCACTTTTCTCCATTGGGATAATCGACTTTCAAATGGTGGAAATTAAATGTCATACTTAGTTCATTTCGAGCTGGATTAGAATATTTAATACAGTGTTCGATTGACGTAGAAGACATTTCCCCAACAGTCATGCTATCGTATTTCGCCAACACTTCACGATTCATCTCCTGGAGAAATTCGTGAACCCGCGGTCCATCTGTATAATACTTTCTTCCATCTCCCGGCGGCACACTGCCGTCATCATTCGGAAACGACTGATCTTTAGAGATGAGGTTAATTACATCTAAACGGAAACCATCAATTCCCTTTTCAAACCAAAAGTGCATCATATCGTACACATGCTTACGCAATTCTTCATTTTCCCAATTAAGATCCGCTTGAGTAACATCAAATAAATGAAGGTAATATTGACCTGTTTTCTCATCAAGCTTCCAAGCATTCCCTCCGAATTTCGACACCCAATTGGTCGGTTCTGTCCCTTCAATTGGGTCTTTCCAAATATAGAAATCACGATAAGGATTATCTTTTGATTGCTTAGATTCCTTGAACCATTTATGTTCTGTTGATGTATGGTTGACAACGAGATCCATAATAAGTTTCATTCCTCGTTGATGAGTTTCTTCGAGTAACCGATCGAAATCATTCATAGTACCATACTCTTCATGAATGGAATAATAATCGGAAATATCATAACCATTATCTTTCTGCGGAGAGGCATAAACAGGAGTGAGCCAAAGTACATCAACTCCAAGCCCTTTAAATAATCTAGCTTTTCAATTATTCCCTGTAAATCGCCTACGCCATTCCCAGTTGTATCGTTAAAGCTTTTAGGATAAATCTGATAAACGACTGACTTTCTCCACCACTCATTCATTCGTGACACCTTCCTTTTTATAATAAACCCTTGCTGCATAGGGGCTAAGGACAAGTTCATTTTCCAACCCTATTTCGTTCTCTTCATCATTTCCTACTAACAATGTTGCCTCAGATAGTTGAACACCTTCCGGTAGACTCACTGAAGTTTTCTTTCCGTAAAAATTACATAGGACAATAAGTTGCTCATCTTCTAACGTTCTTGTGTATGCAAAAACATTCGGATCGTCTTCTAAAATCAATTCATACGTTCCATTAACGATCACGTCATAGCTTTTTCGAAGTTCAATTAACTTTCGATAATAATGATAAATTGAATGAGGATCTGCTATCGCTTTTTGCACATTTATTTCTTTATAATTAGGATTTACATCAATCCATGGAACACCATTGGTAAAACCTGCTTGCTCTTGATCACTCCACTGCATTGGCGTCCTTGCATTATCTCGGCTTTTGGCATGTAAACTTTTAAAGATATCTTCTTCAGACTTTCCATCAGCTCTTAATTCTTTATATATATTTAGTGTTTCAATATCACGGTATTGGTTAATCGACGTAAAAGGAACATTTGTCATCCCGATCTCTTCTCCTTGATACACATACGGCGTACCTTTCATCATGTGAAGAAGAGTTGCAAGCATCTTAGCCGATTTAATTCGGCATACTCCATCATCTCCAAATCGTGAAACCGATCTAGGCTGATCATGATTGTTAAAATAAAGACTATTCCATCCCTTTTCTTCTAACGCATACTGCCACTTAGACAGACTACGCTTTAAATCCCGTAACTTTAATGGTGAAAGTTCCCATTTGCCATTCGGACCTTGATCTAAGCCCATATGTTCAAATTGGAATACCATATTAAGTTCCGTTCGACTTGGATCTGTATATAATTGAGCTTGCTCCGGCTGAACTCCAGGCATTTCTCCAACTGTCATTACATCAAATCCTGCTAACGCCTCTTTATTCATTTCTTGAAGAAATTCATGGATTTTTGGACCATTTCGGTAATATTTACTGCCTGAAGCATACGTTTGACCAGGTTTAAGTTCATCGTCTGGCAAATCGTCTACCTTACTAATGAAATTGATGACATCCATACGAAACCCATCAATCCCTTTGTTTAACCACCAACGCATCATTTGATAAATATCATGACGCAGATTTCGATTTTCCCAATTTAGATCAGGTTGTTTTTCTGAAAAAAGATGCAAATAGTATTGATCTGTTTGTTCATCTAACTTCCATGCTGAGCCACCGAAGTTAGATCTCCAATTATTCGGTTCTTTAAGACCTTTACCGTCTCTCCATATGTAATAATCACGGTAATGGTTATCTTTTGATTGCTTAGACTGTGTAAACCAAACGTGCTCATCCGAACTATGATTAACAACTAAATCCATTATTAACTTCATGCCCATATCATGAACTTCTTTAAGTAACTGATCCCAATCATCCATTGTCCCAAATTCATCCATAATCTGCTGATAATCTCTAATATCATATCCATTATCATCGTTCGGTGAATCATATACTGGTGACAGCCAAATGACATCAATCCCTAACTGTTTCAAATAGTTTAGCTTTGACTTGACTCCTTGCAAATCACCAATCCCGTCGTTATTACTATCCATAAAACTTCTTGGATAAATTTGATAAACAACGCTGTTTTTCCACCAAGGTTCCATATCATTCACCACCCATTTTAACTTGTATATACAAGTTTACTTTTTTTCTGTTTAAAACACAAGGGTGCAACCAGCATTGCAGTTCCCCTTCATTAATTTGGTCACTGTAGTAGCTAATTACACCCTTATCAGATTTTTATAAAGTTTTACGTGTTCTAGCAAATAAATAAGTTAATACAAATGGAACAGTTACCGCTATAATCATCCCAATAAAGAACGCAAACCATCCACTTGCCTCAATGGAGAAAATACCTGGTAGTCCACCTACTCCAATAGAAGGTGCGATGACCGAATTTACTGTGATCCAAATCGCTGCTATTGCAGACCCGATAATTGCACATATAAATGGGAAACGATAACGTAAATTCACTCCAAACATTGCTGGTTCTGTAATTCCAAGATAAGCAGAAATAGACGACGTTAGAGATAGACCCTTTACTTTTTCATCTTTTAAAATGAAGTACATCGCAAGTGCAGCTGAACCTTGTGCAATATTCGAAAGAGCAACTATCGGCCATAAGAATGTTCCACCAATGCTTCCGATTAACTGTAAATCAACAGCTAAAAACGTATGGTGCATCCCCGTAATAACTAATGGTGCATAGATGGCTCCATATAATAATCCACCTAATGCGGCGAAGTTACTAAAAATCCCTACAAATAGATTTGTAATCCCATTACCAATTGCAAAAGTGATTGGACCAATTGCTACAAAAGCAATGAACCCTGTAACTAACAGTGCAACCGGCGCAACGACTAGTAGTTGGAACCCATCGGGTACACGCTTTCTAAGAGCAAGCTCTATTTTAGCTAATACGAAAGAAGCAACTAAAATCGGTAAAACTTGACCTTGATAACCAACCATGGCAACATCTAAGCCGAATAAGTTCCAATATGGAATCTCACCTGCTTCTTGAGCAGCTCCGTATCCCCAAGCATTTAATAAATCTGGATGTACGAGCATGAGACCTAACACAATACCTAAAAGTTCACTTCCACCAAAACGTTTAACAGCAGACCATCCAATTAGACCAGGTAAAAATACGAAAGCTGTATTAGCAATTAAATTAATAATGTTTGCAATATCAGCCCACTGAGGAAACATTTCGACTACAGCTTGTTCACCGAAAATACCTTGAGCTGTAAGGATATTATTAATACCCATTAATAAACCGGCAGTTACGATTGCAGGTAAAATAGGAATAAAAATATCAGCTAGCATCTTCACTGCACGTTGTAACGGGTTTAAGTTTTTATCAGCCGCTCGCTTCGTCTCCTCTTTAGAAGACTCGGAAATCCCAGACAAATCAACAAGTTCTTTATAAACCTTGTCCACCGTACCTTGTCCGATAACTACTTGGAATTGACCATTTGTTGAGAATGACCCACGAACAACATCAATTTTTTCTAAAGCTTCCTTATCGACTTTTCCTTCATCTACTAAAGCAAAGCGTAAGCGCGTAACACAATGTGTTGCAGAAGCAATATTCTCATTGCCGCCTATAGCAGCAAGAACTTCTTTTGCGGCTTGTTTTAAATCACTCATTTGTAACTCCCCTCTCTGCGAGCGTTTTCATCAAACTGAAAATATATTAGCGAAACCCTCTTGTATATACAAGTTAATTACGTTTACATTCTAACTTGTATATACAAATTAGTCAACTATATAATTTTCTTTACTATCTTCTCCTTTTGCAAACTCATTATCCACAAAAGGGGCGTCTCAAAAGGTCAGGTTTTAACCTTTTGAGACGCCCTTAATTCAGACTTTGAGAAAGCCTTCATTTTAACTTAGATATTTTTCTTAATCACAACCAATCATAAAACAGTCTTATTTAATCTCTTGCAATAATAAATTCACCTTGATTTTTTTACATATCGTTACGTAATGAAGGAACGTTAATAAGACAGCACTCATGTTCATCCCTAAAATGATTCCATCCATTTGAAGCGACGGCATTGAACCAAGGATAAACATCATTGCAAATGAAAAAATGGTTGAGTATAGCGCATGAACAAAAGCATCTTTCACTAAGCCTAAGCCAATTAAATACGCTTGCATTGGAATGACAAAAAAGTGAAACAAGAAGTATGGAACTAGTAACTGCAAATAACGTACAGCTGGCGAATCATCAAAAAAGAGTGCCGTAAGTGGATCTGCATAAAAATAAAAGATACATACAGCCGGTAAACCGTACCCCGCTGTTAACAGCATAACCTTTCTTAATAAAGATTGTAGTCGTTCGAGATCCCCTTTTGCATACGCTTCAGAAACTGTAGGGATTAATACAATTAATAACGAATGTGCAATGAAAGCGGGAAAAAAACCAATTGTAAAAGCAACCCCAGCCATTTTTCCGTACTGGACCATTGCTACAGTATCAATCATCCCTGCACGTACAAGCGTTTCTTTAATAAAAAATGGTTTTACCGCAAAAGTGGCAGCATGGAAAATTCTCAGTCCAGTCGTTGGAATCGATACTTGCAATAAACTTTTTCGGACTTTTTTGCCTTCCAAGTTTGCCCTAGGTCTATTTTTCAATTCACGCATTTGGATCACAAAAGCAACAAATAAGAACCCAAGCACTAAAAACTCACTAGCTATAAGAGTGCATAAAGCAATTAATAAAGCTAACTCCGCTTCAAATGAACTAAACATAAAAATAAGCATCAAAAGTAGCAATTGACCAGCTCTTCTTAAAAAATTAGCAAAAGCAATTTTCCCCATCTTTTGTGCACCCATAAAGTAGCCTCTTGCCACTGATGAAAAGGCGATAATAGGAATTAACAAAATAAATAGCCATGGCACAAGTGGATGATAGCGATCAAAAACGGGAATGTTTGGTAGTAACCAGATTGCCAATAAGGAAAAAACAATCGTACAAATAGACGCAAAGCGCAAAGCATGTATTAGCATACTTCGATGAAAGATCGGCTCTTTTTCTGCTACAAATTTTGATATCGATATTGGAAGTTCCAAACTCGCTATTACAACGATAAACAAAATAGTAGGTAAAATTGACATGTAAAGACCGAGGCCTTCTTCACCTAACTCTTTTGCCAAGACCATATTTATCAAAAATTCAATACATTCACCGACAAAGGCAGCAAGGATTAATAATAATGCACTTCTAAAAAAAATATTCATCGTTTCTCTCCCTTATATCCTGTCCATAAACTATATGAGACAAGGTATTCAATTATGGTTTAAATGGAGAAAAACTTTCTTTTTGTATACAAACCTAAAAAAGGCCTTTCGAATAGACCATTATTGACCATTCAGAAAGCCTTATTAAATCTACAACCTCAGTTGTAATCTTTTCACCGTATCTGAACCTTTTTCTCTAAGTACATGGTTGAATATGTAGGGAACGTTAACTTACGTGAAGCCCATTTATTTTTTTTGCATTTTTATCGGCAAGTGGCAACAAAATGGATACTTCTGTACCTATATTTTCCTTGCTGTCAAACGTCAAAGTTCCTCCCATCTCTTCAATGATCCGCAATGAAACCATTGTACCAAGCCCAGTCCCTTTTTCCTTAGTCGAGTAAAAGAGTGTTCCTACATTTGCTAACTGATCCGTCGACATTCCTTTACCTGTGTCTCTAATACATAAATTCATCACCTTATCTTCTTGCTTTAGGTGAACCGTCACTTTTCCATTTTTGGAAGTTGCCTCTACTGCATTTTTTATTAAGTTAATTAGCACTTGCTTAAACTGATTACGGTCAGCATAGACATAGGCATGATCTGCTTGTTCAATTGATAAATTAACATTTTCCTTTAATGAATACGGTGTTAGAAGAGTGACAATCTCATGAGCCACTTTATTAACTTCTAACAATTGTAATGATGTAAATTGGGGCTTAGCAAAATTCAAATATTCATCAATGATTTCTTCCGCCCTTTGCATTTCTGACAAGGCAATAGTAAAGTATTCCTTCTTTTTTCCCTTCTCATCCTTTTCCATTAATTGCAAAAAGCCCTTAACAACCGTCAATGGATTTCGTACTTCATGTGCAATTGAAGCTGCTAACTCACTTATAGCATTCATCTTAACAGCCCTTCTCATTTCCTCTTGTAACCTAATTCTTTCCATCCACTGTTCAAGTAAGAGTGTCGAGAAACCTGTTGCGATTACAATCGTACTAATAAATACAATCGCATGTGTTATATAATGCACAAACTGACCCTCAAGGCTTCCTACCATATTGGCATACAGCCCCACAATAGAAATGACAATAATGGAAGGCCATAAAGCTAAGTTAATAGAAAATAATACACGATCCCATTTTTGAACCTTCAATTTAAATTGGTAAAAGAAAATATGAAAAATCACTGCCTTTATAACTGTCACGGAAGTACCAATCATTAAATGCTCTATATCAATAAACATTCTTGACGTCACGATTATCCCACATAACGTCCAGCCAGCCTTTGGTCCAACATATAAAAACGCCAATAACAATACGACATTACGCAGATCCCAATACAATCCTCTTTCTTCAAAAGCAAATACAATACAAAATACCGCAGCTACCCCTAATAGAAGAGTGAATACTTCTTTCAGTCGTTTTTCACTTTTAATGTTTATTAGAAAACTTATAACAAGAATCGGCATTAAAATAATTAATACTTGTAATAGAAGTTTCTCAGCAATCATATTTTAAAGGCTCCCCGCACTTTTTGCTCATGTTAGTTTAAAGTAACAATTCGACAATTCTCTTCAATCCCCTGCAAACTTTGAAAATATATGTAAAAAAACAGAAAAACTAAGCCATTCTTGCAAAAGAAAATTCGAAGAAAGGAGCTAAATACATGAAATGAGCCATCATAAGCCCTTCTAGACTTAATGATGGCTTGATAAATATGCTCATTTAGTAATTGGGTTATTACTAGAATGTAGTTCACTTAACCTTGTCGGAATAAGAATACAGTCTCCAACACTTAACTTTATTGGATTCACACTTTGATTAACTAAGATTAAGCGATCAAGCGGCATCTGAAAGCTCCTAGAAATCCCCCACAGTGTGTCACCTTCTTTTAACTGATAATGATCTAGTTTATAACAAGGAATTTCAACAATCATTCCTGTTTGGAGCTTAGTAGGAGTTACGGAGTTATTAGCATCAAACACTAATTGCAAAGGCAATGAAAAAATCTGACTATAATACCATAGACTATCACCCGTTCGAGCGTAAATTTTCATATCCTCTCCCTCCTATCTACACACTATATGTATACTAAAGACATAAGATGTACTATTTTTAGTTTTAGAAAGGAAGTCGCTTCTTAATCCTCTAACTTAAAAATACTGCCCCATATCCAAGCCCTCCAATTATGACAAATGCCGGGTGGACCTTCCACTTTTCTAATAATAAAAACGATACGACAATGAGAAAAGCGGTATGCCAAACCCCAGCTCCTAAATAAGAACTTTCTAAAAATCGGTACGTAAGTGCACCAAGTAAAATAGCGATTGTTGGACGAACAAGAGCGGTCATACGCTTTACTTTTGGAGATTCTTTAAACTTATATAATAAACCTAGTAATGCAATCATTAGAATAAGAGAAGGCGCAACAGTTGCAAAAACACCGACAATGGCTCCGAAAATGCCTGCCACTTCATACCCGATATACCCGGCCATTTTCGTGGCAATCGGCCCAGGGAGAGCATTCCCTAGCGCAAGAACTTCACTAAACTGCTCAACAGACATCCACTTATAACGAGCCACAACTTCATATTCAATTAGTGGGATTGAAGCAGGCCCACCCCCATACCCAAGGATGCCTGGTATAAAAAAGGCTAAAAATAGTTCCCAATAAATCATTTCAATTCGCACCTACTTTCTTTTTGGCCTCTTCTTGTTTTGTCTTGCTAGGCTTTAAAAGTGCATAAACAAGCAGTATAGCAATAATGATTCCAGGATGTACATGAATTATCTCAATGAATATAAAGCTTAAAGATAAAATGATTAAACTTATCTTCCAACCAAGACCTTTATTTGACTTTTTAAAGAAATCCCAAGTTAACACAGCCATCATGACAACAACGACAGGTATAACCCCTTTTGTCATCCCCTCAACCCAAGGCTGATCTTTAAAAGAAGCAAGCATTGTTAACAAAACAATCATCATTAAGATTGATGGTACAATCGAGGACAACACTGCATTAATCATTCCAGGTACACCTGCAACACGATACCCAATATATCCTGCCATCTTCGTATTAATCGGTCCAGGAAGGGTATTCCCTAACGCTAATACATCACTAAATTCATCATCGTTCATCCATTTAAAGGTTGTAACTACTTCCTTGTGTACAAGCGGGATCGCTGATGGACCCCCTCCAAAACCCAAAATTCCAGATCTAAAAAAGGCAATAAACAGCTCGATATGAGTTTTCAATTGTAAACCTCCTATCTCATATAATGTTCATTATGAAAAAATTATATCATTTATGATTACTAAAATGTTATTTTTTTGAATAATTTTATTCAGTTAGATAAAAATAACGACTCAAAAGGTTTAAGCCCTTTTGAGCCATTTGAAGAGAATCCTATTATGATAACCTTCTTTCTCTCTCAGCATGCACCTCTTAATAACCAATAGCTGCTCCATCGCCCCTTGGGTCTGCACCAGCTAATTTCACATTTTCCTCATTCACTAGAATTGCACCAGCATGCCCCATTACATCCGTCCATTCATCTACAACTTCAATATCATGCCCCGTTTTCTTAATGAATTGATTATCTGTCTCGGAACTCTCCCTTCCACTTTTAAATGATTGGAGCTCGCTCCCCAAGTTCTTCCATATAACCACCTTGGAGCTTCAATTGCTGCTTGAACATCAAAACCATAATCAATTATTCTTGTTATGAGAGCTGCTTGCGTTTGCGGTTGACCTTCACCACCCATTGTTCCGTATACGAGTTTTAAATTGCTGTCATCTAACAACATCGCAGGATTTAAGGTATGAAAAGTTCGTTTATTCGGCTTTAAACAGTTTACATGGTTGTCCTCTAAAGAGAAGAAGCTCCCTCTATTTTGCATAAGTATTCCTGTATTTTTTGGAATGATGCCCGAACCAAAGTCGTGATATATACTTTGAATAAAGGAAACTGCATTTCCCTGTTGATCAACAATACCAAACCAAACTGTATCACCTTTAGGATCTAGCTGCTTGCTCATCACTCTTGAAAGATCTTGGTGTATTTGATTAGCTAGGTTCATCCCGTGTGATTTTGATAATAAATCATCTAATGGAATCCGTTGAAAATCAGGGTCCGTCAACCATTTATCTCGATCAGAAAAAGCCAGTTTGGTCGCTTCCACAAGTAAATGATAATAATCAGGAGAACCTTCTTTCATTACGGATAAATCAAAATTATTAAGGATGTTCAAAATGGATAACGAGGCCATCCCTTGCGTGTTAGGAGGCAAATTATAGGCTTTATAACCTCTATAATCAACACTTATTGGATCAACCCAATCAGATTTATGATTTCTAAAATCATTAACCGTTAATATTCCACCATTTGCTTGAAGATCCGTTACGATTTGTTGCCCAATAACCCCTTCATAAAATACTTTACTTCCTTCTTCAGCTATTGCTTCTAATGTTTGTGCTAAATCGTTTTGTTTCATTAATTCTCCCGCTTTGTAGGTAGAATCATCTTTCATAAATGTCGATCTAAATCCTTCAAATCGTTGAAGATGCCTGAACTCATTATCTGCTTCATCAAGGTTTACATTTGTCCAGTATTGTTGACTAGTCGTAACTGCAAAGCCGTTTTTCGCGTAATCGATTGATGATTGTAGCAAATCACCCCATGAAAAGGACCCTTTTAAGTACTCTTTCGAATATTGATAAGCTTTGTCCCAACCAGCTATTGCACCAGGAACCGTATTTGCTGATAAATATCCACGTGTAGGTATTTGTTCGAAACCTTGTTCTCTATAAAAAGAAATGGTTGCCTGTTCTCCAGAACGTCCACTGCTGTTCAAAGCTTTCATTTCTTTCTTTTGTGCATCATAAATCAACCAAAAATTATCTCCACCAATGCTATTCATATGTGGATAAACAACTGCGATTGTAGAGGCCGCACAAATGGCTGCCTCAATCGCATTTCCCCCATTTTGCAAAACATGCGCCCCCGCTTGAGAAGCTAAATAATGTGGAGTTGTTACCATTCCATTTGGCCCCATTGTCGTCGGACGAAACGTCTTAATCATTGCGCCTTCACCACCGTTTATTATAGAAATGGTTTTTCAAAAAAGAAATCAAGTAAAGGGCACCCTACACAAGCCAAATCACCCTTTAAACCCACCCTATGTATTCTATAAACGACTACCTAATGCCTGTTCATTCTTTAGAATAGTGCGTTACATTTTCTTACACTGCATTTGAAAAGGAGTGGATCAAAAGTCAAACCTTTGATTCACTCCTTTTTTTTACATACCTTTATCTTACACTCACTTCATTACTCTTCACTTGTTCAATCATTTCATGATAGAACCCCTTTTCTTTTAGTAGCTGTTGATGAGATCCTTTTTCAATCAACTTCCCTTGATCCAAAACTATGATTTGGTCGGAATTCTTAATCGTATTCATACGGTGAGCAATAATAAAACTAGTTCTACCTTGCATTAATCGCTCTAACGCTTCTTGAATCTTTATCTCTGTAATTGTATCAATATTGCTAGTTGCTTCATCTAATATAAGAATCGATGGATTAGCAAGCATTACACGAGCAATAGAGATCAACTGCTTTTGACCTTGACTAATACCTGTATGGTCTTGTTCCAAAACGGTATCAAATTGCTCTGGTAACTTACTAATAAATGAATAAGCATTGGCTTCTTTCGCCGCCAACACTACTTCCTCATCCGACGCCTCAAGCCTGCCATAACGAATGTTTTCTCTAATGGTACCCTGAAACAAGAATGAATCTTGTAAGACGATTCCTGTATGTTGCCTTAAACTACTTCTTTTAATGCTAGATAGATTTTGATTGTCTAGTAAGATTTCTCCACTATCGGCATCATAAAATCTAGAAAGTAAATTAATAATGGTTGTCTTCCCTGCACCAGTTGGCCCTACTAAAGCAACCGTTTCCCCAGGGTTCACTTCAAAACTAATATCCTTAACGGTTTGCTGACCATCTGTATAAGAAAACGTAACATGTTTAAATGAAACCGCACCTTTTACTTCTCCAAGCTGCTTAGCTCCTTCTTCGTCTTTTTCTTCTTGCTCATCTAATATATGAAACACTCTTTCCGCCCCTGCCACAGCTGATAATAATGTGTTAAATTGGTTGGCAAGATCGTTTAACGGCCTTGTGAATTGCCTTGAATACTCTGTAAAAATAACGATTACGCCAACCGTAATATATCCATTAAAAGCTAATATTCCACCAACAGCAGCAATAAAAGCGAAACTCAAATTATTTAAAACATTCATTAATTTAGGGATGAAACCAGAGTACGTTTGAGCCCAGAAACTAGCTCCCTTTAGACGTTCGCTTTTGTTGTGAAATTCATTAATCACTTTTTCTTCTTGAGAAAAGGCTTTAACAATACGTTGACCAGATATTGTCTCTTCAATAAATCCATTGACTTCTCCTAAGTGCCTTTGTTGCTCTTTAAAGAAAACACTAGTACGGCGAGTAATCCACTTCATTCCTAAAACCATAAGTGGAACAACAAGAAGCGTGATGATCGTTAATAAAGGGCTTAGATAAAACATCACAATAATGATTCCAATGAATGTTAGGAGGCTAGATAGAATCTGTATGACTGACGTATTCAACGTCGTGCTGACATTATCTATATCATTAGTCAAACGACTCATCAATTCTCCATGCTGTTTTTTATCTAAGTACGAAAGTGGTAACTGTTGCATTTTTTGGAACAACTGTCTCCTTAACTCTGACACTGTCTTTTGAGCTACACCGATCATCCAGAAACTTTGAAGCCAAATCGATAGCGAATATAGCAAATAAATGATAAAGAGCGATAAAAGCACGTGGAAAAGACCTGACACATTATATGTTGCTATAAAATCATCAATCGCCATTCCGATCAAAAATGGGCCTAACAAACTTAAAAAAGAGCTAATAATTACCATTGTAACGACCAACCATAAAAACGTTTGATGCACAGCTAAGTAACTCCAGATTCGTTTGATCGTATCTGTCCAATTTTTAGGCCGTTCCTTCCCTTTCATATGTTGATTCTGAGAGACATCGCCTTGAAATACCGAAATCCGTTTATAACGAAAAGGCTTATTCAATTGATCAAACACGAAGAACTTCCTCCTTTCTCGCTTGAGATTCATACATTCTTCGGTATAATTCAGATTGCTTTAATAACGTTTCATGGTTTCCTTCAGCAACTATTTTCCCTTCTTCTAATACGAGGATTTTATCTGCTTGTAACGCCGTACTAATCTTTTGAGTAATAATCAAAGTTGTACACTCGTATTGTTTTAAAGCGTGAAGGAATTTTGCTTCTGTCTTTACATCAAGTGCACTCGTGCTGTCATCTAGCAATAATAGCTTAGGTTTTCGAATGAGTGCCCGAGCGATCGATAGCCTCTGTTTTTGTCCCCCTGATAAATTTACACCTTTTTGCCCGATTTTCGTTTCATATTGATCAGGTAACCTTTCAATTACTTCGTCGATTTGTGCATCCCGACAAGCCTCTTTTAGTTCATTGAACGAGGAATTTGGTTTCCCCCAAAGTAAGTTCTCTTTAATTGTGCCAGAGAATAAAAATACATCCTGTGGAACAAACCCAATGCTTGTTCTTAATTCTCTTTCACTAAACTCAGTAATTGGACGACCATCGATTAGGATTCTCCCCTCTCCTACCTCATATAACCTTGGGATTAGGTGGAAAAGTGTTGATTTCCCAGAGCCTGTTGCCCCTAAAATGGCCAACATCTCTCCTCCTCTAACAGAAAAACTCACATTATTGATTGTTTGACGGTACGTGTTTTGATATTGAAATGACACGTTCTCAAACTTTAAAGACCCCTCCGTTATACATTGAGAAGCAACGCTATCTGCTTCGTCTTGATGTGAAGGATGATCCAAAACTTCAGAGATCCGTTCAGCCGAAGCACGTGCCCTAGAGAATACAATAATAATCATTGAGAACACTGTTAATGCTGATGTAATTCGTGTTGCATAGTTTATAATTGCCACTACTTCACCTACTTGAGCTCCACCTGCATTGACCGAAAAGCTTCCAAACCAAAGAATTGCCATTATTGCTAAATTCATAAGCAACAAAAGAACCGGCATGGCAATTTCCATTAACCTTAGAGCCTTAATTGTTCGGCTCATTAGTTGTTCATTGCTATCTTTAAATCGTTTCTTTTCAAATTTATCACGAACAAATACTCTTACTAATCTCATTGCTACTAAATTCTCGCGCATGACATGATTAACAGCGTCGAGCTTTTTTTGAACTTGCTTAAATAACTTTCCACCTTTTTTCATCATCCAAATTAGAAAGAATATAAGTATAGGAATTGTCACTACTAATATTAGAGCCAGTCTAACGTTAACAAATAACGCCATAACCATTCCCCCAATAATAATCAGTGGGGCTTTAAGCATTATTCGTAAGCTCATAAAAATGGTGTTCTGAATTTGTGTGACATCATTTGTTAATCTCGTAATCAATGTAGCAGTTGGAAACCGTTGAAGCTGAGCATATGTAAAAAGCTGAACTTTCTTATAAAGACTTGAACGTATATCATATCCGGTACTTTGACTTACATGAGCAGCATAAAACGAATTTACTATGCCGGTAATAAAGGCAAGTAATGACATCGCAATCATCACGCCACCCCAAAACATAATAACCTCGACATTTTCTTGCATAATACCCTCATCAATAATTTTTGCAAGCAAAAGCGGGTGAATAAGTTCCACCACCAACTCCATAAGCATCAAAATAATTGCTACAACAATTGGGAACTTATATGGTTTTAAGAATGAAAAAAGTTTCATCAGACATCCCCCAAATACGTAACTTTTTATTCGTTTGACGAAATATTAACTTAAAAATATCATAGCTCATTTTTTCAATTTTAACTAATCTATTTTTATGTATTTTCTTAGTTATTCTATGACACATTCATTCCTTATATAGAAGAAAAGAAAGCCGAAGCTTCTTAAAATAGAAGTACCGACTTTCTACTATGATTTCAATTTATAATAAGTTAGAGCTAATGCGAAAGCGAGCACCGTACCTTTCACAATATCCATCGCGTAATACGGTACAGACATCATCACGAGCCCATTTGACAAAATTCCAATCAAGACAGCACCGATAAACGTCCCAAACGCATTAGGTTTACCTGCACCTAATACTGAAAAACCGATAAACGCCGCAGCAACAGCATCCATTAGGTAAGGTGTACCCGCACCGATTTCGGCTGTCATTACACGAGATGCAAGGACAATTCCCCCAACTGCTGCAAAAAATGCAGAGAGCAAATAGGCTATTACTTTATATTTATTTACAGGGATTCCAGACAGTCTTGCCGCTTCTTGATTTCCTCCAATTACATACATGTAACGACCATGCTTTGTGTAAGTTAGAAAGATATGAACAGCCACGACGACAACGAGCATAATGATAATAATCCATGGCACTTGACCAATTTTAGCAAACGCTGGACTTATCGTCCCTGTTGCAAACGTTCCATCAGGCATAACCATATTTTGCGAAACAGTCGCACCTCTTGTATAAGTCAGAGCAATTCCTTGAACGATAAACATTGTAGCAAGTGTTAACAACATATCTGGAATTTTGACTTTAACGATCATTAATGCATTAAAAGCACCGACTAACAATGCAGCAATAATTGCAGAAAAAATGGCAATGGTTGTATTTTGAGAAAACCACACAAACATTGAAATGACAATTGCATTTGAAAGCGAGGCTACAGATCCAACTGAAAGGTCAAAACCATTAACAGATAGTGAAATCGTAATACCAATTGCAATAATCGTTACAATCGAAATGGAACGTAAAATATTTATTATGTTATTACTTTGAATAAATGCAGGGTTCGAATAAGCAAAAACAACAATTAAAATAAGAATCGTTAGCAATGTTCCGTATTTATATAAAAAGTTAAAAAGATCAAATGAATAATGTTTTTTTGTTTTACCAGCTGTCATTTTTACTTCCCTCCTGTTGAATAATGCAAAAGCTCTTCCTCATTTGTATTTTTCGTTTCTAGTTCTTTTACAATCTTGCCATCATATAGCACGCAAACCCGATTCGTTATCCCAACCACTTCTGCTAGCTCAGCAGAAGCATAGATGACGGCTTTTCCCTTTTTGGCGAGGCCTACGATTAACTCAAATATATCCTTTTTAGCCCCAACATCTACCCCTTTCGTCGGCTCATCAAATAAATAAACTTCCGCATCAGCAATCAACCATTTTCCAATGGCAATTTTTTGTTGGTTTCCTCCGGATAAATGCTCTACTTTCGTTTCTTCCGATGGGGTTTTAATGCCCAACCGTTGAATCATCTCAATTGATTTTTCTTTTTCCTTTCGCCTATTCAGAAAATGAAATCGATTCGTAAATTCCTTTAAACTAGAGGCACTTAAATTCGTCGCTACCGTCTCCTCAACTAGTACTCCTTCTTTTCGTCTTTCCTCTGGAACTAAGGCGATTCCATTTTTCACGGCATCGAAAGGACTCTTAAGCTTGACCTTCTTCCCTCTTATTTCGATTGTTCCAGTCGTTTTCGTGTAGCCAAAGAGCGCTTTACATAACTCTGTCTTTCCAGCCCCTACTAAACCAGCTAGTCCAAGAACCTCTCCTGCTTTTATATCAAACGTTAGCCCTGTTATCTTTTCTCGATCTGATAGATTATTGACACGAAAGATCGTTTCTCCCAGCTGAAACTCATGAGCAGGAAACTGTTCGTCTAATTTCTCACCTAACATATTCTCAATGACTTGGTTCGTACTAGTAAGGGATGTCTGTTCCTTTACAACAAATTGACCATTTCTCATCACCGTAATCTCATCACAGATCTCAAAGATTTCCGGTAGACGATGTGAAATAAAAATGATACCAACATCTTGTCTTTTTAAATTTTCGACGATTCTAAAAAGCTCTCTCGTTTCTGTATGACTTAATGGAGCAGTAGGTTCATCTAAAATAAGAAATTTACATTTTGTCGAAACAGCACGGGCAATTAGTACCATTTGCTTTTCTGCAAGTGTTAACTCACTTACTAATTTCTTTGATGACACATTGATGTTCATACTTTCTAGTATACTTGTGGCCCGTCTATGTACTTCTCTCCAATTCATAAATTGTTTTTTTCCCATATCATTAATGGTTTGGTTTAATATGATATTCTCAGCAACGGATAAATACGGAATCAAAGCGGTATCTACTTCTTGATAGACAATTTGAATACCATAGTTTTGTGCATCCTTTGGAGATCGAATAAATGCCCGTTCTCCATTAATTAATATCTCACCAGTGTAATGATGATAGGCACCTGAAAGAACTTTCATCAAGGTTGATTTTCCAGCTCCATTTGCCCCTAATAAAGCATGAGTGACACCGGAAATCGTTCGGAAGTCTACTTGATCTAATGCTTTCACTCCAGGAAACTCAATTGTTATATTTTTCATTTCTAGTTGTGTCGCCATTCATGATTACTCCCTCTCATATTAAAAAAGATAACTCCAAAGACCTGTTAAAGACTTTCTAACAGAATCGAAGATAGGAGTTATCTTTTTATCTATTATTTAGAGTAGTGCTCCTTCAACACTTTCATCCAGTCTTCCTCAAATACTGTAGATTGTCCCCAACCTTCAACTGTATTAGCGAGGTTTACCATATTAACAGCTTCATCCGCCTGCAATAGTTGATCTTGTGAAATGAGTGATGCCTCTAGATCATAAGTATCCGGAGTTTCTTCACCCGCTAATTTCTTCGCAACAAGTCTCATATTTACTGCACCTATTAACTTCGGATCAACTGCAGCTGTATATTTCCATGGGTTATCTTCCTCTTGAATCTCTTGAAGATCAGCATTTGACACATCAATTCCATAAATTTTAATTTCATCTCTGCCCGCCTCTTTTATTGCACGAGCCGCTCCAATTGCAAATGCATCCCAAGTTGCAAAAATAGCATCAATTTCTCCTTCAGGATACTTTGTTAACATTGCTGATACAGCGTTTTGAGTTTGAACAGAAGTATCTGCTGTTGCCACTCCGAATCGTTCTAACTCTTGAATCCCTGGCTGACTAGCTAACACTTCTTGATACACATTGTTTCTTCTAACCATTGGCGGGAAACCATCAACCCATAGATAAACTATATTCGCTTCTCCTTTATGATCTTCTACTAATTGATCTAAAGCCAGTTGAGCCAATGCCTCATCATCTTGTGAAGTCAACGTAACACCTTCAATGTCAGCTAGCTCTCCTACTGAATCAAAAGTGACAACACTCTTTCCTTTTTCCACCAACGCTTGTACACTATCAACCGTAGCTGCATCATCACCATGTGAAATAATAAACCCGTCAAAGTCTTCTTCTAAAGCTTGAGCGATTGCATCATGAAATCGAGCTGAATCACCATTTGCGGTAAAGACATCGACATTAAACCCTAAACTCTCTCCTTCTTCCTTTGCCCCTGCTAAAAATTGAGCCGTGTGATCGTCACCGCCGATCTTACGAATAACTTTAATATTTGCCCCTTCGCCATTAGCAAATCTCTCAGGTACATTTTCAAATGACACTTCTTCTGATCCTTGCTCCTTTTCATCAGAAGCATTGCTTTCTGCTGAGCAACCTGTTAATAGCAATCCTAAACCTAATACCGGTACTAATGTTCTTCTCAATAACCCCTTTTTCATCGATTCTCGCCCTCTCTAATTTTTATTAATCTGATAAAATATAAAAAAACCTCTCTTACAATAAGAGAGGTTTACATTCATAGACAAAATATCCTCTCTTATCTTTCAAAACAACAAAATGTTTTGCAGGAATTAGCACCAATTCTAATTAAATAGAACGGTTGCTGGGCGTCATCGGGCCAGTCCCTCTGCCACTCTTGATAAGAGTATTTATTAAATTATCAGTCAAATCAATATATTCACTTTAATCGTTTGTATTCATTATGTCAATAACCTTTTTGATATTCTTCGATAACTTTTTCGTTATATGTTGAGCGATTTTGTCGTTATTTGCTAATTCATAAGAGCAAATTATCTCTCATCACACGTTTGATCACCCTCGCTCTATATTTATCTTATCTAGTAAACTACCTTTATCAAATACTTGCCCATATATCTCTTCTTTCATAAACCCATTCTAACAATCGCAAATCTTGTTTCTTTCCTGCGATAATAGAAAGAGAAAGAGGCAAACCATTTTCATTCTTTAAAGGAATGGCTACTTGAGGGAAACCAGCAAGTCCTGCAATACAAGATAATTGCATCGTTTGCGATCTTCTCTTTTCAATCTCCTCTCCAGATAATTGACAAAATGGTGCTTCCCCTGGCGTTGTCGGAATGATGAGCAAAGTGTCATCTCCAAGAAGCTCATGCAACCGACTCTGTACTTTTATTCTTTGTTGCTCAGCCTTCTTTTGATCCGTTTCTGTTAAAGTACTAGCCCACTCAAACCGTTCTTTAATATCCGGTCCAAAGTGCGGCTTCACTTCGTTAATCCACTTTCTATGGTTATTCCAAATTTCTCTCCCTTGTAAAGTTCGAAAACAACTTGCCCATTCCATTAAACCCTCTTCGGCAATTTGGACCCATTCGTTCCTTTCAGCTGTATTTAATAAAGCATTGATGCCAACAGAAAGTGTAGATCTGCTTTTTATATCAACTAAGTCCCATGCATCTGTGCCAAATAACAAATTAGAAAACGGTCGACTAGACGTTGGGTGTTTTTGCTTAATCAATTGTCGGCCAACACGTAAGAGTAATTCTGAATCTTGAGCAAACCAACCAACTGTATCAAAACTTTCAGCAAGAGGGATGACTCCGTCAATTGGAACAGCTCCATGAGAGGGACGAATCCCATATATTCCACAGTAAGCTGCCGGTACCCGAACGGACCCTCCCGTATCTGTTCCAAGTGCAAAATCAACTAAACCAGCAGACACTGCAACAGCAGAGCCACTTGACGATCCCCCGGAATACGTCCTGGTGCTCTTGGGTTTCTCGGTGTTCCGTAATGATAATTCTCCCCATTTAAGCTATACATTAATTCATCTGTAATAGTCATACCTTTTAACTTGGCACCTGCATGTAACAATTGCTGAATGACCATCGCATGTATTCCAGAAGGTTTGTGGGTTCTGAGCCAATCAGGATTTCCAGCGCTTGCTACTTGTCCCTTTACCTCAAATACATCCTTAACAGCAAATTTGCGACCAGATAGAGCCCCTTTACTAATCGGCTCTATCTCAAGTTCTTCATTAATAAAAGCGTGAAATGTATCGTTCATCAAATCCTCCTACTCACTCATTAAACAGCTAAACTTTTATTCTGATAGACATCTAAAGCGGCTTGAACCGCTTCACCAGAATGAATGTTAACCTTATGACGAATTAAAACTGCTTCTAACCCAGCTAACGTTAATAGAACATTTCGTTTTTGACAACTATAACCCATCGTACCAATTCTCCAAATCTTTCCATGAAGTGACCCAAATGAACTAGCGATTTCAATTGCAAACTCATTTAACAACATTGCTCGCACTGAATCACCATCGACTCCTTCTGGGATCCTCACACATGTTACAGTAGGAAGTTTCCACTGTTCATTACCAAATAAAGACAAGCCCATCGCCTGAACTCCTGCAACTAATGCTTTTTCATTTAAGCGGTGCCGCTGAAAACGCTGTTCCAACCCCTCCTCTAAGATTAAACGTAATCCTTCATATAGACCATAAAGCATTGTCGTAGCTTCTGTATGATGGTTTAATCTAGTCGGACTCCAATAATCTTGCAATTGACTCAAGTCAAAGTAATTACTTCGAATTCTCCTACTACTACGATGTTTTTCAGAATTAAGACCTCTTTCAATTGATTTACGCTCCTGTAAGATTTCTTCAATTCGATGATTATACGTTAGAGGAGCCATTCCTGCTGGCACCGACAAACATTTCTGTGTGCCTGTAATTAATCCATCAATCTTCCATTCATCTGTCTTTACAGGTGTTCCAGCTACTGTCGCTACTGCATCAACAACAAAAATAACATCAAGCTCTCTACAGGCATTTCCGATTTCCTCCAGCGGCTGCATTCGCCCAGTAGACGTATCACCATGTACCATCGCTAATACTTTAGGTTGGATTTTTTTTAATTGTTTAATAACATCTTGCGGTTCAAAAACTTGCCCCCATTCACAGTGCGTTACATATACATCAGCCCCGCAACGCTCGGCAATTTCCGTCAATAGTCCACCAAAACGACCAAATGACGGAATTAATACTTTATCCCCTTCTTCAATTACACTACATAACATCGCTTCAATCCCCGCTCTTGATGTCCCATCAACTGGAAAAGCCCAATGGTTTTCTGTCTCTAATACTCGTCTCAGCAGTACCATCGTTTCATTCATGATTGACGTAAAATTAGGATCAAATTGACCTAGAATAGAGGAAGACATCGCTTGTAACACTCGCGGATCTACTTCTACTGGACCTGGTGTCATAATTGTTCTAATAGGGACATGTAATTGATTAGCTGGCTCCATGATATTCTCCTTTCCTTATCTTTATTTTGCTAGTTTCATTAGCGTATTTAACAATACTTGAGTCCCAATCGCGCAATCTTCTTTATCCGTCCATTCTTTTGGATTGTGACTAACACCACCCTTAGAACGAACAAAGATCATTCCCATCTTTGTAACTTTTGTCATCATCAGTGAATCGTGACCAGCCCCACATTGCATTTTCATCGTTGGTACGTGTAGTTCTTTACAACTTTGCTGAATAACCTCGATAATCTCCTCAGAGCAGGTAGCTGGATCCACTTCTTTTTTCACTTCAATATTCGCCTTCATTTTCCTTTTTCTACAAATATTTAAAATTGCCTGTTTAACTTCTTTCACCATGTTTGAACGGTACCTTTTGTCAACATGTCTGAGGTCAATAGTTAACAACGCATTTCCAGGAATAATGTTCACAGCTCCCGGTTCCAAACTGGCTTTTCCAACCGTTCCTACACCTTGATTGTTTATCGAGATCTTTTCGACTTCAAGCATTAACTCAGCCATTGATAATCCTGCATCATTTCTCATGTTCATCGGTGTTGCACCTGCATGATCTGGGTTCCCTTCAAATTCTACCTCCATCCATACAGGCCCCTGTATATCTGTGACAATGCCTACAGCCAATTGCTGGTCTTCTAGTACTTTCCCCTGTTCAATATGCATTTCAACATAGGCCTTGATCTCTTCGGGATTGCGAACTACCGACATATATTCGTTAGGGTTTAACTCAGCTTTTTTTAACGCATCTGCTAAGGTAATTCCAGTCTCATCGGTAAAACCAAACATCTCTTTATTAACGCCTCCAACCATTGCCTTGCTTCCAAAATATCCTGACCCAAAGCGGACCCCTTCTTCATCGGTAAACGATACGACTTCAATTGGATGAACGAGTTCAATCCCAGCTTCCTGAATTGTGCGAACCGCTTCGATTGCCCCTAAAACACCGAGAGCACCATCAAACTTCCCTCCACGTATCACAGTATCAATATGAGAGCCCGTCATAACAACAGGTGCAGAAGAATCTGTTCCTTCTAACCTTCCAATAATATTTCCAATGGCATCAACCCGAACTTTTAAACCAGCTTCCTTCATCACATCTATAGTATATTTTCTTGCTTTTAAATCTTCTAAACTTAAAGAAATTCTTGTTACTCCTTCTTCCGGCTTTCCAGGAGTAGAACCAATTTCACCTAACTCCATTAAAGTCTGCCATAAACGTTGCTGATCAATTTCGTATGTTGCGATCAAGTTCGCCACCCCTTCCATGCCCTTATTTTTTCCATTTTAAAAGACTTATCTTAACTAGTCATTGGATAACACGAATAATAACTTCAACCAAAATTGTGTGCGTTAACTAATCTGAGCTCGCACCGCCACGTTGTTTGTGTCACTTAAGTTCGTGAGTTTCTATTTCCTGTTGCAATCTCTAACTTCGTAAACAAAGAGTCTACTAAGAGAACATCTTAATAATCTTAATAGACTCTTATTCTATTTAGTTTAAAGGTAGAAAATCCGTCGTAAAGATGTCATTTGTTTCAAACTTCTCTTCTAACAAACCTAATTCGAACAATTGATTAATAAGAGTCTCCCAACGTACTTCTGACATGAAACCAAAGCCATGTTCAGTCGCTTCTTCTCCATAAATAAAACCCCTTTGCGTATCCGTTTCAAATTGAAGATCCTCTAACGTTAGATTCGGGTTCACTTCATGAATCACTTTGTTAATTTCATAAGGAGATTCAAGGTAATATTCCCAACCTTCTACAAAAGAGTTAACAAACCGTTCGACAAGGTCTTTGTTTTCAGCAATCATATTTTCCGTCGTGAATAACACGACATTATACGGGTCAAACCCTGATTCTGATACTAATATCGCTTCTGTTTTAACTCCCTCTTTATTTAAGAAAAAAGGTTCGGACGTAACAAATGCCTGGCTGACAGATTTTTTTTCATCAATAAAATTAACATGTTGACCCGTATACCCTAATTCCGTTACACCGCTTAAGTCATACTGACTTTTCAAGTAATCCCAATAAGGAATACCAGGTTGTATGTAGGCTGTTCTACCATTCAAATCTTCAAAGTCACTCACCGCTTCGCCTTCATGAAACATTAAAGCTTGAGGGCTATTTTGCATCGTGGCAGCCAACGTGACTAACTCAATCCCTTCATTACGCGCAATCACAATTTGGTCAGCATGAGCCAATCCGAATTCTGCATTACCAGAAGCTACAATTTGAATAGCAGATACTTGTGGGCCACCATTTTCAATTTGAACGTTCAATCCATATTCAGCAAAAATCTCTTGCTCCTGCGCAGCAAAAACTCCGCCATGCTGACTTTTAGCGAACCAATTTAATACTAGCTTCACATCATCCATTTCTTCTCCTAGATTGCTTTCCTCTGTTCCAGCCCCTTCCCCACCACAAGCCGCTAGCAAGATGGTCATAATTAAAAATAAGTGAATTCTCTCCTTTTTCAGCATCCTTTTTCCACTCCCTCGTTTTATTAACTACCTCGATATGTACTGTAACCACCTGGCGCAATCAATAACGGAACATGATAGTGCTCACTTTCATTTGAAATTGAAAATTGAATGGGCACAAGATCTAGAAATGGAGAATCGCCCATAGGAAATTTCTCGAAATAATTACCTATATGAAATTGAAGCTGATAGATTCCCTTTTGCATCGAAGCACCAGCTATTAATGGTTGATCTAGCCTTCCATTGCTATTTGTCTGTCCTGCTGCAACCTTATGTAGTTGGCCACACTCTTTTAATTTTCTAAGGACCACATAAACATTTTCTGCTGGCACACCTCTACTCATGTCTAGCACATGTGTTGTTAATTGACCTGCCATCTTTCTCCTCCTTAAACCGTCTATTTAATTAGGTTGGTTAAATAATTGAATCAACCTAAAGCGGGCTATTTTACAAACCTCTCTTAAGGCTGTTTGGAACTCTTTATCAAAGTCATTTTCAATTCTTTTATACATGCATTCTTTAATTAAATCTTTATTGCATCCTTTGACTGCCATTATAAAAGGGAATGCAAAGCGATCCATATATAGACGATTTAACTTTGAAAATTCTTTGTACTCTTCATCTGTTAACTCACTCAACCCCGCCTCGCTTTGTTCACCTATGGAAGAATCGGTCATTTCAAGCTTTGTTCCTAAATCGGGGTGTGCTTTCAACAAACCAAGTTGCAATTCCATGTTAGCTTCATACATCTTATTAACCATTACCTCGTACAGACTATTAACATGATCATAAGGATGCTCCTCCCATGCCTGCTCCGCAATCCAAGGTGAAAGTTCAAATACGGAACCAATCTTTTCAACAAACATTTGCTTTGACATTTTATTAACATCTTCGATTGAATAACTCATTAAAGCCCCCCTCGTCTTACCTTTGAGATGAATGAATACACACAGCATATAAGTTCTATCCTGTTTGAGTCATTGTTTATAACAACTAAAAACTTTACTTGCATTTAGTTAACTGGCACAAATATATTTTTCCTTTATCTCTTCCAACACTACCCTCCTATATAGGGTTGACGTGATTGTTTAACGATACATAGGCCTGCAAACTTAACTCTAACCCTTGGCTCGATTGTCAGATTAAATAGCAGTCTTTAACAATGTTTAACGAATGAAGAAACCTTTTATCTTATTGCTACTTTGTATGAATTAACCAATTCACATATAAAATTCGTAAGATTTTCTAACGAGAAAGTTTTCGATGAGTCATTTTTCTTGTACATTATTCACAAGAGATTTGATGATTAGATGAAGGAGTGAGGAAAATGAGGTTAATAGATATTTTAGAATTACCTACTTTTAAAGATGCTGCCGTGGTAGCAGGTGAAAAAGGGATTACAAAGACAGTTCAATCGGTCAACCTTATGGATGCTCCAGATATCATTGATTATTTAAATCACGAACAACTACTACTAACTACGGCATATTCTATTAAAAATACTCCAAATGCCCTTATTAATCTCGTTAAACAAATGGCCGAGCAAGGATGTTCAGGATTAGGACTTAAAACGAAAAGGTTTCTCAATGTGATTCCTGAAAATGTAATTGAATTGGCAAATGAGCTTAATTTCCCCATTATTGAAATTCCACTGAGCTATTCATTAGGAGATATGCTAAACGAAGCCTTAAGCTGCATCTTAAGAGAGCGTACACATGAGTTACATTATGCCTTAAACATTCATCGTAAATTTACCGATATTGTTATTTCTGGTGGCGGCTTTACAAATATCATCGATAGTCTCTCCACTATTTTGAACCTTCCAGTCATTCTATTAAATTATCGTCTTGATATTATGGCTTATTCAAAAGGGATTGATAAAGAAGCTTTTTTTGAGATCTACTGGCATATTCATGAGAAAATTCATCATGAAGACTTAGATACTTACAAAGTCTTAACGCTCCCCCGAGAAAGTTCTGGAGATGATCTTAAGGAATTCTCCATTTACCCAATTAACACAACAAATCAACAAAAAGGATATATTATTATCTTCGGGCAGACTTTCGCACCTGCATCTCCTTTTACACTCGCCGTTGAACAAGCTGCAAATGTCATTTCATTTGAATTTATGAAGCATCATGCTCTCGAGCAACATTCAAGAAGGTTAAAAAATGAGTTCTTCTCCGATCTTGTCGATGGAATGATTCCAACCGAAGAAGAAATTATTAATCGAGGAAAGGCATACGATCTTACCAAATCACTTCAATACATTTGTGTTACTTGTAAAATGGATGCCCTTGCAGACATTTACCAAGAAACACACCCACTACAAACCGAAAAAGAACTTATTTTAAGAAGAGACCGAATCTATGACATGCTAGAATCCATCCTTTCTAAACAATTTGAAAGCTCCATAGTATTTACAAAAGGGGACCTCTTTACAATCTTAATTGGCTTTACTTTTTATAATGAGGATGTTGAACAAAATATAGTAGATGCTATTACCGAAGTTCAACTCGATTTATATCATGTATTGGATGCTCCTATGTCTTTTGGAGTTAGCAATTACACCGAAAGGATCAAAGAAATTCCAACTTCCTTTCAAGAAGCGGTAGACGCATTGAGATCTGGTTATCGCGAAAACAAAAAACGTTTTATTAAAACGTATAGAATTAAAGAGTTAGCAGAAATTTTCAAATCAGTTCCTCTACAAAAATTAAAAGAATTTCACAAATCGACCCTAAGAGAACTTGCCAATCCAGAAGATAAAGAGAAAGATGATCTCATTCAAACACTTACTGTTTATTTGAATAACAACTGTCAAATCTCCGAGACAGCAAAGACCCTATATATTCACCGTAATACCGTCATCTACAGAATAAAAAAATGCGAGGATCTATTAGGGATTGAAATCAAAGGGGCAGATGAAACGTTAAGACTTAGAATTGCTATATTTATTCGATCCTTTTTCACAGCTAACGAAAAACAAAGTATTTAGGAGACATAGAACTGATTTTTCAAAGCCTGATGCGAGTGATTTCTCGTATCAGGCTTTAAAATGAAAGGTGTTCCATTCACCTCGTAGTAGTTTTTGCAACCTTTATTGATCTGTTTTTTAGTCTTCAATTATTATCTCTATTCATTGAACCCTTTCTAAATGAGCCAAAGCTTCTTGATAATCTTTAGGTGTATCAATATCAAAACCAACTCCAAAATCCTCAACCTCAATCTGCTCCACTTTAATGAATTTAAAGAGCGAGCGACCACCTTCATCTCCAGTAACACTCTCGAAGTCTATACAATGATGATTTCCCCAATAGATAGGGTGCCCCACTTTCCCATTATAAGAAGGACGAACGACAAAAGGCTTCTCTTCCTTCAATTGCCTTTTCAAACCACTTGCCTTTATTTGCTCAATCGTTTGATGCTTAATAAATGGCTGGTCGCCAAGAAAGAACATAACAGATTGGATCATTGGATTTATATGAGCTAACGCCATTAAAAAGGATTTGCTTTGTCCATCACGATACTGATCGTTGACAAGCCAATTTGCTTGCCTTGCACCTTGTAGAGAAATCATTTTTTGAACACGTTTTGCCTGATAACCAATGACAACCAAAATTTGATCAAACTCTTGTTGAATAGTTAAATCAATTACATGTTGAAGAATCCGTCTTTCCCCTAAAGGCAACAGCTGCTTTGCTTTTCTCCCCAAACGGTTGGATGTACCGGCAGCTAAAATAACAGCAGCTATCCGATGTCTTTCCAAGTAATCACCCTTTCTTAAACCGCAGTCGATTGAATCGTTCTCCTATCTTTTCTATTTCTTTTTTGATTTCGAACCTTAATTAGTTGAGCTAATATACTTATGCTAATCTCATCGGCCCCCTCTGCATAAATGTCTACACCAATAGGAGAATGAAGCCAACTTGGAACTTTCTCAGGATGTAACAGCCGTTCTGTTCTCCGTTTCGGTCCTAAAATCCCTAAATACTTAGGCCGATGATGAATAAAATGATGTAAAAGCTGTTGATCTCTAGTAAAACTATGGGTGATGATGACAATATAACTATCAAACTCAATTTGATTTTTGGCTATAAACGTTTCTGGATGCTCGCATACGAGTAAAGCAGCATCTGAAAAATACTTAGAATGACATCGATCTTCTCTCGGATCTATCACAATTGGACAAAAATCAAACTCAGCTGCCCTTTTGACTAGAGGTTCGACATCAGGACCAGCACCAAATATATACAACTTTTCTTTGCTTTCAAGGCGCTCGAATAAAAAATGAGAGACTGAATCAATTTTATTCTGCTCCATTAATACTTGTTCTGAAGAAATAAAATCCAACACAGTCGCTTTCAAAGATACAGATTCTCTTTGAAGCGAATTACCTAACCACTTCCCATTACTAGAATAAAACGCTTGAAATCTATCTTCTTCATTACTTAATTTACGAATGGAAACAACTGTATGCCCTTGTTCTAATTCCTCCAGAACAGTTGCCAACAAGTTATTCCATCTAATAGGCTCCATCAGAATCGTTACTTTTCCGTTACACCCCGCCCCTAGTCCCCAACCAAGATCGTCTTCTACTCTTAGATCATACGTAACTATTTTTGGTTCACAACTATGAAGCACTTCCTCTGAGTGAAAGCTTAGGTCCTCTTCAAGACACCCTCCACTTATCAAACCGTATTGAGTACCATCCTCGAAAAACAGCATTTTTGCTCCTTCATGGCGATAGGCTGAACCCTCTACTTTGACTACTGTCGCTATCACTCCACTATTCTCTTTGCGTTTCTTTAGAATTTGAAGATAATGATAAAATTCTCTCAAGGTTCTTCTCTCCTTTACGCTCTTGCATTTGGACAACTTAAACGTCTTAATACCCTGTATATCCCTCCATAACCTGTACAACGACACAAATTTCCCGATAACCCTTCCTTTAATTCTTCAAAACTAGGTTCACAGTTTTCTTGAAGTAATGCCTTAAGAGATATGATCATTCCAGGTGTGCAATAGCCACACTGAAACCCGCCTTCCTCTAAAAAAGCTTGCTGAATAGGATCAAGCTTTTCTTCGGCGATTCCCTCAATTGTAACAATCTTTTTGCCATCACATTGATACGCCATCGTTAAACAGGCATTATGTTGTTTTCCATCAATTAGCACCATGCATACACCACATCTACCCATTTCACAGGAGACTTTTGTCCCTGTTAAACAGAGATCACTACGAAGAATATCAATTAATCTTCTCGAAGGATTCACCTCTATGCTCACCTGATCTCCATTTAACTCCATCGTTAAATGAAAACTAGATGTAGCTTGCACATTGGTTTCATGTCCCATACTCTCCTCCAATCTCAGCGACTTCCTCTTGAAACCGCCGCATTAGCTGTTCAGGCTTAATTGGTAATTCATTAACCCACACTCCTGTTGCATCTCTAATGGCTGCAACGATTGCAGGCGCTAGGGCAACTGATCCCACCTCTCCGACTCCACGCGGGCCAAACGAGTCACCTTCTGGCAACTCTTCTATCGCTGATACCCGATGTTGCTCAGGCACATCAAAAATAGTTGGTATTAGATACGTATCCAAATTTTTTGTGACATACTTCCCTTCGTGAATAAGGGCATCCTCGGTTAAAGTAAAGCCAAGAGCCATAACGCCACCACCCTCGATCTGTCCTAAATAGCCCATCGGATTAACAACAGGGCCCGCTGCTACGGTATGATCAATCTGATTAACTTTGACCATTCCAGTTAATCGATTCACTTCCACCTCCACAATAACAGCTGTACTTGTATACAAATAATGAGCACCGATAATAGGATCAGGAGTAACCGGATAGTGAAAGCTAGTCGTACATTCAAAACAGTCTCCCTTTTCTGCTAACTCCTTATATGTCATGGCCAAAATTTCTTTCTTTTGTTGCTTTAGCCAAATTCCTCCTTGGCCCGTTGTTAAATTACTCTTTTCAAGTCCAGTAAGCTCATAAATTTTGTTAAACATAGCTTCTAAAAACGGCTTCTTTAATTGATTTAATGCTTGCCAAACCATATTGGTCGTTCTAGAAGCAGTAGAGGAACCACTAGGTGGAACTAAGTCCGTATCGCCAATCACAATACTTACATCTTCTCTTCGGCACTCAAAATGATTAATAAGTAGAATTTCCAACGTACTAATTAGACCTTGACCAAATTCTTCATGACCAAAAGCAACTTCAATTTTACCTGCCGAGTTTAATCGAATCGTTCCTCCTGCATGGTCTGGGAGTCCATACCCTAAACCTGAACCATGCATGGCAACTGCAGCACCGACTCCTTTTTTTATCCAAGGTTTTCCTTCTACATTTAATTTCTCCCTTTTCCTCCAAAGCGAGGAGGATTGTATTGCTTCGCATACTTGATTAGGGCCTTTTGTTGGAACAATCCTTTGTCCTAATGGTCCTAAATCATCTTTACTTCGCAAGTTCATTTTCCTAAATTGCCACGGATCGAGATGTAACCTTTCCGCTAAACGATCCATTTGCCCCTCTAACGCAAAAATAACTTGGTTTCCCCCAAATCCTCTAAATTCTCCAGAAACTCCATTATTCGTGTAAACTGCTTTGCCTTTTATTTCAACGTTCGAGATCATATACGGGCCAACTGCATGCTCTGTAGCAAAGTTTAAAACGGCCCCTCCGAGCGTTGAGTAGGCACCTGTATCGGAGACAATCTCTACTTTATGAGCAAGCAATCTCCCTTGTGCATTCACCCCTGTTTTCATTGTTATACGCATTGGATGCCTCTTCAAACCAGCAACAACTGACTCCCATCTTGAGTAGTGCATTTTCACAGGTCGATTACAATAAATAGACAGTAAAGCACCGTAGGGCTGGACGTTCAATTCATCCTTCCCGCCAAATGAACCACCTATTGGACTAGAAATAATACGAATTTGATCTTCATCCATCGCCAAAATTCTGGAAAGTTGCATCCGATCCTTGTATCCATGTTGCGTTGGCGCATAAACACTTAGTCGACCGTCTTCCTCGGGAACAAAAAGCCCTCCTTCTGTTTCTAAATACGTATGCATTTGTCTAGGAGTGAGATACGTCTCTTCTATTACTGCATTACACTCGGCAAAAGCCAAATCAACATCTCCCTTGGAAAACTCTGTTTCATGCAATATATTCCCTTGCGGATGCAACTTTGTCGCATTTTCTGCTAACGCCTTTTCTGTTGTATCAATGACCGACAATTGCTCGTATTCAACTTCGATAAGTGATAATGCCTCTTCAGCTATTTCATCAGAAACAGCAGCCACTGCAGCCACTGCATCTCCTTCATAACGAACAAGGTGATCGACAAATACTGGTTGGTCGGGAGTACTTATACCAAAACCATTTAACCCTGGTATGTCCTTATAAGTAATGACAGCTAATACTCCAGATAGTAATTTGGCTTTTTCTATGGAGATGGAGAGAATTTTAGCATGGGGAATGCCACTCCTTAACACTCTGCCATAGACCATATTGGGACACGTCATATCTGTTAAGTAGCGTAACTTTCCAGTTACTTTCTCCTCACCATCAGGGCGAACTTTCCAGCGATCACCACTTGATTTCTGATTTAACCACATTATGAGACCCCCTTCCCTGTATGCTTCATAATTTGATCTAACTCGCTCAAGATGATATTAGCTGTAATAATTTTCTTGTAATCTGCAGAAGCATAGGGATCGGCGTTTGCTTGAATTTCTGAAATAATTTGGTCGTGAATGCTCGACAGATTCATTTGTTGATTGCCTAATTCCAACTCTGTATCAGATAGCCTTAAGGGTGAGAATGATCCTCCAGCAGCTAATCGAACATTCTCAAAGCGCCCCTCTCTAATCGATCCTTTCCCTGCTATAGTAACAAGTGATGCTGTAAATGTTTCTCTTCTTCCAATCTTTTTAAAAAAGGCAAAGTTCACTTGGTCCTTTTCATCTATTTCTATTTTTACACCTACTAAAAGTCGAACTTCTTGCTTAATCGAAGAAACAATGAGCCATGATTCAATTGACTGTATTTCAATCTCGACACCATTGAACCAAACAAGTTTCGCTCGTTCAACTAACAAAGCAGGAATTGTATCTCCGGCTTTCGTGTATATGTTACCGCCAATCGTAGCCTGATTTCGTATCGATGGTGCAGCAATTTTTCTACATGCTTTTATTAGTAAGGGTGTATACCTTTTTAACCTTTTATCTTCTAAACAATCTGCAAGTGTGACCTGCGAACCAATCATCAACTCATTCTCTTTACTTTCTGTTATAGAAGTCATCTCCTTGATATTTTCTAAACTTACCAAATTAGTAGTTAAAGGGAGAAGACTGGCTTCCCACTGTGTCCGCAGCCAGGTTCCCCCAGCAACGATACAGACTCCTTCCTTTTTGCTGCTCGTTATCAATTCCCATGCCTCGTTTAAATTGCTTGGCTTCCAAACCTTTTGTACTGATAACATACTACTCACCCCTCTCAGCTCGAACCTTTTATTCATCCTGCTATTTCCTATCCATTTCTTTTCATCTATTTTGTATGAAATACTAAAATCAAACATTGATTTTGTGAGATTAATTAACAGAAAATTCAATCCATTAAACATCTCTATAAACAGACTCACCTAATCACTATATTAATAGTTGAAATAGGGATAACTTTAACTATGTAAAAAGAAGTGGTTCTATTTATCCAAATTGTGAGATAATCAGATATAATATGACAATTTTCATACATGAGTCGTTTTTTGCCAAAACTTTATCACGATATTAAATTCATCTTGAGCCATACCAAGGAGAGATCACTTTATGTTAAACCAAGATGCTTTGTTAAATTACTCAAGCATCTCAAAGGAATTATTAGACACAAAATATGCGTTAGATCAATCTTCCATACTCGCATTTACTGATATTAGTGGGAAGATCACATATGTTAATGATAAGTTTTGTGAAATCTCTCAATATACGAGAGAAGAATTACTAGAATTACTAGGAAATACCCATCGCCTTGTTAATTCTGGTTATCACCCTAAAGCTTTTTTTGTAGATATGTGGACGACAATTAGAAGAGGAATCGTTTGGAAAGGAGAAGTGAAGAATCAAGCAAAGGACGGCACTTATTATTGGGTAGATACAACGATTGTTCCATTTTTAGACGAGGATGGAAAACCATTTCAATATGTTTCCATTCGTAATGACATCACACCAAAAAAACAAATGGAATATGAATTACGCTTAAGCAAGAAGCGCTATCAAAACCTAGCTTATAGCGACATTTTAACGTCATTACCAAATAGCCTAAGACTAAATAAGAGATTAAATGAATTAATTAGCAAGGGGCTTTCATTTGCTTTACTATATTTGGATATTGACCGTTTTAAGCTAGTTAATGATGCTTATGGCCACCCTTTTGGAGACCAAGTATTAATAAGATTGGCAACGAGATTAAGTAAAGCAAATATACGTAATCTAACGATCTATCGTACTGGTGGGGATGAATTTTCTTTTGTTTTCCCTTATCAGGATCTTTCTCAAGTTCAACAACTTGCTGAAACAATTATCAGCCATCATTCAAAGCCTCTGTACATTTCAGGTAAAGAAATATTCCTTTCACCTAGCATTGGGATCAGCTTATTTCCAGAGAATGGGGTGAACATTGAGGAATTAAAACAGCAAGTCGATATCGCTATGTATAGTGCCAAGAAGAGCACCGGCAAACGCTATATATTCTTTAATGACGGGCAACAAGAGGTTATTACCAAAAGAGTGAAAATTGAAAATAAACTTCGAAAAGCTATTGATGAGCAAGAATTTCAGTTGTATTATCAACCAAAAGTTTCTATTCAATCAGGAGAGATTATTGGCTTAGAAGCGTTAATCCGCTGGAAAGACGCCAAGAACAACTTCATTCCTCCTAGTGACTTTATTCCAATCGCGGAGCAAATCGGGGTAATTCATGAAATCGGAAACTGGGTGTTAAAGAAAGCATGTTTAAAAGCAAGTGAGCTCAATGAGCTCGGTTTTCCGTTACGCATTTCGGTAAATGCTTCGATTATTCAGCTTTTACAAAGTGATTTCATCAATCAGGTAAGAGAGACTTTGGCTGAAAGTAACCTAAGAGCCGAGCAACTTGAGATTGAAATAACAGAAACCGTTGCTCTGACGCATACAGACCATATTATTAACGTCCTCCATTCCTTACGTTCGATTGGAGTCCACTTAGCAATTGATGATTTTGGAACTGGTTATTCTTCTCTTAACTATTTAAAGAAATTACCGATAAATACAGTGAAGATTGATCGTGATTTTGTAAAAGAAATAGAAGAGAGCCAAGTAGACTTGGCTATTATTGAAGCGATTATCTCTGTGAGTCATACGTTAAAATATAATGTCGTTGCAGAAGGAGTCGAAACGAAAGAACAGTTAACTCTATTAAAAGAAAAGAACTGTAATGATATTCAAGGGTATCTTTTTAGTCCCCCTTTGTCTGATCCAGACATTAATCAATATTTATATAAAAATAAACAAGGCTTTCAATTACCTTAAATGGTTATAAAGGTGTGTCACAAAATGAATCCTTTTTTAAAGTTTAAATCAACTAAAGAAAATAGTTTGTTGTCATCTTTGGAAACGAAACGTAGTGAAGTTACGATAGACCTAAGTCAATCAACCACTGTTTCGCAACAGATCAAACTGATTAATTTAACAATCGAAGACCTCATGATCATTAAAACCGTTCAACCAATCGTCAAAAACCATCTCGACTCGATTGTTAACCAATTTTACGAAAATCTTGGCCAAGAGCCTTCCTTAATGGCCATCATTAAGGAAAACAGCTCAGTTGATCGTTTGAAAAAAACACTCTACAAACATATCTATGAGATGTTTAGCGGACGAATTAATGATGCCTTTATTGAACAACGTAATATTATTGCCCATGTTCATGTACGAATTGGCTTAGAGCCTAAATGGTATATGTGTGCATTCCAAGACCTTCTCGCATCGTTAATTGAGATCATGGTTCAGCACACTTCCACAAAGGAAGAATTTAAACAAATAATCACTTCTGTTTCAAAAATTCTAAATCTTGAGCAACAACTCGTATTAGAAGCATACGAGCTTAAAAATGAACAGATTCGTACAGAGGCAGAATCACAAACAACCTTGTTAAAAAGCAAAGTAAACGAAAATGCAGAAGAATTAGCCGCAGTTAGTGAAGAAACAAGCTCTTCTATTCATGAGATATCAATGAAGGCGACTCAAATTCAACATTTAACAGACTCTAGTTCAGCCATTGCGATCCAAACTGAATCTAAGTCAAAAGATGGCAAAAGTCGTTTGAATCACCTAGAAAAGATCATGCTTGATACTCAAACCAATATGAAGAACATTTCATCGGAAATGGAACAACTTATCACGACTTCTAAAAAAATTGAACAAATTTCCAAGATTGTTACTTCCATTGCTGACCAAACCAACTTACTTGCTCTAAACGCATCGATTGAAGCCGCTCGTGCAGGTGAACATGGTAGAGGCTTTGCTGTTGTTGCGAGCGAAGTAAGAAAGTTAGCTGAAAATACAAAAAATACTGTAGCAGAAGTTTCAAATTTGGTTCATGAAATCAATCGATACACAAGTGCAATGTCTCAATCGATAGATGAGAATACAACGTACATTGAAAAAGGAACAAATGAATCGAGCCAGACGAATCAATTTTTTGATGAAATATTAGATTCAATGAATAAGATGAAACAGCAAAATGTGAAGATTGCAGATGAAATGAAGGATTTAACTCTTATTTTCGAAGAGATTAACAAAGCCGCTGAACACGTTGCAGTTGCCTCTGATCAACTAACAAGCATCACATACAAACTTTGAAATCTTCCAAACGAGAATTAGGCATTAGCTTTGGGAAGTCTCAAAAGGTCAGAATGCAACCTTTTGGGATCTCCCTCTTTGGCTTTTACCATCACCGTTGGCACATTTTACAAAAGAATGTCTTGCGAGAAGAAACTTCATCCTTAATAATCAAATGTTGGCACCTTGGACAAGGCTCTCCTTCCCGATCATAGACATAGCAATGATCATTATAAGAACCTGTTAATGTATCTCCCTGAAACACAGGTAAATCAATATACCCCCCTAATGACAATCCCCTCTTCAATACAGTCTGCATACTTGTATATAATTTTGAGCGCTCTTGATCGCTCAATTCATTCATTGTTCTTGTTGGCAACAATTCAGCGATAAAGCAGATTTCATCAGAATATAAGTTGCCAATTCCTGATATAATCTTTTGGTTTACTAACGTCGTCTTAATCAATCCTCGTCGTTTCTCCATTAGCTCATTAAAAGCAACCAATGTAAATTGAGGATCGAGAGGCTCTGGTCCTAATTCATTGAACTGTTCATCTAGTTTATGACTTGTTAGAACATGCAGAAATCCTAATCGAAGACCAATAAAGAACAGCTGAACTCCGCCAAAGTCAAGTGTCACTTGCTTTGTTCGGTCCGGACTATCATTCTCATTACCAACATACATTAGTCCTCCAAGCATCAGATGGAGCAATAAATTCTTTCCGGAATCAAGCTTAAAGATTAAATACTTTGCCCTCCTATCAATCATAACTATTTTTCTGCCTTGAACTTCATTGATAAATGGTTCAATAGGAAGATTTACCGTTTTTCCCCTCGTAATGTTCACACCTTTTATTGTTTTTCCAACTAACCTTTCCGTTAAAAGGCGCTTATAATTCTCCATCTCAGGCAATTCCGGCATCTTTTTCACCTATCTTTCAAATCTTTATTGTTCTTAGTATTTGTCAAAAAGAAGGGCAGATACACAAAAAAGACCTGCAGAAACAGGTCCGATTTCTATACTTTATGTAATTGTTCAAGTGTATGTAAGACATAATCGATCAGTTCTGGGATATCACCCATTTGTTCTTCATTGATTTGACGGTTAAATGAAACTTCAATTCGGTTCTCAAAAACGACTGGTTTTTGATCATGGACAAAGCTTAATGTTTGGATAGGCTTCTTTTCTTGATCCCAAATCTTTTCAACAAGTGCTTGGATTGTCTTACATTCTTCTTCGACCTGATGCACCTGTTTATAGAAATAAATGAACAACGAACACCCTGGCTTTCCATCAGGAGACTCTAATATCTCTGCTGCTAAATCCTTTACACTCGACTTCAGAACAATTTCTGCTTTTACCGCTTCTAGTAAGCTCAAATGGAAAGTTATTGAAAATTTCCTCTCCATTACCGCCATATCAAGTATATCTTGACGATCAACTACCTCAACTTCTTTCGAAAGGTTATCGAGATCATAGACGTAATTTTCAAACCCTACTTTTAAGTTCTCAAAAATAGTTGGATCAAACATTGTTCATCTCCTAACTGTCTAGTTTCAACACTCATTTTACGGAAAAGAATGGAACAATTAAAGTCAATATGAACAAAAAGCAGAAAACCAACTGAGGTTATCTGCCTTTTATGCAATAATGTTTTTTTCAATTTCATGTAATTCATAAAAATACCCACGTGCTGCTACTAACTCTTCATACGTACCAGTTTCCATGACCTTCCCTTGGTCCATGACAATAATTTGATCGAATTCCTCTAATCCAGAGAGCTTATGACTAACGAGGACAACTGTGTCATCTTTTGCTTTTTTAAACAGTTGTTTAAAAAGCTGTTTTTCGGTCCAAGCATCTAAGGCTGAAACAGGTTCATCCAGAAGCCATAGAGAGCCTTTTTTCGCAAAGACTCGTGCCATTGCTAAGCGCTGTTTCTCTCCACCTGATAAATTTTGTCCTTTTTCCAAAACTTGATCCGTTAATGAAAAATGAGGAAGCTCAACATCATTTAATAATTGCTGTAGTTTCTCTGATTGTTCGTTTGTTTGCAACAATAAATTCTCTTTAATCGTTCCAAAGAAAAAGTGATTTTCTTGTAATATAACATTTGTCTGCTTCCAAACGCTTTCTTCATTCATTTCCGCAATTGAAACTTGATTAATTACTATGTCTCCTGCACTTGGTTCAGTAAGCCTCAACAGTAGCTGTATCAATGTTGATTTCCCTGAACCACTTGGGCCGACAATCGCCGTCTTAGATCCTGGAGGCAACGTGATATTAACTTGATCAAGCGCGCTTCTTAATTCTCCCGGAAAAGAAAACTGAACATCTCGAAACTCAATGGCCGGTGCCCCTTTCCAAACTTCACCTCTTTGCTTCGTACCAGTTTCATGCTGTCCTTTTTCCTGAGTGACTTCACCAAGCCGCTTTGCTGCCCTTTCACTATCCTCATAATAAAGGGGGAAAGCTGCCATCGGAATAGAATGTTCAAAAACTGTTAAACTGACCATCACAAGCATTGCTAAAAAAAGACCATTTAACTCACCACTTGCAACTAAAAAGGCACCCACTGTTAAAATAGCCCATGAAGCGACTAAACTAAAGGCCATGTTGACAGATTGATTTGATAGAGACTGAATACCTTCTTTTTCCTGAGCTTTAACATACGTATCTGAAGCTTGAACTAACTGTTCTTCTTTTTCAGCAAGCTTTTCATGGATTTTCAACTCACGAAAGCCATGTAACCACTCTGTTGCTTCAGTTGATAAAATAGCTCTCTTTTCACGAATCCCTTCACTCACATTCTTTTGCTTTTTAGCAAACCACGCCGGAATGATCAAACCCGTTATTATCAGTCCTAGTATGAGTAAAAGCATAATTGCGTTCGAGTAAAAAGAAACAAAAAAGATGGTACTTAAGAATACTAAAGCCATCACAATCGGGGGATATAGAACACGTAAAAAGACATTTTGAATGCTTTCTACATCTCCAACAATTCTCGCAAGTAAGTCCCCACTTCGAAATGAGCCAAACAAACGGGAAGCTTTCTTCTCTATTTTCTCATAGAAAGAGACGCGTAAATCACTTAACATAGTAAAAGTTGCTCGATGCGAATAATATCTTTCGGCATAGCGGCTTATTGCTCGCAGAAAACTACCAATTTTCACAACGGCTACCATTGTTATTAATACGTATAAAGGGGGCGTAAGCGCTGCTTGTGAAATTAAGTAGCCGTTAGCTGCAAATAGTCCAACTGCGGTAAGGCCTGCAATGTAACCATATAAAATAGAGAGCACTACATCTTTTTTCTTTCTTAACATAAACCTTATAATGCTTGTTAGCTCATTCATCTCGGTCACCTTCTTCACTCATTGCAAATAACTCCCTATATGACGGGACAGAAGCAAGTAACTGTTCATGTGTACCTTGAGCAACTTGTTTTCCCTGATCTAAAAACAATATTTGATTCGATTGTTTGATCGTCTGTAACCGATGGGCTACAGTAATGACGGTTGAATGCTGCGATAACTGCTGCATCGATTGGTGAAGTAACTTCTCCGTCACTAAATCAAGACCAGTTGTCGGTTCATCAAATAAGACCACAGATGGCTTTTTTAAGAAAGCTCTTGCTAACGCTATTCGTTGTTTTTCACCACCAGATAGTCCTCTCCCGCCTTCTCCAATAATGGTTTCATAACCATCATTTAATGACTCAATCAACTCATTTACCCCTGCTAGCGTTGCTGCTTCCTTTATTTCACTTAGGCTAGCATCAACCCCCAGACTAATATTCTCTGAAATCGTTCCTGAAAATAAAAAAGGGTGTTGTGTGATATAGCTTATTTTTTTAAACCAGTCTCGTTCTACGTACTGGGTCAGTACTTTCCCGTTAATACGTACCTCTCCGCTTTTCGGATTCAAAAGCCCAGCAAGAATATGCAATAGCGTTGTTTTTCCCGAACCACTTCTTCCAACAATTGCAATTTGGGCACGAGATGGAACAACGAGGTTCACATTTTCTAATGAAAATCGCTTCGATGGATACTGGTAGTGCACATTTTCCATTTCAATCGAGATTGAGGTGCTAGTGAGCGGAACACTCCCCCACTCTAATTTCTTTTCTTTATTCTCTAGCTGCTGTTCCACTTTTTCAGCAGCTCCCGTACTGCTCTTCCCTGCATGAAATGCACTTCCTAATTCTTTCAGCGATGTGTAGAATTCCGGAACTAACAATAAGATAAAAAAGGCAGTGAAGAAGCTAATGTTTTGAAAGACAACAAGGCGTAAACCGAGTTCAAGCGCTACAAGACCAATGCTTAGCATCGAAATAAATTCAAGCATCAACGAAGACGTAAACGCGATTTTCAAAATTTTCATTGTGGAATCACGAAAACCTAGACTGCTTTTCTCAATAACTTTCTTGTAATGTTTCGAGCGCCCGAACAACTTTAAAGTGACAAGCCCTTGAAGCGTATCAAGAAACCTTCCTGAAAACGCAGCTAAGCTTTCAAGCTGCTCCTCAGACTTCTTCTGGGTTTGCATTCCAATAATCGCCATAAATAATGGAATAAAAGGCGCTGTTACAAGAAGGATTAAGCCCGAGTATACATGTTGGCTAAACACAACAATTAAGATCAAAAGCGGGACGACCGTTGTTACAATTCGTTGCGGAATGTATTTGCTAAAAAAAGAATCTAGCTCATCCACCGCTTCAAGTAAAACACTAATCTTTTTCCCTGATTGTCCTTGATACGACGACATTAACGATTCACGTGAGAAACTTTTTACTAACGAACGGCGGTAGTCAGCTTTTATATTAGCAGCCATTTGTACACCTATTTTGCCATTTCCATAAGAAAGAAGAACTCGTAAGATTAATACACCTAGTAACAGAAGCAGCATTGGCATGACATGCTGGAACGATTCGTTCTGCAGGAAAATATCATCAACGATGGAAACGATCATATAGGCTTGCAAAATGATGACACTACCGAGCGCTAGAGCTATCAAATATAAAGCATAATAACGTCTCTTATCGGCCTTTGCTAACTTCTGAAGTGATTTCATTTCTAATCCTCAAACTTTGTGCTTTTCGCCACAGTGAATAAAGAAGCTGCCATAGCCAATACAACAATTAAAAGTGGTGCGTAGAATAGTAGAAAATCATGCATGAGAAATTCCTCCTTAGATTTATCCTTTTTGAATGTAAGGTTTATTCATAATAAATAGTTTAAACACTAAATACAGGGACGGAATTAATAACATAAAACCAAAGATAAACGCTGTTATTAAGGCATAGGCCATCGTTTCATTTGTAAAAGAGTCATAGATTGTCAAATTCGGATACAGCAAATACGGATAACGTGAAACTCCGTACGCATAAAAGGCTAGAGCGAACTGTAGTACGACAAAAATAAACGACCAGCCATAGCTTCTTTTCTTCAACAGCCACAAACTCCAAACAAAACAAACGAACGATAAGACAAATAGCCACCAAAGCGAAAGCATTCCTTGATAATGATCAGGGTTATGCCATCTTAGCTCAATCATAATTCCAAGTGCAGTAATGATCGTTGGAAAGCTCCAAATCCATGTATAACGTCTAAATAATGTAAGGGCTCCTTGATCTTTCGCAACCGAAGAGTAGTAAGCTAAGAAACTAGCTGAAATAAAGAGGACACTTACAAGACTTAGTAGAACAATCGACCAAGCAAATGGACTAGTAAACAACGCTGCATAATCTAATTCAATTCCTCCTGTAGCTGTTTCTCGGATAAATCCGCCTTGCGAAACAATCAACGCTGTCGATAAAGAGGCAGGGATCAAAACACCCGTTACCCCATACATAATCGTATAGCCTTTGTGTCCTTTTGTTCCGTATGTTCCAAACGCATAATAGCTCCCACGTAATGCTAATAAAATGATCGAAATGCTAATTGGGATTAACAATACGGTTCCAAAATAATAGGCGGTCTTCGGGAAAAATCCAATCATCCCAACAAAAAAGAATACGAGAAAGACATTAGTAATTTCCCAGACTGGTGAAAGGTAACGTTGAATCACCGTATTTACAATATGATTCTTTTTTGTGACAATCGTTGATGCGTTAAAGAACCCGGCACCAAAGTCGATGGAAGCGACAATGACATAGCCAAACAGAAACAGCCACAACACGGAAATCCCTATTATTTCAATTGTCATTTCGCTTCACTCCTTTGCTCTATTGCTTCTTTCTCCAGCTCCTTTTCAACTGGATTGTTTTTAAACATTCTTATTAGTACAACCGCTGTACCAATCATTAAGATGAGATAAAGCACTGCAAAAGCAATAAACATAATCCCTACATGTGAAGATTCCGTTGCTGCTTCTGCTGTTTTCATAAAGTCACGCATAATCCACGGTTGACGACCAACCTCTGTAAACCACCAACCAGCTTCAATCGCGATCATCGCTAACGGCCCCGAAGCAACAAGTAACAAACGGAAGAACCGCCTTTTAATGAGCGCCCAATTACGATGAAGACCTAACCAGTACACTAACGCTAAAGTTGGAAGAAAAACTCCAATCGTGACCATAATATCGAAAAAGTAATGGATCTCTAAAGGCGGATGATACTCCTCTGGAATATCATTTAACCCTGTGACGACCCCTGTTGGATTACTATGCACTAAAAAGCTTAATGCATAAGGTATTTTAATCGCATATTTCACTTCATTTGTTTCCGTTAATACTCCATATAGAACAAGAGGTGCTTCTCCCTCTGTTTCAAAATGCCACTCTGCTGCTGCTAGCTTTTCAGGCTGATATTCTGCAAGAAATTTACCAGATAAATCACCGACTAAAGCTGTAGCAATCGCAAAGATCAACCCAACTTTCATCGTAAGTGCAAGAGCCTTACGATGGTATTCATGACGATTGCCTTTCCAGAGGTGAAAAGCTGCAATCGAAGCTAGAATAAATGCTGAAGTCATATAGGCAGATGTTAGGACATGAGCTACTTTCGTCGGCATCGCCGGAGTAAACATTGCTACAAGCGGCTGAATGTTTGTCAGTTGTCCGTCGACTAATGTGAATCCTTGTGGCGTATTCATAAACGCATTCACCGATGTAATAAATAACGCCGACATCGCCGAACCTAATACAATTGGGATCAATAAATAAAAATGATGCTTTGGATTTTTAAAACGATCCCACGTATATAAATAAATTCCTAGAAAAATAGCTTCAAAGAAAAACGCGAACGTCTCCATAAATAAAGGTAGTGCCACAAGTTGGCCAGCAAATTCCATAAACCTTGGCCATAAGAGCGCTAATTGTAACGCGATCGCTGTTCCTGTCACAACACCGACTGCAACACTAATTACATAACCACGTGCCCAACGTTTCGCTAATAATATATAATGCTCATCATTATTTCGTAATCCTAGCCAATGAGCAATTGCAATTAAGATTGGAACCCCAACACCTACTGTTGCAAAAATAACGTGAACTGAAAGTGTCAGCATCGTTAAGTACCTGCTTAATTCAACAGACTCCATTTTCATCCTCCTCTCGAACTCCTACTGGAGATAATGCTATTGTATATGCAAAATGTATGTGAAATACATCACATATTGTACAATTTCGTTACAGAAGAATGAAGAATTATTGACAAAAGCTAACGAAAACGTTGTCAATTCTAACTATTCCACCTCTTTCCAAATTAAAAAAAGAATGAGCTCCGCTACCGCTGAGATTCATTCTTTTCATTAACCAACATCTTTATCTGCAAAATGGATCTTATTCCTTCCATTTTTCTTTGATTCATACAAAGAGCAATCAGCCCTCTCAATCGTTTCTCGAATCGTAGAAGCATCCTTTACTCGACACACGCCGATCGAAACAGTCACACTTAACTCAGTTTTATCATGCGTATAAAAAGTAGCAGTTTCTATCTCTCTTCTAATAGCTTCAACTTTTTCAATGATGTTTATAGGAGCTTTTTCCTTTATAAATATAATAAACTCCTCTCCTCCATAACGTCCTGCTATCGCATCAACATCAGCATCACTCGTAGCCGTTCTATCAAGAAGCTCTGCCACGTTTTTTAAAATGTCATCACCTGTTAAATGACCGTACGTATCATTTATTTTTTTAAAATGATCTAGATCAATCATTAAAATATACTTCTTTTCCTCGGTACCGCACAGCGCCTTAACCTTTGATAAAAAGTGTCGAATATTATACAAGCCCGTTAATGGGTCACGTTCTGCAAGAAACTGTAACTGCTTTTTTAAGGCAATTTCTTTTTCTGAACTATAAATAAAGAAATACAATAGCAAAGCAACTAAGTTAAATGATAGAAACCTATAAATAGCTATCTCGCTAAAAACGTTCCACCCGTCTGGCAAAATCATAATGATAGGCAAGTCCGAAATAAGCCAGCAAGCTGTAACCAAAAAGACCAATGTGGACAAACCAATAACGGGTTTCTTCTTGTTCCGAACAAGTAAAGCAAATCCTACTGGAATGACCATGCCGAATATAACACCGGGAAGAGCCCCTTCTCCGCCAATTCCTAATCGCCATAAACTAACAATTACAACTACAGGAATGACATACTTCCATCCTTTTCTGTAACCATAAAAGACGAGTGGGATCATCCTCATATCAAACTGATAGTGACCATATTTAATCGGTAAATAAAACATAGCAATGACAGCAAAAGAAACTAGGAAAATTCCTCCAAGTGCATAAGTCCATTTAGAAAACTTCTCTTTATTATTCATGAGAAGAACGAGACATAGGTGCATCATCAGGATAATGGCTATATTCGCTAAGATTGATTGTAAAACCATTTGCTCCCCCCTAACTCCTACTCTCTACTTTTTTATTATCAATGGTACGGCTGTTCCTTTTACGGAAACCCGTTTCATTATATATAATTCTACTACCTTTTGAAATAATAATTACTATTTTTATACAATAATTTTAGTTATTACCATTAACACTATCACTAAATTGGAAATACAAAATAAAAAAAGTCAGACCATAAAGAATGGTCCAACTTCTTTTACTTTGACTCAATGATTCTTTTTTTCTGATTTTGATATATATAGATAAAAATTCCCATTAGCATTACTATGATCCCAATCAATAAATAGTTATATGAATTCGTAGCTGTTACTGGAAGTATATAACCTTCTTTAAATCCTCCACGAAGCCCCTCTCGATCAATAGGTCGTTGAATTTGATTTCCTCCATTGACTACCTCTTCTTCTTGATGTGCATTGAATTTGAATTCCGTATGAAACGCTAACCCTTGAAAATCATTTCCCAATTCTGATGGAAATCGAATGATAAACAAAAGATCTTCCTCATGCTCTGCATTCAACTGCCTCTTTGGAATTCCTTCTAGATCCTCAAGCTTCCCATAAAAGATCGTTTCCTTTTCATCACGCACTTCCAATTGAAATTCATTATAAAGCTTTTTTGAACCACTTTTAAATACAATTTCCATATTATAAGTAAAGTTTCCCGCACCTCTATTTTGAATCGTTACTGCCCTCTCTGTCCAATCACCTGGCTTCATATTTTCGATATGAAATAGGATGCTATCAGGAGCAGTCGAGATCGTAATTGGATTTGTTTCGGCCAACGTCTTCTCACTATACTGAACGCTTAGACTCCATAAAAGAAGCACCGTCAACCCTGTTACAATTTTATACAGATAGTTTGTCTTTTTACCCATATCCTCACCTTCAATAACTTTTCTACGACTACTCCGATAGACTGTTATATGGTTTCCTTCACTTCTTCAACAGCTGGTTGTGTTTTATTTCCTTTTTCTAGCTGCGAGACACCTTGCCAAATTGTAATTCCAGAGTAAATCAACAATAATAGGCCTGGCAGGATCAAAAGAAGTGCCGCTCCTTCTTTTGACTGTGCAAAATTCCCGACATATCCAACATACGGGATGGTAAAACCTTCATATTTCGCAATAACATTTTCCGATAAGACAAGGGAACTATCTGGAGCGTTGTTGTTATCACCCTTTGTTTCATACATGACATGCTCTCCACTTTGCTTGACACCGACAACCCTGTGAGTAATTAGCTTTTCTGCTGATTCCATAAACGTAATGACATCACCTTCTTGAAACCTTGTCATGTCACCACCTGGTTTGACCGCTATAATCGAACCTGTCTTAAATTCTGGCTCCATCGAACCAGAAAGAACTGTTTTGAATTGATAACCAAAGAGTTCCGGTTCACCACCAGATGCTTTCGTTGAAATTACGATAAATACCATGAAAACAAGGACTACAAATAAAACAAAGCTAATTAAACGACTACTCCATTTCATTGCCACTTTCATGACTCGTCACCTTCCTCAGGAGATTCTTCTTCTACTTTTTTCAGTTTCATAACTTCTTTTGCTTCTGCTTTATCTTCATCAGCAACCTTATCCTCTACAACTGATTCCTTTTGCTCTATTAGTTCCTCTTTTGGTTCCTCTTCTACTGGACTTTTCCTCTGTTCTTCTTCTTTCTTTTCATCGACTTTGTTGTCAGTTTTGCCAGTTTCTACTTCAGTAGCCTTTTCCTCTTCAGGTTGCTCCTTCACTTCTGGTTGGTCTATTTCTTCTTTTTCATCTTCTACTACTTCATCCATTTCAAGTTCTTCCTCTTCTTCATCATCCTCTTCCAAACATTTAACCATATATTTTGTACTCCAAATTTCTTCTCTTCTTTCAAAGTCATCTTCATAGCCTCTCACTTGAAACACTTTGAACATATATGAACCATTTTCTAAAGCTTCATATGTAAGAATGGTCGACTCTTTTTCCCCTAGAGGCTTGATAACTCCCTCTGAAACCCTCTCACCATTTTGTTTTGGACTTCCATTATCAACGTAGTAAATTTCATATTCAGTCTCACTGCCCATTTGATATCCTTTGTTTCGCACTTCAATTTCCAATTGATATGGAGCACACGCTTTGATGTTCTTCGTATTAGGTCTTTCAACAAACTCTAACTCACTTCCATCCCACCACTTCCCCGTAGTAATTGCGATCGTTGTAGAATCGGAAGCGCTAAAAAAAGCAAATGTATCCGATGTTACCATTGCCGTTGAAATTACAAAAGCGTACCAGATTGCTAGAACTTGTGCGAGAATGATTAGCTTTTTGTATTTTTTTCGGTATTTTCTTGAGCGTAGACTTCTCATATCGTATCCCCCTCACTCTACCTTGTAAATCAGTTTATTTGTTTTCATGAATATACAAATCAATCTATTTTTATATTGATGAAAGCAAATAAAGGGGAAAGGTGAGACAGCCTCACCTTTCCTTTTTATATTACTTAAGTGTACCTGACGTTTGATGGGCTTCGAAGTTCCAATAAAGTGTTAATTCAGCATCTTGGAATGTATTTTGATCTTCATCATTATCGACAAACTCAAATACAACAACTAGATCGTCTGAATCGCCTGCTTTGAGACCAGCTTTTTCACCGTTCGTTTCTCCCAGCCATGGAAGGTTAACATATAATTTATTTGCCACTGCATCAGGTAACCCATTTGCGTCACGAAGTTCTGCTAGTGTTGTGCTAGTAATCACATTGTTAGGACCTACAACTATGTTTCCAAGTCCATTTTTATCAACATTTTTCATAAAATGAACAAGAATATGTTCTCCTAAATCACCACCATTATATTTATCTCCATAATCTACATCATAGTCAGTATGAATATCTACAGAGGAAATATCTAAAGAACCATCATTTTTAAGCTCAAAAGCTCTCGGCATGATATCACCTGGCTTGATATTCTCTGCCTTAATTACATATTCTGGATTAATTGATAAATCCAAAGTTCCTGATGCAAATGTGTTTGTCGTTGCTACAGTATCACTAAAATAAGCAAACGTTCCTCCACCAATCAAAGACAACCCCAATGCTGCTGATACGACACCCATGCCTAATTTCTTTTTAATACTCATCAATGATTCCGCCCTTTCGACCCTTTGTGGGTATGTAATAGTTTATTTGACCTTTGCAGAGCAAAGATTTCAACCTATTTTTGGTCGTACTCTTCTAAGTCATATCAATTTATTTACCTTTCCTATCAAAGAACTTTGTTCGTTCATATTGTTCTTCATAACGAACAACTAAACATAGTATAAGTTATCTAAGTTAAATTGAAAAACAGCAAAAATAAGCATCTGACCTTTATAACGAACAAAATACTTTATCATACTCTTTTTTTCTTCAAATAACTAATATTTTTAACTTTTTAAACAATTCATCTGTTCTTTTACAAGAACGACCATGTTATTTCATATATGACCTTTCTCTCCTATAAAAAAACACCTTGCTCATTATCAATGAGCAAGGTGCCTTACTAATCTTCATAAATTAACTTTCTGCTAGTTTTGGTTCCACCCTTGTAGGAGCTGCACTTTCTTTCTCTAACGGTTCTTCGTCTTGCTTCGCTCTTTTAATAAAGAACGCTAATATCAATGCTACAATCGCAATCAATGATGAGACGAAAAGCGCGTCATTAATTCCTTCTAGCATTGCTGTCATCGCAACTTGCTGTTGCATTTCTACTAATGCTGCTGTTGGCTGACCTGCCGCATTATTTAACGTACTTTCAGCTATCCGAGTTGCATGTGTTTGCTGACGTGTTGACATAACAGTAACAAGTAGAGCCGTTCCGATGGCACCAGATACTTGATTCAGTGTGTTGTTCATCGCTGTTCCGTGAGGGTAAAAACGGGCTGGTAATTGATTTAAACCATTTGTAGAAACAGGCATCATGACCATCGATATTCCAAGCATCCTTACTGTGTTTAAAGCCATTAAAAAAGAATAACTCGTTTCCGTCGTTAATGTACTGAATAAGTAAGTTGTTATCACTGTGATCGAAAGTCCTATAATTGCTAGTACACGACCTCCGTATTTGTCAAACAGTTTTCCGGTAATGGGTGACATCACTGCCATTGTTAAAGCACCTGGCAACATGAGCAGCCCCGCATCAAACGGGGTTATACCTCTTATCGTTTGAACGTAAATCGGTAATAATAACATCCCTGAGAACATCGCCATGTTTAAGACCATCGTAATCGATGAAGATAAAGCAAACATAGGGTATTGAAATACTTTAAAATTCAACATCGGTATTTGTAATTTTGATTGACGACTGATAAATGTAATGAGTGAAATGGCTCCAATGACAATTGTCAAATATACAAGAGGATGATCCCATCCCTTGTTCCCTGCTGAGCTAAACCCATATAACAAGCCCCCAAACCCAATGCTTGAAAGTACTAATGAAATAAGATCAAGATGTATATCAACCTTCTCCTTCTTATCTTTAAGCAAAAAGAAACCCGTTAGCAAAACGACAACAGCAATCGGTGTAACAAAATGGAACAGCATTCTCCAGTCATAATGCTCAACAATCCATCCAGATAATGTTGGACCGATTGCAGGAGCTGCCATTAAGATTAAGCCAAATACTCCCATTGCCGTACCTCGTTTTTCAACCGGGAAGCTAACAAGCATGACATTCATTAACAGTGGCATCATAATCGCAGATCCCGAGGCTTGAAGCATTCTTCCAGCTAAGAGCATTGGAAATACATGTGCCAATCCAGCTACGAACGTTCCAACTGTAAATAAAAGCATTGCAGTTAAAAAAAGCCTTCTCACAGAATATTTTTGAATGAGAAAAGCAGTCGCCGGAATCAGTATACCATTTACTAACATATAACCTGTTGTCAACCATTGTACGGTCGCCGTTTCCACTTGTAAATCCGCCATAATCGAAGGCAACGCAACATTTAACAACGTATTATTTAAAAAAGAAATAAAAGCTCCAATCATTAGAACGGCCAGTATTCCAAAGGGTGGGCGACCTGTCTTTATTTCCGATTGGTCCATCATCTTTCCTCCTACATAGACAATAAGTCTAATAAAATATACTTATAGTTCACATTTTTAATATTATACTATAAGTACAAAAAAGGCAATTGATTAATCTATGGTTATAAAAGGGTTTGTCGAAAGTTTATTAATCAGGTAATATGATTTTATACACACAGTCTAATCCTATAGAACAGGTGATAATATGAACGGTCGAAAACAACATGTGATTCAAATGGCTCACCAATTATTTATTGACAAAGGCTTTCAAGCAACTTCCATTCAAGATATTTTGGACTATGCGAATATTTCAAAAGGAACATTTTACAATTATTTCGCTTCGAAAAATGAATTATTAATGGCTATATTCAAAAGCATTTATGACCAACTAAAAAAAGAGCGCAATGACCTATTAATTGGGCAAGACCGCACTGATGTAGAGATATTCGTCAGCCAACTTGAGCTACAAATGAAAATGAACCGAAAGAATAAACTGATCACACTATACGAAGAGGCATTTGTATCAAACGATGTTGAATTGAAACAATTTATCAAAGACAGTCAATTACAACAAGTACATTGGCTATATGGACGTTTTATCGATCTATTTGGCCAACAAAAAGCTCCATACTTATTAGATTGCGCAATTATGTTTTTAGGAATTCTACATCATAACGTGAGGTATTACTTAATGGCTCATGGACATAATGCGGCTATGTATCCCGTTGTACGCTATAGCGTTGATCGCATTATGAAAATCGTGGAAGAAGTCGAAACGGCAAATGATCAATTGATTCAACCAGAAGTGTTAGAGAGCTGGTTTCCAGAGCGGCACAATCATTTTCAAGATGAGCTCTATCGGATTGTTTTACATTTCAAAAAACAAATTGATCCAAGCTCTAACAACCACCTGCAATTGTTAGACTTTCTTATTGAAGAACTGTTGCATACGAAGAAACCACGGCAGTTTGTCGTTCAAAGTGTCCTATCTTCGATTCAAAGTGATAGTGCGTTACATGATAAGGAAGCCTTTAATCAGCTTGAGCAGTTGATCACAGCCTTTTTTAACCAAGATAACAACACTCGCTAAATGCTACGAAAAAAGAAAAAGAATAGCCAAAAGAGCTTCATTCACTCTTGGCTATTCTTTAATAGTTAATTTTCTCTAAAAATAGTCCGGAAGCATCAGCAAATCCTGCCTGACTACGATCTTTTGAATGTAAAATGTCAGCTATAATAGTAGCATCCTTTTCAGCTAAACCAACCTCTATTAACGTTCCAACCATTTTACGAACCATATTATAAAGAAACCCATCTCCCGTTATTCTAATTTCAATAAAACCATCGTTCGTTTGGAAATCAATGGAGCGAATCGTACGCACCATTGATTTCTTTTTTGATTTTGCATTTGAGAATGCAGTGAAATCATGTTCACCAAGAAAGAACTGTGCCGCCGCCTTCATTGCTTTAATATCAAGCTTTCTCTCAACATGCATACTGTACTTTCTCATAAAAGGATGAGTATAGGGCTCATTCCAGATTTTATACAAATAGGTTTTATCTTTTGCATTATAACGAGCATGAAACCTATCAGTAACTCGTTTTACTTCCGTTACACTAATATCAAGAGGCAAATAGTGATTTACATACGTTTGAATATCCGCTTCAGTCGTTTTGCTTCCAAGTTTTACATTAGCAACTTGATTTAAGGCATGAACACCGGCATCCGTACGACTTGACCCGATTATTTCAACCTTCTTCCCTTCCATTTCTGATAAAACGTGTTCAATCTTCCCTTGAATGGTATTTTCCGTATTGCCAAGTCGTTGCCATCCCTTGTACCGTCCACCATCATATTGAATAACTAATTTATAATTGTTCATTGCTTCTCCTTATCACGTTCACAAATCTTTCTTTAACAGTATCATATTCTAGACGCTGCTACCACTTCTTGATAAGTATCACCAAAGAAAAAACGCTCTAACCATAGCTGGTTAAAGCGTACTACTCAATATTGGAAGAGCAATGAACCCCAAATTAAACCACCACCAAAAGCTGTGAGGACAATTCGATCTCCTTTTTTCACTTTCCCTTCTTTCCTCGCCATTGTAAAGGCTAAGGGAATCGTCGCTGCTGAATTGTTACCAAAATATTTAATATTGCTTATCACTTTCTGCTGTGGAAATTCAACATTTCTAGCTACAGCATCGATAATCCGCTGGTTTGCTTGATGAGGAATAAGCCAATCAATTTCTTCATACTGAACATCGTTTCTGACAAGCAACTCTTTGACATTATTAGACATGGCATTAACAGCCAGTTTAAAGATTTTATTTCCATTCATTTTTATTTTTGGAATGGTGTAATCACTATTATCTCTTTCTCTACTTGATCCACCTTCTACATACAGGTCTTCGTAAAATTGACCGTCTGAGTGGATTGTTGAATCAATGATTCCTTCAGATTCAGCTTGATCAGCTCCAGACACAACAAAAGCCCCTGCTCCATCCGCAAAGAGAATTGCCGTTGATCGATCTGTATAATCAACGATCTTGGAAAGTGCATCAGCTCCAACAACTAAGATGTGATTTGCCTTTCCAATTTTAATATACTGTTCAGCTATTTGCAGAGCAGAGATGAAGCCAACACATGTACTATGAACATCAAAGGCCCCAACAGTTCTACAGCCTAATAATGATTGCAGTTTTGTTGCAACAGGCGGAAACATATGATCAGGCGTCTCCGTTGCCACAATAATTAAATCAATATCCATTGGCTGTAATCCTGCATCCTCTAAAGCTGCTAAACTCGCTTTTAAAGCTAGATCGGACGTGTTCTCCGTAGAATCGATTACTCGCCTTTCATGGATTCCCGTTCTAGTAGCAATCCATTCATGAGAAGTATCCATTAATTGTTCAAGGTCTTGATTGGTCATGATTGTAGAAGGTACATACGAACCAGCACCACTTATAATTGCTTTTTTCATTAGCTACCCCCATATTTTTTTATACTGATACGCATTAATAGGCCTGTTTTCGACCTTTTAAGATCCTTTGATGTATCTCTATATCTTTTAAAAGCCTTGAGAAGAGTAGTTTTCTCCTCTCAAGGCATGTATGGAAAGATCTATTTTTTCTCTTCTATGGGCTTTTAAACCAGCCTGCTTTCCATTAAACTCTTAGTCTAAAGCGCTGTACCTTGCCCGTTGCAGTTTTTGGCAGTTCATCAATAAATTCAATTTCACGTGGGTATTTATATGGTGCCAAATTACTTTTTACATAAAGCTTTAATTCATCACTTAGTCTTTCTGAAGCAGTTACCCCGTCTTTTAACACGATGAAAGCTTTCGGAAAGACAAGATTATTTTCTGTTTTCTTACCAATTACAGCACATTCAAGTACATCTTCATGCTGGAATAGAACGGTTTCAATTTCAATTGGAGAAACCCAAATACCGCCTACTTTCAACATATCATCTGAACGACCTGTATACCAGAAATGGCCGTCTTCATCTTGGTAATACTTATCGCCTGTATGCATCCATTCGCCATAAAATTTACGATGATTCTCCTCAATGTTACACCAGTAACCACCGGTTAAGCTTTCACCCTTGATGACAAGGTCTCCAATTTCATTAGGACCTACTTCAATTGATTGATCGTTCAAGATTCTAGCTTCATAACCAGGAACAACTTTTCCCGTACTTCCAGCTTTAATATCTCCTATCCGATTTGAAAGGAAAATATGTAAGGCTTCAGTTGATCCAATTCCATCTAGAATATCGATACCAAACAGTTCTTTCCATTTATTATAGAACGTGGCTGGTAAAGCCTCTCCAGCTGATACACATACACGAACAGACGATAGATCAGGAACAATACCTGTCTTTTCAACATAATTGATCATTGCTCCATAAAGTGTTGGAACACCAAAGAAAATTGTCGGTTTAGATTCAACCAACTTTTCAAATACTTTATCTGGCGTTGGTCGATCTTTTAAAAGAACGGCCGTTCCACCTGTACCGAACGGGAAATACATCCCATTTCCTAAACCGTATGCGAAGAAAAGCTTTGAGGCAGAGAACGTGATATCGTCTTCTGTCATGTGCAATACTTGTTTAGCAAAGTTATCAAATGCAACTTCCATGCTTTTTTGATGATGAATAACACCTTTAGGATTCCCCGTACTACCAGAGCTATAAAGCCAGAAACCTGCATCTTCTGACGAACTATAATATGTTTCTAGATCGGTAGAGGCACAGTCAACAAACTCTAAGAAGTCGATGACATCCGTACTTTTCGAAGCGCTTTCAGAAATAACAATTACTTCTTTTAAATAAATAAATCTATCTCGAATATCTTTAACTTTCTCCCAGAAGTCCTCATGAATAACAAGAACTTTTGCGCGGCTGTTATTTAGTAAGTATTCATAATCATTGGGCTGTAACATGGTATTAACTGGAATTGGGATAGCCCCAATCTTCATTGCTCCGAAAAACGAAACAATAAACTCGGGTGAATCATACGTTAACAATAAGATGCGGTTTTCACTTTCAACATTTATATTTCTGAGAGCACTCCCAAATTGGTTCACTCTCCGTTGCAGATCTTGATAGGTTACTTGTTCATCATCACAGATGATGGCGACTTTATTGCCTAATCCTTTTCGAACGTTTTCATCAATAAAACGATTTGCTGCATTATAATGTTCTTTTACACCTCTTAAGTTCATTACTGATTCGATCATGTATTTCCCCCAATGAAAGATGATGTAACGAGGGCGCTTCTTGTCCCAAAATAATCATAAGATCAAGAGAGTGTTTGATAGCAAAAAAACAGAGCAATAAATTGCTCTGCACGCTGCTACCTGCTATGAAGATAGATTCATAGCAGGCTGCTTAAAAGAGTAAGGCAGCGGCTTTGCTCATTGCTGTGAGGGTGAAACACAAGGTCCAAACAGCCTTATCATTCACCCTCTTGATCATCTCTGCTAATGTTTAGACTTATTGTCCAGACCAGTCTGCTGGGCGTTTTTCAATGAATGCGCTTAGACCTTCTTGTGCATCATTCGAACGGAATAATAGGTTTTGTAGTTCACCTTCATAACGAATCGCAACATTTAAAGGCATTTCCTTACCATTCATAATTGATAACTTAATATTAGATGCTGCATAAGTAGCACTGTTTGCAATCTTTTCAGCATACTCTAATGTTTTTGCTCTTGTTTCTTCTTGAGGGAAGACACGATCTACTAATTGAATGTCTAATGCTTCTTGTGGAGAAAGTGTTTCACCTGTTAAGTTTAAGTCTAATGCTTTAGAGTGACCTACTTGGCGAGCTAGACGTTGTGTACCACCAGTACCAGCCAAGACACCTAGTGTAATTTCTGGAAGACCAATTTTACCAGCTGCATCACCCATGAAACGTAAGTCACAAGCTAGAGCCATTTCTAAACCGCCACCTACTGTATGTCCTTCTAGACATGCGATCCATACTTGTGGAGAACGAGCGATTTTATCTAATGTTTCGTTACAGAATAGGCAGAACTGAGTCTTAAAGCGCGGCTCAGAAGCTTTAAGGAAGTTAATGTTTGCACCTGCTGAGAAGAACTTTGGCATATCACTCATTAGCACAGCTACTTTAATATCTGTATCAAAACGAATATCATCAATTGCAGCATTTAGCTCTTTGTAGTACTCAAGGTCATACGAATTTGTTTTATTTACGTGAATATGCACCTCTGCAACGCCATTTTTCTTTACCACTGTAAGATTTTTTTGACCTGTTTCAACTGTAGTCATTATAACATTCCTCCAATAATTATTGTTTTTATAGTGTTAATTTATTAAAAAAAGAAAACTTAATTTATATTCCGAAAATATTTAACGGACGCTCTCCAATATAGGAAACAACACTCTTTGTTTCTGTGTACAAATCAAGTGTCTCAAGGCTTAACTCACGTCCAAATCCGGATTGTTTATATCCTCCGAATGGAGTTCCAGGGAATGCAGAAATTGGGTTATTAATCATTACAATCCCTGCACGAAGTCCTTTCGCAAAGCGATGAGCTTTTCCATGATCCTTCGTCCAGACAGCTGAACCTAAACCAAAGATTGAGTCATTCGCTTGTTTCAGTACTTCTTTTTCATCACTAAACTTCATTACCACTACAACTGGACCGAAAACTTCTTCTTGAGCAATTCTCATATCATTTGTTACATTGCCGATGATTGTAGGCATGTACCAATGTCCATTTTCATATTCAGGACCTTCTGGGCGCTTTCCTCCATAAAGAACTTCGCCACCTTCTTCAACTGCAATTTTCACATAGCTATCAACCACTTTTTCGTGACTTGCTGAGATTAATGCTCCAACATGTGTTTCTTTATTAAAAGGGTCACCTACGTTTAATAGCTTCGTTTTCTCAATGAATTTCTCTAAAAACTCATCATAGATGTCCTCGTGTACAAAAAGTCTTGAACGAGCTTCACATGATTGACCTGTGTTATAGAAAATACCATAAACAGAACCTGCTACTGCTCCATCAATATCACAGTCGTTAAACACGATACTCGGAGATTTCCCACCTAATTCAAGCGTTACGCGTTTTAACGTTTCAGAAGCTCTTGCCATAATGTCTTTCCCAGTTTCTGTTTCACCTGTAAAAGCGACTTTATCAACACCTTCATGCTCTGTTAAGTATGGTCCAATTTCAGACCCGCTACCTGTTAGAACATTGACAACTCCTTCTGGAACACCTGCTTCGTGACAAATCTCAGCAAGCATATAAGCAGTGATTGGTGTATAAGAAGCTGGCTTTAAGATCACTGTACAACCTGCAGCTAACGCCGGAGCGATCTTCCATGCAGCCATCATTAATGGATAGTTCCACGGAATGATTTGAGCACACACACCAACTGGTTCTTTCAATGTATAGTTGAAAAATCCATTAGGCATTGGGTTTGTACGTCCACCAAATGTTGAGATTGTACCAGCATAGAATTCAAAGTCTTCAATCGCTTGGGTGATTTGCCCTTGAGCTGCCGCAACGGTTTTACCACTATTAAGAACTTCTGCTTCTACAAGATCATTGAAGCGCTCTCTCATAATTGCTGCAATGTTGTTTAATAAGCGCGCACGTTTTGTATGTGACTGTCTAGGCCATTTGCCTGATTCAAACGCTGCCCTTGCAGCTTCAACGGTACGATCAACATCTTCCTTTGTCGCTTTTGCAACTTTCGCTAACACCTCGCCCGTAGCAGGGTTATGAGTTTCAAAGAATTCATTGTTGCTGCTATTGACATATTCACCATTAATTAATAGTTGATAAGTATCTTTGATTACTGAGTTCTTTACCACTGTATCTTTTATCACGTATCACTCACTCCTTATACTTTCTCAATTATTGTGGCAATCCCTTGGCCTACCCGATACACATCGTAGCAAGACCATATCGTACATCTCGTTTCTGCATTTCATGAACAAGTGTCGTGACAATTCTAGATCCACTACAACCTAATGGGTGACCTAACGCAATCGCCCCACCATTGACATTTACTTTGTCCATATCTAAACCTAATTCCTTAATGCATGCGACTGACTGTGCTGCGAACGCTTCATTGATTTCGATTAAATCGAGATCATCGACAGTTAACCCTGCTCTCTCAAGTGCTTTCCTTGTCGCTGGCACTGGACCAATCCCCATATAAGCAGGATCAACCCCACTAACAGCCGAAGTGACAATTCTGGCAAGCGGCTTCAGGTTCAACTTTTCAGCTAGTTCTCTTTCCATGATCATGACGGCACTAGCCCCATCATTAATCCCTGACGAATTACCTGCTGTCACTGTTCCACCATCACGGAATGCTGGACGCAACTTCGATAATGTCTCTAACGTTGTTCCTGCACGAGGGTGTTCATCCGTATCAAATACGACCGGCTCCCCTTTTCTTTGCGGAATCGTTACTGGAACAATTTCCTCTTTGAACTTTCCACTTTCGATTGCAACAGCGGCTTTTTGCTGACTTAACAAAGCTAGTTCATCTTGTTCTTCTCTTGTAATGTGATATCTCTCTGCCACATTCTCAGCTGTTTCACCAAGACTAATTGGTGGATACACTTCCGCTAGTTTCGGGTTAACTAGTCTCCATCCAATCGTTGTGTCATGTAATGTTTGATTTCCTCTTGCGTTAGCTAAATGAGGTTTCATCATTACATAAGGAGCTCGAGTCATACTCTCTGTTCCACCAGCGATAAAAACCTGACCAAGATCAGCCTTAATCGCTGATGCTGCTTGATTGATTGCATCTAATCCAGATCCACACAATCGATTGACTGTTACGCCTGGAACACTTTCAGGTACCCCAGCCAAAAGCAATCCCATTCTCGCTACATTTCGGTTATCTTCTCCACCTTGGTTCGCGCATCCAAAATACACATCTTCTATAAGGGCTTTATCAATAGAGACACGCTCCAGTAATTCCTTTATGACATGACCAGCTAAATCATCTGGTCTTACACTTGTTAAAGCACCGTTATATTTTCCAATAGGTGTTCGAACAGCATCTACAATGACCGCTTCCCTCATATTGAAAACTCCTTCACTCTGCGATTTTGATAATGGTGGAACCCTTTTTCTGATTCCCCACCAGTCCAACCTGCTTGAACGAGCTTCTTTATTAGTGGTGCTGGCCGGTACCGTTCTTCACCAAATTGTTTGTGTAAGCCAATGAGAACAGCATACACATCATCGATCCCAATTCTCTCAGCCCACTCTAATGGACCTAATGGATAATTGGTTCCCTGCTTCATTGCTGTATCGATATCTTTTGCATTCGCGGTCCCTTCCGTTAAAGCAAACGCCGCCTCATTGATAATTAAGGAAAGAATTCTCGGGTACACCAAACCAACTTCATCTTCTACGACTTCAACCTCTTGGTTAATTGCTCCAAACGTTTCTTTAACATTTGATAACAAGCCAGTGTCTGATTGTAGTGCAGCCGCAACCTCAATTACTTTTCCTTCGCTAAAATTAGAGAAAGTAGCAAATCCAATTAATCTTTCTGGATAACGTAACCAAGATGCAGCTTCAGTCGCTGTTACTTGTAATGTCGTTGATAAGATAATCGTATTTGGTGAAACAACTGACTCGATTTCTTGTAAGTTTAATTTCTTTTGCTCAAGATCAACGTTTGTCGTTTCAATCACAACGTCAATCTGTTTTGCTTTTGAAAAGTCGTTAAGAAAAACAGAACAACCATTCAATTCAAATGATTTGAGGAGTTCTTTAGCAAGTAAGTTTCCTCCTACTATGACAATCGCCTTATTCGTCATAACTAAAGAACCCTCCTTTCGTCTTTCTCCCTAAGCTACCTGACTGCACCATGCGCTCTTGATAATAATGAGGTCTAAAGCGATCCTCACCATGGAAGCCAGCGTGAACAGATTTCGTCGTAGCAAAGTTGATATCAATTCCGATTAAATCCTGAAGCTCAAACGGCCCCATTTTAAAATTACCAGCACCTTTCATAATGCGATCAATCTGCTCAACACTTGCTACTTGATCATTCATAATCCGTAATGCTTCATTATAGAAAGGGCGCGCTACACGGTTCACAATAAAACCTGGTGTATCTTTACAAACTACTGGATTTTTATTAATTTTTTTTGCGAAATCAATTAGGGTCTCAGTTACTTCTGGAGACGTTTTCAACCCTTGGATGACTTCAACTAGAGGCATAATCGGTGCCGGGTTAAAAAAGTGAAGACCAGCCACACGTGTCGGCTTCTTAATCTGCCCTGATATTTCAGTAATTGATAGAGACGATGTATTTGTCGCTAAAATGGTATCCTCCGCACAGATCTCTTCTAATTGTTGAAAGATTGAACGCTTAATTCCAATTTTTTCTGGCGCAGCTTCGATGACTAACTGACAATCTTTGAAGGCGTTTATGTCAGTGGTAGACTCTAGCAATTCTTTCGCTAATGTCAGTTCATTGACACTGATCTTCTGCTTCTCAACTAAACGCTCTAATCGTGCTTCAATACCAGTTCTAGCACGGTCCACTGCCTCTTGATTAATATCAAACATCACTGTAGGGTGGCCATTTTGAATAAGCAATTGTACAATTCCTGCCCCCATTGTTCCCGAACCGACTACACCCGCTTTTTTAATTTGATTCATGAGTATCGGGCACCTTTCATTTACTTGGCTCTGGTTCTTCCTGCCAACGAATATATTCGAATACACTGTTGCAATGATTACAATAATATTGTTTAACTAATTGAGCTGTACCAAAGGAAGAGATTTTATCTACGTTCTCAGATGAACAGAAAGAGCATTTTACTTGATTAGTTGACATTGATAACAGCTCCATCATTTACTAACTCTTCTACTTGGCTTCTAAGCTTAGAAGCAAGATCTAAGTTCGGAGCAATCATTTTTTCTGAGATTAGTAGATTATCGTTCTGCACTTGCTCTAACCAGGCTGTCGCTTCCTTCGAAGAATTCTCCAGTGCATTTTTGAATCTTGATGGAATTGATCCTTGATCATTTAATAGTTGTTTACACCAGCTCTTCGAATAGAGGTGATGCTCATTTTGCTCTTTAAGCATCTTGCTAAAGGGAGGGTTGCTCTCTGGATGATCTGCTTCAATAATTGCGCGCATGACTAAATCAGCAGCGATATTTGTTGTGTATAAACCAGCGATAAGTTCAATCCAATTGCTAATTTCAACATTAGATGAAAACGCTTTACCCGTCTGATCTTTAATTTCGACTTTGTTTCCATTTAACCCTTTTAATTCAAATGCCCACCTATAAATTAATCTTGAATGACCAAGCTCTTGCTGCGCCATCGCAATCGATGAAAGAGTGGCTTCTAAAGTCGGTCCGCTAATTCCAATTTCAACTAAACGGTCACCTAAAATGTATTTATTATCAGCAATTGTTTCTGCTAATTCTACTAGTGAAATATTTTTCGCATTTGACATTTATTTCACTCCTTCCTTTTCAAATAACGGCTCTGGGTTACGAACAGTAATGATTGCATCTTTACGAACCACTTTCATTTCTACCCAATCTTCCTCGTCGTAAATATGCTCAGCGTAAATTTTAGCCAAATCGTCATTCACTGCCTTAAGTGAACCAACATGAGTTAAATCATCTCCTCGTTTAATACGAGTAAACAAAAGGTATTCAACTGCTTGATCTGTCATGAACTTACCCCCCAATACTTTAATTTCTTTCTGCCTTCTTCACTTAAATTATTAACCGTCCAAGGAGGATCCCAGACAACTTGAATGTCTACTTCAGCGACTTCCTCTTCCTTTAATAAGCGTTCTTTGATATCGCTTTCAATCCATTGCATACAAGCACAACCAGTAGACGTGTATGTCATTAACACTTCTAATTTCTGATCTTTCTTTGTAATTTCATAGATTAAACCCATATCGACAACACTTATTGGGAATTCCGGGTCCATTACTTCTTTTAATGCATCCCAGTATTTCTGTGTCGTTTCTGTTGGCGCTTCATACGTCGCTGCTTTATTCATAAGTTTAAGCCCCCTCTGCTCTCATTGCTTCTAACTCTTTTGCTCCCTTTTGAATTCTTTCTACAAACTCTTGATTTTCAGGTCCACGCTTTTTAAAACGTTCAATTACTCCATCCCATGTATCTGGTTGATCATATAACCACTTTTTATTTTCAATATCAAATTTACAAGGGAATGGAACATCAATCACATATTTTCCTTGTTCTTCATCATAGTGAGCTGGTACTTTCACTCCAATTGACTCACAGAATGGAACGGCTGTAGATAACCACTTTTGTCTAAGCTCATCATTTGATCTTCCTTTTAATCGGTAGTCAAGCTGTGCTGAGCGACTCTTCAGGTTATCTGCTACCCCAAAGAATTCAAGTGCCATCAAGAACATCCAATCAACAGCTTCTTGAACTTGTTTAGCTGTTTCAGGCTTCTTCATTCCCGCTTTCATAATGATTTCTCCATTTCTTAAATGGAACAATTCTTCTTTATCAACTTTCACTAATGCACGTTTCCATGGGCCGTATGATGTGTTTTCATGAGCATCTCCAAGTAGCGTATAACCAGCACGATCAAACAATCCATTGAATACACCTAATTCAATCCAATTGTCTAACTTGAAGTCAAAAGCATATGGGTTTTTCCAACGACTCGGCACGCGTTCATATAGAAGTTTATCAACGTTTTCACCGAGATCTTCTAATAACCGATAAGCAATATGTGCATGACCAATTTCATCCTGCATTACAGCCAATGCTGTAATCTTATAGTTTAGGTTAGGAGCTTGATCATAAACCGTTAAAAGTGGCGGTACGCTTAGAAGCTCCGTGTCACCAACGATCATTAATGTTTGTTTTAGCGCTTTTAGGTACTCGTCATTCATATCTTCCATACGTTCAACTTTATAGCCATTTTGGACTTTTTCCAATAATACTTCAGCTTGATTTATGCTCACTACTTAACACCTCTTTTTTTATTATGTTTTTATGATTATCGTCTATATTAAGTAATATAAAATATTCTCAATTATCTGTCAAGGGAATTCGTTATGTTTTTTTGACGAACGAAAATAAAATATTATTACTAGTTGCTTATACCTTGTAATGTTGCGCCTTTTTCGATGTATCCCTGTTTTTTTACTTTCAAAACATATTTTTCGCAACAAAAAAGCGTATATGTCTCCCAAAGGATTCATCCACGCTTTTCAAACGAACGAAATTAGTTCATACTTTCTTTACTTGTCTTTCATAAACGATAGGTGTTGTCTCTTTTCGCTTTATCCTATTTTCTTTTTCTAAGTAATGCAGATGAGCAATTGTCTCCGCAATTGCAAAACGCCACTGATGAGGAGACAATTCTTTATGTGCAAATAAATGCTCAGCAATTTCATAAGCTGTTCTGGAATCTGCTAGCTCTTCCATTTTAGCTAAACGAAACTCATGGTGAGCGATTAATTCATCGACACGTCCAGCCAAATCCTCTACTACTTTCCCATGTGCCGAGTATACTCTTTTCGTCGATAAGGATTTGATTTTTCGCAAAGAATCCATGTATTCATGCAATGGATCTTGACTTGAACCAGGCCATACACTAATATTCGGGGTAATTTTATCAAGGACGTGATCACCCGCGATTAGTATTTTATCTACTTCTTGATAGAAACAAATATGGCCAGCACTGTGCCCAGGAGTATGAATCACTTCCCAATTATTACCATTAATCTCAACTTCACTGCTAATAGAAGAGATACGAGGTAGCGGCAAGACATGCTTTGTCAGCTTTTCCATGTGATCAATTATTGCTGCACTCAGTTGCTCTGGTACACCATAATCGATAATCATCTCTTTTAGTTGTACGGTTTGAACGCTACCCTCTCCCCATACTCGCTCAATCATTTTCTTGTCCGTTTCACTCATTAATACGTTCGCACCGGTCTTTTCCTGCATCCATCCGCAAAGTCCTGAATGATCCGGATGAAAATGTGTTAAATAAATCGTTTTGATATCTGTAGGTTGAATATTCAATTCACGAAATACACCTTCCCACATCTCTCTGGCAGGAGGATAATTTAGCCCAACATCAATTAAAACAAAGTGGTCCTTGTCTTTTAGTAGATAACAATACACATATTTCATTGGAAAAGGAATCGGTACTCCTATTCGGTAACCATACTCTTCTATTTGTTCAATTTCAATCTTCAATGCTGCACCTCCTAGGAATGACTCCAAACCGGTTTGCGCTTATCTAGAAATGAATCAAGTCCTTCCTGTGCATCCTGTGTCTTCATCAAGTCATTTAAGTAAATCTGCTCTACCTTTCCAATGGTTTGAGCAAATGTTGTCGCTAAAGACTCACGAATGGCCATTCTAGTTATATTAAGGGCTGTTCTGCTCTTTGATCTAAATGAATCAAGCAGATCTTCTAAATATGTTTCTAATTCCTCTTCATTTACGACATCATTAATTAAACCATATTCTTTTGCTTGTACTGCTGATATCGTTTTCCCCGTAAGTAATAGTTCCATGGTTCTATTTAATCCCATTAATAGTGGAAAAACCGCAACTGAAACAGGAGGGAATAAACCTAAATTAATCTCAGGTTGACCGAACTTAGCTCGTTCCGTAGCAATTGAAATATCACAGAAGCTTGCAATTTCACAGCCTCCACCAATTGCTGCTCCTTCGACTACTGCTACAGTTGGACAAGGGATCTTCGTCAACAAATGGAACATTTTATGAAATACGTGAATCATCGGTTCTGCCTTATCACCAATGTGATCTTCTATCGCTACACCTGCAGAGAAAGCTTTTCCTTCTGCACGAATAACTAACGCATGTGGTTGTTCATGACTGATTAATGTTTCTAACGCATCAACAATTTCTTGCATCATTTCAATGTTTAACACATTAACTGGCTCTCTCTTTAATGTAAGCCAAGCTACTTTCTCATTCATTTGCAGATTGATTGTTTCATAGTTTTTCATTGCTCATCACCTGTTCTCATTAATTTATAAACGGTTCTAGTTGAAAAAGAGATTGATAGGATTCGTTCACTTCTTGCACGATTTCTTTAAACAGCTCTTCTACACTTATCACTGAATCAATTAACCCTACAGACTGACCTGCGTGCACCCAACCTTCTTCTAAGTTTCCCTGGATGGCTCCTAGCTTATTTTTGTATCCATTTATATATGGAAACAATTGTTCAAACGATTCAACCTGTTTTTCTAGCTGCAACACACGGTTAACATATTCACTTTTCACAACTCGATTAACACCGCCAATGCTTCTTTCTATCACAACAGTGTCTGAATCTTTTGACTGAACAAGCAGTTTTTTATAATGGTCATGAGCTGAACATTCCTTTGTTGCAATAAATCTAGTTCCAATTTGAACTCCATCTGCACCTAGAGCAAAAGCAGCTAGCACTCCAGCTCCATTTGAAATGCCCCCTGCTGCAACAACCGGGATTGAAACCGCTTTACAAACTTGCGGAATTAAACTAAATAACGTTAGTTCATATGGGCTATTTCTTCCTCCTGCTTCAAAACCTTCACAAATAACTAAATCTGCTCCAGCTTTTTCAGCATTCACCGCATGCTTTACTGTTCCAACAACGACCATAACCTTTATACCGAGCTCTTTTAAAAAAGGGATGTATGGGCGCGGATCTCCTGAAGACAAACTAACAGCAGTAATCCGATCTTTCTTTTCTTTGATTACATCAAAATAATCATTGTAAGAAAAAAAGCCGCTAATAGGAATATTCACTCCAATTGGATTAGAGGTTTCTAGTAAAGCAAGTTCCAGTTCTTCCCGAAACTTTATAGGATTCATACCTGATATGGCAATTTGACCAAGCCCTCCTTGATTAGAAATGGCAGCAGCTAGATGCCCATCTCCAACTTGCGCCATTCCTCCTTCAATGATTGGATACTTAATATTAAACAGCTCAGATACTCGATTCTTATGAAAAAGGTCGCTCATTGGATTACTCCCCTTTAAAATTAGCAGGACGTTTTTCCTTAAAAGCCTCTAATGCTTCGACTCTATCTTTTGTCGGAATAATAACTTCATAAGCTTTGGATTCAATTGCAAGGCCTGTCTTCACATCGACATTACTTCCATAATTGATCGCATATTTAGCTTGTGTTACGGCTAACGGTCCGTTTTTCATAATTTCTTCAGCTAGCTCGACTGCACTGCTAATTAAGTCTTCTTTGTCAACGACTCGGTTTAATATGCCTAAATCGTACGCTTGCTTCGCATCAATTTTTCTTGCCGTTAAAATTAATTCTTTCGCACGAGATGTTCCAATGAGACGACTTAACCGTTGTGTTCCACCAGCTCCAGGGATAATGGCCCAACTAACCTCGGTTAACCCCATTTTGGCGTCGCTTACGGCATAACGAAAATCACATACTAGTGCAAGTTCAAACCCGCCTCCAAGTGCATACCCATTAATGGCAGCAATTGTGGGTTGCGGCAATTCTTCAATCATTGTAAATACATCACGGATTTTGCTAACATTTCTTCGCACTTCTTTTTCGCCTAATGTTCGTCTTTCTTTCAAGTCAGCCCCTGCACTGAATGCTTTATCTCCCGCACCTGTTATTAACACAGCTCGAACGTCTTTATCTAATTTAATTTCCTCAACTATTCCTTCTAGTTGAACCAATGTTTCGTAGTCAAAACAGTTTAATTGGTCAGGACGATTAATGGTGATAAACGCTAAGTGATTGCTTATTTCTAATTCAACTTTTTTCATCTTCATCCCTCAATTTGTTTAAATTTGAAAAGAGTTAAAAAGAATAGGCGGCAATGATTCACGTGAAACCATAAAAGACAAAAATTCAACGTAAAGGAAGTTTACACATATATCTCCCTAAACGGATTAATTGCTTTATCACGCCTTGCCTCTATTTCACGATCTGGCGCTGGCTCATATTGAGATTCAAAAAAACGAACAGCCGGAATTGATATTAGTTGATGAATATTCCAGAACAACTCTCTTGCCTTTGTTCCTGACCACTGCGCTGGCAATAAATCACGAGGAAATCCAGGATCTTGGAACAGAAACTTTCGATATTGGTGAACAAGATTTGTTCGTTCAATAAAACACTCATCATCTGACAAAAGATTGTTTAATGCTTTTTCACGCAACTCTTCGAATTTCGGTGTGAATTGTTTAATGAACACATCGTATTCATCTGAGATCGCTTGTAAATCCCACCCCTTATTGATAATGCTTTCATTATCGTGAGAGACAATAGAAGCCGCACTAAATAAAAAGATATGATCTTCAATCTTATAAGTTTCAATCATTTCCATAATTTGTTCTTCTAATGAATTCGGGCTTACCCACGTACTATTTGAAATCACTCCAAACCCAGTCCAATTTAATTCTTTTCTGATAATGTTTCGAAGCTCTCTCTTTTCTTCCGGAAAAGAGTATGTAAGGATTCTCCAAAGGCCATCCCATGATTGACTCTGAGTTGTATAAACCCGCTTCACTCCATCCTCAATTCTTCTTTTGCCTAACTCCGTTAACGAATAAAAACTTTTATTTCCTATTTTTCTAACCTTTAATAAATTTTTTTGAACCATTCTAAAAATGGCACCACGTACAGAAGATTCAGATACACCGAATTTATCCATTAATTGAATTAAACTACCAACCCAAACTTCTCCTCCATAATATTGAATGTACTCTCCATATAACGTAAACATTAAAGATCTTGGCTTCAAAATTGCTCACCGTCCATTAGTCATTGATTTTTTTGTTTATAAGAGACATCTATATTATAGAGGATCGTTATCAATTATGCATTAAACGGTGTTCTGCTCTGTCTTTGGTCAGACTGAATATCTTCATTTAAAATAGCGATCACATCAGCTGGTATTGGAACCGCTTTAATTTGATCAGCTGTTTGATTTACCCACCCTCTAAGCTCATAACCGTGTCCTGTTCGAACGTCACCATTATAAACTTCATGTCTTAGTTTAATTGTCTTATTGTTAATTTCTTCAACAGTTGTTTGAATTGTAATAACATCATCATATAAAAGCGGCTTCTCAAAACTGCACCTAGCATCGAGTAAGGGTACAATGATTTGCCTTTCAGCCTCCAATTTACTCGGCGCTAAATCACAACTACGGAAAAATTGGTGGCCCGCAATGTCAAACCATTTAAAGTAATTAGGATAATAAACAATTCCCGCTTTATCGGTATCTCCCAATTGACCAATACTTCAATCGTATTCGACCTCAATGTTATTCCTCCTTTTTCTTCCCTGTCCAAAATCCTTCCGGGTCAATTGAACGAATAACCTCTAATTCCTCCTTTGAAGGAGCAACAGTTTCTTGTAGCTGTTCTGAGACTAATAAATTCCAACCTGTATTTTCCTTTACTTGATCAAGTGTAACTCCAGGATGAATGGATAATAACTCTAGTTCATTCCTACTTGGATTTGGCTTCATAACACCAAGTGTAGTAATAAGTGCACCAATTCCTCCTCGAGGCAACCCTTCTTCTTCACGCCAATTTCCACCATCGCCATAGCCAGGAGAAGTAATGTAATCAACCTTCTCTTTGAATCTCCGCTTTTCATGATTCATGATTACGAGCAATCTTTGAGAAAGCGAGGCAATATCTGCCGCCCCACCACTACCAGGTAATTTGATAACCGGATCTTGATGATCACCGATGTATGACGTGTTGACATTCCCGTATTTATCAATTTCTGCTCCACCAATGAATCCACAATTCACGTGCCCTTGCTGCATCAAATACATTAAATGGTTCGTTGTAGTACACCACTGAGCTCCGATTACATTAGGCGTATCCCCATCGTGTAAAGAAGTGTCTCAGAAGGAAAATCTCGAACAATCCCGCACTCATAAAATCCCACGGCATTGGGAGCATGCAATTTCTTCGCCACGGCAAAAGCTAACATTGGCAAACGCATACCTACAAACACTACTTCATGATCTTGTATTTCCCGAGCCGCAGCTACTACCATTAATTCTTCAGTCGTATAAGTCAAAGTCACCACTCCTTTCAGCTATTCAGAGGCATAATTCACAGGCGAAGCAAGACGCTCACTTTTTACTTTTAATGCTTCCAACCGAGTATTTCCAACTAGATGTAAATACTGTTCATGTGTATCAACACCCTTTACATACTTGTCAATCCAATCTATAAAACCTTCTCTCGTTTTCGTCGCTGTATGATACTCATGGAAAAACTGATGATCACGTCCATACAACCCTTGCATCGGTGATGGATGGCAGTAAGCTGGACAGTGAACAACTGATGTCACTTTAAAGCCAGGGACTAACACTCGGTTGGGATCGCTTTCAATTACCTCTTTGTCAACGATCTCTTCTGCAAGTAAAATAACTTTCTTACTAGCAAGAGCGGCATCTTGCGCAACTCCAATATTCCCCAGAGATGTGCATTTCCATCTTTGTCAGCTCTTTGAACACCTAGGACTGCAACATCCGGATTTAATGAAGGAACGTGTACCAATTTTTCTCCTTCATACTCTTCAACTTTTAACTTAGGGTTACTTTTTACAAGGCCTGTTCCTAACAATGACTTTGTTGGCAAATAAGGAACTCCCATCGCTCCTCCCAACAACGCAAGTCCTAGTGAGAAGTTGCTATGATCTTCAATCTTCACTTTATGTGGTATTGCTTTTTCAACTGAACGACGGTAGTTATGGCCAAGGCCCGCACTCACATTACCTGCCCAAGCTGCCGTTACCTTTTTCACGCTTCCTACACCAATTAACATGTCAAACAATATATCTGATATTGGTGCAATCACATTTAAATCTTTCTTTTCTTGTCGAATGATTTCATGAGCAGCCGCAAATGGAATCATCGGCTCTAAGCAAGCCCCTAAAACAACCGAATCACCACTTTGAATATGTGTTTCAATTGCCTCTTGTAACGTTTGTACTTTATCTCTCACGTACCATCACATCCAATCTTCGAGAAATTGTCACACTGTTCAAAATGGCGATATCGGAAAAACCCGATATCGCCATTTTAGTCCCTAATTACTGACCAGACCAATCTGCTGGACGTTTTTCAATAAATGCGCTTAACCCTTCTTGTGCATCATTCGAACGGAATAATAGGTTTTGTAGTTCACCTTCATAACGAATCGCAACATTTAAAGGCATTTCCTTACCATTCATGATTGATAACTTAATATTAGATGCTGCATATGTAGCACTGTTTGCAATCTTTTCAGCATACTCTAATGTTTTTGCTCTTGTTTCTTCTTGAGGGAAGACACGATCTACTAATTGAATGTCTAATGCTTCTTGTGGAGAAAGTGTTTCACCTGTTAAGTTTAAGTCTAATGCTTTAGAGTGACCTACTTGGCGAGCTAGACGTTGTGTACCACCAGTACCAGCCAATACACCTAGTGTAATTTCTGGAAGACCAATTTTACCAGCTGCATCACCCATGAAACGTAAGTCACAAGCAAGAGCCATTTCTAAACCGCCACCTACTGTATGTCCTTCAAGACATGCGATCCACACTTGTGGAGAACGAGCGATTTTATCTAATGTTTCGTTACAGAATAGGCAGAACTGAGTCTTAAAACGCGGCTCAGAAGCTTTAAGGAAGTTAATGTTTGCACCCGCTGAGAAGAACTTTGGCATATCACTCATTAGCACAGCTACTTTAATGCTGCTATCAAAGCGGATATCATCTATTGCAGCGTTCAACTCTTTGTAGTACTCAAGATCATATGAATTTGTTTTATTTACGTGAATGTGTACTTCAGCAACCCCGTTAGCTTTCTTAACTGTAAGCGTTTTCGTACCTGATAATGTTGTTGACATTGTAAAAAACCTCCTCGAATTTTCACTTTATGGATTTGTTTCTTTCGTAACTAATTCATAATATACATAATGTTCGCATTATTAGCAAAAGGCAAAATACCTTTGTTTTATCGATAAAACTCCTATATATCTTTAAATACCTCAATAATACTCTTTTATTCTTAATTTTATGACGAACGTAAAAAATACATAATTAATTTAAAGATACCCGTTTTTCTTCTTATATAGCTTCTTTATCTTTCTCCCAAAAAATGATTTCAAAATAAAAGAAGCAATCTTTTCAAAACTCCTTGACAGATTTTTAAGAATATTCTATATTACTAATTATTAACGATAGTTAAAGAAACGTAATAAAGTAGTTAGAAACTAGGAGGTTTTTATATGGCGAATAACGACATACATGAAATAACGATCATTGGAGGTGGACCTACTGGTTTATTTGCTGCCTTTTACGCTGGTATGCGTAACTCCTCTGTGAAAATTATCGAAAGTTTACCTCAATTAGGCGGACAGTTAGCTGCACTTTATCCAGAGAAATACATTTATGATATTGCCGGATTCCCCAAAGTACGCGCTCAAGAACTAGTTGATAACCTTAAAGAGCAAGCTTCACAATTTAACCCTACTATTTGTTTAGAACAAATGGTTGAAAACTTGGAAGTATTAGAAGACGGTTTAATTCGATTAACAACTAACAAAGAAGAACACTTAACTAAAACCGTCATTTTAACCGCTGGGAACGGAGCCTTTAAGCCACGTAAGATTGAATTAGAAGATGCCGAAAAATTCGAAACAACAAATCTTCATTATTTCATTGATGATCTGGAAAAATTCAGAGGAAAGAATGTCCTTGTTTGTGGTGGTGGAGACTCAGCAGTTGATTGGTCTCTGATGCTTGAACCAATTGCCAACGAAGTTTCTCTTGTTCATCGGCGGGATAAATTCCGCGCACATGAATCAAGTGTTACAAATCTAATGGCTAGCAAGGTTCAAATCAAAACTCCATATGTGCCCATTCAGTTAAATGAAAATAGCGGTCGAATTACTTCTGTAACCCTTGAGCATACAAAAGAGAAATCATTAGAAACCATTGAAGTCGATGATGTCATCATTAACTACGGTTTCTTATCATCATTAGGTCCAATGAAAAATTGGGGATTGAATATTGAAAAGAATTCAATTGTCGTAAATTCCAAAATGGAAACAAATATCCCTGGGGTCTATGCTGCAGGAGATGTTTGTACGTATGACGGTAAAGTAAAGCTTATTGCTACAGGATTCGGAGAAGCACCAACGGCAATTAACAACGCAAAAGCTTTTATAGATCCAAAAGCAAAAGTTCAACCGCTTCACAGCACGAGTGTTTTCGCATAAATTTTAAATTGAGAGGATGATCAATATGGCGAAATATACAATGGTAGATAAAGATACATGTATTGCATGCGGTGCATGTGGGGCAGCTGCTCCTGACCTATTCGATTACGATGATGAAGGCATCGCTACAGCTATTCTAGATGATAATCAAGGGATAACAGAAATTGATAGTGACTTAGAGGATGATTTGCTAGATGCGGAAGAAGGCTGTCCTACTGAATCTATTAAAGTATCAAATGAACCATTTCATTCTCATGTAGGCTCGTAAGAAAGCGCTAACAACAAAAAGCAAGCACCTAATGGTTGCTTGCTTTTTGCCTTTTAATTAAGTTAACAATTATGCCCCTTTAGATTTTAACTCTAATTCACTTTCCTCATAGTCCTCTTCCTGTTGTCCAAATTTAAAGTCCTTCGTCTCTACTACTAAGGAAACAACAATCCCGACTACCAATGCCCAAAAGGCAGCTCCTATGGAAAAGATCTGAATGCCGGAAGAGGCAACTAAAAATGCAAAAATAGCTCCTAATCGATGAGTACTTCCAAAAGATTCACTCATAGCTGAAATTAACACCTTTACAAGGGCTAATCCCGCAATAATTGCAATAAAAAATCCAGGTAAAACTTCAAACAGATTGACGATACCACCATAAAACGGTGCACTTACCGTAAAGATGACACCTACAATAACCGCCGCTACCCATCTTCCTTCTCGTTTCCCCGAATCAGGTGATGAACATATAGCCGTCATGGGTCCAGCAATACATGTACTGTGAAGGTGGAAAAAAGATGAAATCATCGTAGCAAATCCATTAACAGCAGTAATACCGTTTGTTGGGATTCGTTTATAGCCTGCAGATTTCAACATACTTACGCCTACAGGTGTTTCCATTCCTACTAAAATAATTGCTAACGGAAGACCATATGCTAAAAATGCTTCCAATGTAAACTCCGGCATAACAAATCGAGGATAATCTACAACAAATTCAATTCCAGAAAAATTGATCCCGCTTATGAGTAGATAGATAATACCAACAGCTAATGAACCTAACACCGCAGGAAATTTAGGTGCTAGTTTTGTAAGAACTAAGAAAGTTCCAATCATTAAGATCGTTGGTAACAACGCACTTTCCAAAGGGCGAACCATATTAAGACCAAAATTTAATAGAACCCCAGCAATCATTCCCATCACAATTGGTGTAGGCGTAAAGCGCATTACCTTTCCCATCGCTCCTGAGAAACCTACAAGTAGGGAAATAAGGCCCGCAATCAACGTTGCTCCAAGTACAGGTCCAAGCCCAACCATGGGAATCGCTGCCGTAAATAACAGTGCACCCGGGATGGAATTAGCCATCGCTAAAGGTTGACGATAATACGCCGGCACTAAGATCCCGAATAACCCATTAATTAAGTAGAAACTCGTAATCCACATCATGATCAAGCCCGTACCAAGTCCAGCAACTGTACCAGCACTGATAAAGACCAGACCGACACTCAGTCCGAAGATGCCTGCCACTAATCCTGATGCAACATTTCTAGAATTGATATCTTGCCTTAAATCGGAAATAACGTTCTTGTAACCTACACCTTTTTCAATCTTCATCATTAACACCTCTTTTGACTGATTAAAAAACCCCCGTGTATGTACTCTCTCTTCCTTTAGCTTAGTTTTCTTTTTTGTATAAGCTTATAAAGGACTGTCTCATAAATCCGACTCAACATGGCAATGGCTCGCTACACGCCTTAAGAGAATCGCTCCTCTTAAGGCTTTTAAAAGTGTAGCTAGCGATAATAGTCATTGCTTCGGCTGTGTCTGAAAATAGATCAAGCAAACTTTTAAGTCGTCACCTTCAAGTTACGAGCTTAAAGATAAGAACTTATTTCGTACCTCAACATCAAATTCATCAGATGATCCGTCGAACACGACGCTTCCCTTGTTTAAAATGTACACATGGTCAGCTAAATCTGATGCCATCGATAGATTTTGCTCTACCAATAACATTGATAAACCATCTTCTTTTAACGTTTTAATAATTTTAATTACTTCCCTAACCATCAAAGGTGACAACCCTTCAGATGGTTCATCGAGTAATAATAACTCCGGATTGGTCATTAATGCTCTTCCAATTGAAAGCATTTGCTGTTCTCCGCCACTTAAGTTTCCACCCATAGAAGTCTCTCGTTCTTTTAATCTTGGAAACATATCATAAATCTTAGTCAAATTCCATCCGTCTTTCACCGGTCGATATGTCGTTAATAAATTTTCTTTAACGGTCAGGTTAGGGAAGATTCTTCTCCCTTGCGGCACAAGTCCAATGCCAGCCTTTGAAACTTGATAACTAGGCTGCCCTTGAATTTCTCGACCATTGATAACAACTTTACCTTTTTTTGGGGGAACCATTCCCATAATTGAATGAAGAGTCGTTGTTTTCCCCATTCCATTACGCCCTAACAATACGGAAACTGAGCCTTTCTTAACTTGCAATGAAACATCATGCAAAATATGACTCTCTCCATAATATGAATGAAGATTTTGAACATCTAACATTAGACCTCGCCTCCACTTCCGATGTAAATTTTGTTCACTCTTTCATCTTTTCTGACTTTTTCAGGTTCCCCTTCCACAAGAACACCTCCATCAAACAGAACAACCATCCGGTCTGCTAAACCAAAGACAACTTCTAAGTCATGTTCAATGATCATTAGTGTTAAATCTTTAGGTAGTTTATAAAGTAAGTCAACGATATAATCTGTTTCTGATTGAGACATGCCAGCGGTCGGTTCATCAAGCAGTAGAATTGACGGCTCTGTAGCTACACCTAGTAGTATTTCAATTTGACGTTGTTCACCATAGGATAAGTTTTTAACGATAGCATCTCGTTGATGGGCGAGCCCCCAAGTTTCAAGAAGCTCATCTGCTTTTTCGTATAATTTCGGGTATTGTTTCATCCCTCTCAATTTATACCAAACATTGCCGAACCCTTCTTTTCTCTGCAATACTAGCAATAAGTTATCAAGGACAGATAATTCATTTAACAAATTATTTTTCTGGAACGTCCTTACCATTCCATTCCGAACTCGTTTATAGTTAGGTTGCTTTGTAATATTTGTTTGATAGTGAAAGATTTCACCATGAGTTGGCTCCAAATCTCCTGTTAAGAGATTAAAGAAAGTCGTTTTTCCAGCCCCGTTCGGCCCAATAATTCCAATTCTTTCTCCCTTCTTAATCTCTAAAGATATGTCACTTAAAATATGCAAACCTCCAAAACTCTTCCCTACACCACTGATTGTTAAAATCGTTTCCTGTTCCAAATTACTCACCTCCGTCATTTCTTTTCACCTTTAGGCAACACGTGATTGCTTTCGTTCATAGGATTGCTGTTTATTAGACTTAAATTTCTGATACAAACTTTGCCCAATCCCAACAATTCCTTTCGGGAAGAAAATAACAAAGATAATAAATACAGCTCCGACAATTAACATCCACAAATCCGTATACGAACTCACAATGGTCTCAAGCGAGACGATTAAAGCAGCTCCAAGAACCGGCCCAAGCATTGTACCAGCCCCTCCGATCAACACCATGATTAACACCGCTCCAGACATCGTCCAGTAAACATCACTCGGTGCAATGAAACCGTTAAAGTATGTGTATAAAGAACCAGCTAAACCTCCAAGACCACCAGCTAGAACAAATGCCGTATACTTGTAAAGGTTTGTATTATACCCCATTGATTTCACTCTTGTTTCGTTTTCTCTAATCCCAACCAAGACTTGACCGAATGGAGATTTCACGATGATTCTTAAACAAGCATAAGTAATAAAAAATACACCAAGTACTAAGTAGAAAATATAGACAGCATTTGAAAATTGGAAGGCACCAAGAGATGCTCTTGGAATTCCCGACAGTCCGTTAGAACCACCCGTAAGATTTGTAGATTGATAGATAAAAGAATAGATCATTTGTGAAAAAGCTAACGTCAGCATCAAGAAGTAGAATCCACTTACTTTCATACAGAACGCCCCGATAACTGCTGCTACAACCATTGATAATATAATTGCTAACCCTAACGTAACAAGCAAGTTACTAGAAAGGTTTTGGGCAACAAGCCCCGCAGTGTAAGCACCGACCCCAAAGAAAGCAGCATGCCCTAATGAAACCAGACCCGTAAATCCGACTAATACATTTAAGCTCAAAGCAAAGATCGCTAAAATTAATATTTCTGATAACAGATTTAAATGAAAAAGCGATAAAACAAAAGGAGCTATCGCTAAAGCAACTATCGCAACTAAAAATTGTAGCAATGTGCGTTTCATCTTAAGCCACCTTCTTTCCTAATAAGCCATTTGGTTTAAATACAAGAACAATGGCCATTAATCCGAAAATAAGGAACATACTTAATTCTGGAAAGAGGAAACGACTAAATGTCTCCACCACACCTACTAACACACTTGCAACTAACGTACCTGCAATTGAGCCGAGGCCACCGATAACCAATACAACTAAAGCCAAAATCAGTGTTTGGAATTCCATTGAAGGATAAATACCTAAGATTGGAGCAGCTACTACCCCTCCGAATCCAGCCAGAACCCCTCCAATAACAAAGACAACAGTAAACACTAATTTAATGTTAACTCCAAGTGCTCCGATCATTTCTTTATCACTTAATCCAGCACGAATAATCGCACCCCACCTCGTTTTATCCTGGATAAGCCATAACATTACAGCAATGGCTATACCGACAATGATGACAATTAAACGATAGACTGGAAATGTTTGCCCAAAGATTGAAGTTGAACCCGAGAAGATCGGCGGTACTGTTATAGACAGAACATTTGACCCCCAGACAAATTTAGCAATGTCATGGAAGACATAAGCAAGCCCAAATGTTAATAACACTTGAGATAAATGCCCTAAATGATATGTAGGGCGGAGCAAAGTACGCTCCACCACTAATGCGATTAACGCAACTACAATCGGGGCAACAAGTAAGGCTATCCAGAAGCTTTGCGTGTACGTGACTGTAAGTGAGTAGGCAAGATACGCACCGAACATATACAACGAGCCATGCGCTAAATTCAACACGCCTAAAATTCCGAAAACAAGCGATAGACCACATGTTATAATAAACAAAAGTAAACCGTAAGATACACCATTCACCAATTGTGCTCCGATTATATCCACGTCAAAATTCCTCCCTGTTTTCGATTATTCGCCTGGATCTTGAACTGAATCAATCGTATGAATTACGTTGTTTTCTGTTCTTCCATCTTCAATAACTGTCTCAGTAATGTACATGTTTTGAATGATATGATGCGTATCTTTATCAAATTCAATTGTTCCACGCGGACTCGTAAACGTAACATTGGAAATTGCCTCTACTGTTGCATCAGGGTCAGATACATCTCCTCCTAGAGTCGAAATTGCTTCCACAATGACACGAGCTGCATCATAACCTTCTAATGATTCAACTGTCGGACGACGGTTATACGCTTCTTCATAAGCCGCAACAAACTCTTGATTTTCAACTGTATCAAGGCTGTAATCCCAGAAGCTTGAGGCAAAGATGCCTTCTGCTGCATCTCCAATTGATTCACGTAGATCTTCTGACACTAACCAACCAGATCCAACAAGTGTATATTTATCTTTCAAACCATACTGCTCATACTGTTGAACAAAACGTACAGCATCACTTCCTGCAAAGAAACCATATACGCCATCTGCTTCAACACCACTAATAGTTGTTAAATAAGAAGCATAATCATTATTTCCTAATGGAGGGTACACTTCTCCAACTATTTCACCACCAGCTGCTGTATACGCATCTTTAAATGCCGCTGATACTTCACGACCAAAAGCATAGTCAGCTGCTGCTACGTACATCTTTTCACCTACATTCTCATAAGCCCATTCACCCATTGAGTGGCCAATTTGCCATGACGAAAAAGACGATCTCCAAATATAATCACTACGTTGGCCTCTCGTTAAGTCGTCTCCACCAGCATGAGAAGCTAAATACGGCAGCTTGTTCGTATCCACATCATCACGAATTGCATATGCTACCGCCGTACTTACAGCCCCTGTTAAAATATCAATATTATCCTGATCCATTAACTTACGAACACGTCTTAAAGCAATTTGGGGATCAGCTTCTGTATCCTCCTCTATTAATTCAATTGTTTTTCCTTCAACTTCCCAATCAACACTGTCAAAGTAAAGCTTCATTCCGTCTGATAAATCTTTTCCTAAAGATGCATACACACCCGAGAAAGGAAGAATGGATCCAACTTTAATTGTTCCCTCACCGGCATTTTCTCCTTGTTGCTCTGTAGATTCTTCTGTATTACTAGACTCAGAATTCGAATTAGACTGTATTGCACTATTTCCACAAGCAGCAAGTAACGTTACTAGGAAGATCAAACTAAAAAACATGAATAATTTCTTGTTCACATTCATCCACCTCTTCGAATTTTTGTGTTTTTTAGTAACCGCTTACAAAAATGCTCCAAACGTCCCTCCTTCTCCCTATTCTAAATATTATAATATATCTGAAAATACATTTTTTCAATACTTTTTTCTTACTGTCGATATAAAAACGCATAGTTTAATCCTGTACGCTTTTAACAAAAAGCGCTATAATATACCATATACAGATTTTAACAATATTTAATTACGCCTTATAGTCATTACGTTTTTATAACTTTCGATAATTGATACAAAATAAATATCCAGATAAAGAAGGTGAACGCAATTGATAGAATTAAAGAAAAAATGTCATGAAGTATTCCCAATCTTTGTACCAAACCGCTCTAGCCTTAAAACAATCAACTTTTTTATCGTAAAAACAGATAAAAGCCTGACCTTAATTGATGCAGGCTTTAATACAGATGATTGTTATAATGCTTTAACGACTACATTAAAAGAACATAATTTATCTATCGCAGATTTTACTGATATCGTTTTAACACATCATCATATCGATCATGTCGGTCTTGTTAACCGCATAGTTGCAGAGCATCCAATCCCTGTATATGTACATCCGCGATCCATTCCGCGCCTTACAAGAGATAAGAACTTTTTAGAGATGAGGATTGCCTTTTTCACGGAACTCTACGATACAATGGGTTGCAAAGAAACCGGAAAGAGACAAATAAAGTTCTTAAGAGAGTCAATAGAAAAGAATAAGAATAATGCTATTTCCGCTAACCTTCTTCCACTTTCTCAACATACACAAGCGGGCTTTGAAGTAATAGAAGTACCTGGGCATGCTCCTGATCAAATTGCCCTTTATAACCAAACTAGTAAGTGGTTGTTCTCAGGCGATTTACTTATCAACCATATTTCGAGTAATGCGCTAGTAGAGCCTGACGAAAATGGAAAACGGATGCTCACATTAATTGATCACATGAACTCACTAAGAAAATGCCAAACAATGGACATTGAAACGGTTTTCCCTGGCCATGGTGTCCTAATTGAAAATGCCAATGACCTTATTACGAAAAGGTTGAATGGTGTCGAAGAAAAAGCGGACAAATTACAGACTCTTATTAAACAAGGGCATACAACTGCTAATCAATTAGCTCAAACATTTTACAAAAAGAACTACGACAAACAATTCTCTCTCGTTATGTCTGAAATTATTGGACACTTAGATTATTTAGAACATGAAAAGAAACTTACAAAAAAGATTGTCGATGGTGTCTGGCACTATCAAGTGGCATGAAGAAGGGCCTCACTTATGAAGTGAGGCTCTTCTTTTCTTCTGTTATCAATTTTTCTTTTTTAAAGTCCTCTTTCTCAAATACAAATGATAAGCACGTCCCAAATACTAATCCCAGAAAGGTGACCCAATATTGAATAGCGTAAAATCAGATAAGGTAATCATGAAAGAAAATAGTGCTCCAATCTGAAACTTCGACGAAAAACTAGCAGCAATACAATTTTTTAAAACCATCAATAAGGCTAACCCTGCTAATAATTGAATTAAAGAAATAGGTATTTCACGAACAATTCCCATGACAAAACCAGCAAACAATCCAAATAGTACCCAAAGCAACCCCATTACGATCGCTGATTTATACCGATGATGTAACGGTCCAGATGTTTTATCAGCAATGATTCCTGTCATCGGCCCAGCGATACAGGCTGAATGCCCCCAAAGAAACTATTTACCAAAGAGCCAAGACCAGACCACGTTGTTAACGCATTAACGGGTGATTTATATCCAATGCTATTTAAGATAGTAATCCCTTGAGCATTTTGAATCGCAATAACTGTTACTAGTAACGGAATCGTCAATTCACTGATTGTGCTAATGTTAAACGTCGGCAAGAACCATTCAGGTGTTGATAGTGCAAAAGAATTCGACTCCACCTTAATTGGACGTTCAATTGAAAGAAGAATAAAAGCAACGACAATCGCCCCAAGAATAGGAGGAATGAATCTTCCTAACGCCTTGTAAAAGGTTAAGAGCAAGAACACAATCAACGTTGCTCCATTTATTAATGGAACTTCCAAGACAGACATAAATATATTTAGTCCAAAAGGAAGCAACACTCCAGATACCATTGCCATCATGATCGGTAACGGGATTGCATTCATAAAGAGACTCGTTGATTTTGTTACAGCAATAAGTAATAAGAGAATACTAGTAATGACATAAGCTCCTAGAACATCGGTAAAAGAATGATTGAGCAAAGTCGTCCCAACTAACACAGCTCCAGGGATAGAAAATGCTACGGCGATCGGTTGTTTATAATAAACCGAGAGACCTATGGTAGAAAGCCCACCTACTACATAAATAGCGAATATCCAAGAAGTTGTAATTGAATCACTTAAACCACCAATTTCTGCAGAATTTAATACAATTAATAATGGCCCTGTTACACCAAAAAGCCAAGCGATGAAACCGTTTACCAAACCTTGTATCGTCCAATTCGAGAAAAAGCTTTCTGATTGTAAATGAACGTTTTTCATACTCCCTCCCACCGAATAACCTGAATTTTCTAGCATAACTTAATTAAAATTCAAATATTTGGGATAGTCAACCTTAATTATTATGTTTTTATTACCTTCGTATTAATTACAACTTTCATAGTCCAAAAAAAATACTATCTCAGGATCAGTTAGTACTCTAAACCTATACTTGGTTACACTAACTGTGAGGGACTGAAGTTAAAGAGACTATATAATTTATAAGCCATCATTAACTCAAAGCGCATTTCTGCATCATGTAAGTTAACTCCAAGTATTTCCCCAACTCGTTCTAACCGATACTCTAACGTACTACGATGAATAAAAAGTTGATTTGAAGCTTCTCGAAGGTTTCCATTGTTATGCAAAAAAACCTTTAACGTCTCAAATAAATCAATATTATGATTCTCAGAATAAATTAATAGCGGACCTAGGTTTTGCTTCACAAAAAGCTTTGCTGCGAGAGGATCACTTGTATTGTTCAAAATAGTGTATGATCCAAGGTTATCATAAAATAAATGGCCTCCCTGAGAAAAACGGTGGGTAACGACATTTTTAGCTTTAACCGATTGTACATAGCAATAATAATAATCTTCTAATGTTTCTGTTTTCCCCCCAATCCCTAAATAAATCGTCGCTTTCATTTTCTCTTTTTTAAGTATGTTAACGATCAGTTGATAAAGTCCTTTCCAGTAATTAGCCTGATCTATAGACCGGTGGTACCTTTCTATTAAAATAAATTCATCATCTTTTCGAGTAAAAACCATCGATGGGTTATATGAGGATAATTTCTCTTTTACTTGATTCCAAATCCAAGCTTTATAACTTTCTAAAGCGAATAGATTCATCTCTTCTTGATTTTCGATTTCAATCGAAAACGTTGCAATTTGATGAGATTCAAGGACATTCCAATTAATTAAAGTCGCATATTGGATAATCTTTTCTTGATCATGAATCTTCTCAGCAAAAAGTTGATTTATGAAACTTTCTTTTACTTGCTCTTTTGCATCTAGCATTTGTTTTTGTTTGATAAACTCCATTGCATAAACATTTAAAGCATGATCAAGAGTTATTTTCAATACCCGATCAACCTCTTTTTTCGGTAAACAGATCGCTAAATATCCAAGAATATCTCTTCCTCCAACAATTGGCCAAACACCACATTGGTCCTCTTCACCTTCATCGTACCAATATTCAAAAGCTTTTAGCTTCGTTACGTCTAGTTTATGTTTTCTAACCATTTCGACTGTCTTGTTGTAAAGATGATCTTCGTCTTCCTTAAAATAGGACGATAGGGGATGCAGAAAACGGTCATATAGGATAAGAGAGCTTTCTAACATTGAACTAATCGTTTTTGTGATTTCATGGAGGTTCTGACCTTGAACAGTTTTTTGTAAAATTTCTTGATGATGTTCCATCAGCCTTTCTAACCTCTGTTTTCTATCTAATTCAGCTCTGTACAGTCTAGCATTTTCTATTTGCATTGATATGAATGCGGATACAAAATTTAAAAACTCTAAATCATCATTTGAAAAAGCTTCATGACGATCTTTACAAACATAAAGAATACCAATTGTTTTTAAATTAACAACTAATGGAATTGTCAGTTCTGAATTTCCTGATGTTTCAACGGATGGAAAATAGTAATCAATTGGCAAATTCGTTTGAACTGAAATTCGTTCCGCTAATGCACAAGATCCATACACCGGCGGGTGAAAAGTAAAACAATTATGTACTTCATCAAATAAGTGTACACTGGCTCCCTTAGCCTTCGTTCCTTTTCCAGCGCGCTCGACAATCTTCTCAATTAATTCCTCGATCGATGATCCCGGGAAAATATTTTCACTCATCCACTCTAAACCTTTTATCTTCCTCTTCTGTCTCTCCTTTTCTTTTGCCAAATCCATCGCAACCGCAACATCATGACCAAATTCAGCAAAGATCTTCTCAGCTTCTATAACCAATGGAACGAAATCTCTAAACCCAATGATACAAAATCCAAACTGATTGTTTTTATGATGAAGAGGAACTGTAAACCAAGTTGAGAGCTCTTCTTTTTCCATTGCCTTTTTAAAGCTGCAATCAGAATTCTCTTGTCGATCATTAGGCCACCAAAACGCATCTTCCAATAAATTCGTAGAACAATCCTTCAGGCTAAGCTTTAGTGTTTCCTCAATCGTAAACCCATCACCAATCCAAACTTTCGGAAATAATTGGTCACCTTCTTTTAAAATGACCCCTACTAAATCACACGTGAATTCTTGATAAAATGATTCTAGTAAATAATTTAGGGTTTCTTGTAACGTATCAAACTTAATAAGTTGACGGGTAACATTTCGCAAATGACTGTTGATTTTTTGTTTAAGTTTCTCTTGTTTCATGTCCTGACCCACTAGAAAGCCCTCCTTGTATGTATTCCTCATCAAAAATCCTTATACTAAAAAATCAGCTTGAAGGATTTCAAGCTGATTTTTTCACTATTATATGATGTTACTGACCTAAAAGTCTAACTATTATAAATATTAACTAATTTTCTCTAACTCTTTCGTTTCAGCAGTTTCATCTTCTCTACCAAACAGACGAGTTTTCTGAATAATCCAATATAGTATAATCCCGATAACTAACCCATATGTCGCACCGTACGCAAAGAGCACAATCGCCATCACTCCAGCGACACCACGTTCTGTATTATTCTTTAACTGCTCAATACCAATCGAGATACATAAATACCCCGTAATAAGTAATGTTAGCGATAAAGCGATAGGAAGAACCGGTTGAAATAGACTAACTAAAGGAAGTAAAATATTAGCAAATAACATAGCTAATATTAACGAAGCTGTACCGGAATAAATTGAATCCATTGCGTTTCGACCATATTTATACCGTTCCATTACGGAAGCTGTACCCGCTGTAAAAATCGGCCCTGCTAGACCCGGATGTGGCGCGAATAAGGCATGGATAAAGTTACGAATGAATGTAAGCGTATGCATATTTGACAAACTTAAATCGACCTTCTCATCTTTCCTATATTCACTGGCCTTTTTAAATAAAGAAGAGCCAACTACAATGTCACCGTACGCAATAATATAAGCTAATAACGCCGTAGGGATTGCCATTAAGACAATGCTTAAACTCGGAAAACCAACTACAAAAGGAGTAAAGCTCCATAACTCTGCAAGATTAGGAACGACAAATCCCCATTCAACCGTTGGTGCAGGGTATTCTCGTGTCGTCCAACCGATCACGATTGCGACAATAATGGCCGGCATAATTCCAAAATTTCCAATGATCCTTGCAATCTTGTTTTTCTTATATAAGTTCTGAAAGGATTTAGAGAACATGACATAAAAACAGACTAACGTACCAACAATTAACGAAATTGGTGTATTAGCTAACCGTCCACCTTCTACAATCTCACCATGAATTGCTGCAATCCCCGCTCCAATTAATATACCTGCCTTTAAAGAGTTTGGTAACTTGGTAACAATAATTCTCCCTAAGCCTGTAATTCCTAAAATCAAGAAGATAAATGCAACCGATAATTGTAACGCAACGAGTGCTTTTATTGCTTCAGGACCCGGTTCAAAGTTACCTAGAAAGATAATTACCAAAGGAATTGCTGCGGTAATAAAGCCAGGCACTAAAGGTACACCCATCACCGGCCCCATCAGCATTGTAATAAGGTATATGATTGCGACTGCTAAAGCTGCTTCATAGGAGAATCCTACATAGTTTTGCAATAATGGAATAACAGCTAACCCAATTGAAAACAATACAAACCCCTGAATTAATTCTGGTGTTTCTAACCGAAAGTGGACAAAAGGGAGCCTTATTTGAAAAGGCCCTAACTTCCAATAAGGCTGTTCTTCACCGTCTTTACGTTTATAGATTGCCATGTTTTCTTCCCCCTTAAATAAATGAATAATAACTAAAAGAGTAGATCTTATGAATAACAAAGTAGCAATGACTATATGGAACAGCCTATTTATTTAATTTAGATTGAACAATGATTCCCCTTTTGTAAGTGGTGTTGCCTGTTGGTACAAAACATTCCCTTTATCTTGAGCGACTTTTAGCTCTTCTTCATAGACTTACAAATATCGCTCTTCCTTACTTTTCCTCTGTTTTAATGAATGTTAATGGTTCTCTTGTCCTTGCGAGTAAGGTACAACCTTTACGTGTAAATGGCGCATGGATTGTATGTTTAGAAGTAAACAGATAATCGCCTTCTTTAAGTGGATACTTCCCAACTCTGCACTCACCTTTAAGGACAAAGACTTCTTCATCAGCAGGATGATCATGTAGCGGGAAGGCGCTGTTAGGCTCCATTTTAATTAGAACTGTACTTCCACCTTCTGGGAATTTATAAAGTGTTTTCATAGAGATCCCCTCATACGGAAGCGACTTCCATTCCTTTTCAGCTGGGACATATCGACTCTCCAAAACGTTTTGTGGATTCATTTATATCCTCCTTCCCTATTAATACAAAATTTTCACCCTTAGCGTAACTCTGCTTTAAGCTCTTCTCTTAGCTTTTCTTGAAGTGCGACTTTTTTAATTTTACCGCTAGCCGTCATAGGTAATTCTTCGACAATCAATACTTTATCAGGCACCTTATAATCTGCAATTCTTAACTTAATAAAGTCCATTAGACTTTGTTCATCAACGAGTGCTTGTGATTTTATTTTGATACAAGCACATGAAACTTCTCCTAAAACGGTATCCGGTAACCCTACGATGGCGACTTCAAGAACATCTGGATGCGTATAGAAAACCTCTTCAATTTCACGTGGGTAAATATTATAACCACCTCGGATAATCATTTCCTTCTTCCTGCCAACAATTCTTAAATTACCCTGTTCATCAAGAGTTCCTAAGTCCCCTGTATAAAACCAACCTTCAACATCTAATGCTTCCTTCGTCTTATCTGGCATATTATAATAACCCTTCATAACACCGAAACTACGACAAGCTATTTCTCCGACTTCTCCGGTAGCGACTTCTTCACGCAATTCGTTGACGATTTTCACTTCCGCTCCAGGAAGCACTCTTCCAACCGTTTCCGCACGAATAATATCAGGGTCCGAGAATTTAGTCATCGTCAATGTTGGTGATGTTTCACTAAGACCGTATGCAACTACGATATCGCACCCCATCTCTGAGCGAATCTTCTTTACGATTTCAACAGGACATGGTGCAGCTGCGATAATCCCTGTTCTAAGCGATGATAAATTGTAATTTTGGAAATCAGAATGGTTTAATTCTAATATAAACATAGTCGGAACTCCGTGCTTAACCGTAATTCCTTCTGCTTGGACAATCTCTAATGCCTCTTTTGGTTTGTATTGGTCCATCAGTACCATTCTTGCGCTAGAAGCAACCGTACTAATTATACTTGGAACCATACCAAATACATGAAAAACCGGTACTGCTATTAGAAATACATCATCGGCTGTACAATTCATCTCCTGTGCCGACATTACCCCTGTTTTTACCACGTTTGCGTGGGTTAGCATCGCACCCTTCGGCGCACCCGTTGAACCTGAAGTATATAGAATAGTGAATACATCTTCTTCAGGATTACTATCTGGAGGGGTGAAAGAGGATAATCTACCCGCTTCCACTAATTGCTCATATTTCAATAAATCGTTATCTGGATGGCGAACTGTAATTAACATCTCCAAACTTCCTACTATTTTCTTCGCTTGTAAGAACTGTTCAGCATGCCGAATACCACTGAATTCTTCTGTAAAAAAAGCTACCTTAGCTTCCGAGTTACGCAGAATATACTCTACTTCATCCATACGATAACGAGTATTGAAAGGTACAAGAACGGCTCCCAATTGAGCAACTGCTAGATAAATAACAACGAACTCATTCCAATTTGGCAAACAAACTGCGATTTTATCCCCTTTTTGTACCCCCAAACCTTGTAACGATGAAGCTAAGCTAATTGACTGATCCCAAAGATCCCTATAAGACATTCTACTTGAACGATCAAAAAGAATTTCCCGATCTGGACCCTCGTTGAGAGCGTTTTCAAAAAGTTGTGGTACACTCAAATGACCAAGCTTTTTATACATATCATCATCCCTTTTTGATTTTTATAGAACTTCCCAAATAGCAGCAATCCCTTGACCGCCACCTATACATAGTGCAGAAGCACCATAACGCTTCTTACGTCTTTTCAATTCATACAACAGTGAAAGGGAAATTCGAGCGCCACTCGCACCAAGAGGATGGCCTAACGCAACAGCTCCTCCATTTACATTTCCGATTTCAGGGTTAAAGCCTAATTCTTTTTGACAAGCCAGGTATTGGGCCGCAAATGCCTCATTTATTTCAATTAAATCTAGATCTTCCACACGTAGATTAGCACGTTCTAAAGCCTGACGAATTGCCGGTGCGGGACCTATCCCCATATACTTAGGCTCTACTCCAACAATCCCCAAGAAACAAGGCGGGCTAACGGTTTCAAATTGCGCTTCTCGGCATATTCTCCAGATGTGACAACTAAGGCCGCTGCACCATCATTTATTCCACTTGCATTCCCTGCCGTTACGACACCATTCTCTTTGAAACGAGCAGGTAATTTACCTAGTTTTTCCACTGTGGTCATTCTTGGGTGTTCATCCTGTTCTACTACTTTGTCGCCCTTTCGTCCTTTTATCGTATAAGGTACGATTTCTTCAGCGAAAACACCTTTTTCCATTGCTGCGAGCGCCTTTTGATGACTATTTGATGCGAATTCATCAATTTCCTCTCTAGCAATTTCATACTTTTCTGCTAGATTTTCAGCTGTAATAGCCATAGAGCATTTTCCGTATGGGTCATATAATGCTTCCCATAAATAATCTTCCATTGGAGCTTTCCCTAGAGGTACACCCCACCTTGCTCCTCGAATAACATGAGGTACTTGACTCATATTTTCTGCTCCACCTGCAATTGCGACAGATCCTTCATTTAATTGAATTGACTGAGCTGCATTCACAATTGCCTGCAAACCAGATCCACATAAACGGTTCACCGTTAATCCAGGGACATGTTCAGGAACACCCGCTTTTAGGCCTACATGTCTTCCCATATAGATGGCATCAGTACTGGACTGAATGACATTGCCTATTACTACTTGATCGACTTCTTCAGGTTCAATCTTTGAACGTTTCATCGCTTCTTTTGCCGTTGCTGCAGCTAGATCAATAGCTGACACATCACGAAAAGAACCTCCAAATTCAGTAAACGCTGTACGAGCACCGTCAATCACTACAATATCTTTACTCATCTTAACACTCCCTAACGGCCACTAAATTGCGGCTTTCTTTTTTCAATAAATGATTGCATGCCTTCTTTCCGATCTTCACTTGCAAAAGCATTCCCAAAACAAGCAGCTTCAAGATCCAAGCCAGAGGATATATCAACATTTGTTCCTTGATTTACTGCCTTTTTAAGCATATTCATCGCAATTGTTGGTTTTCCTGCTAATTTCTCAGCCCACGCTGTTGCTTCAGCTAATAAATCAGTAAGCTCAACAGATTTATTTACTAAACCGAACTCAACTGCTTTATCAGCATCAACCATTTCTCCGAAGAATAATAACTCTTTTGCTTTTGATTGACCAATCAATCGAGGTAAACGCTGAGTCCCTCCCCACCAGGGATAATTCCTAAATTAATTTCTGGTAGACCAAACTTTGTGTTATTGGAACAGATTCTGAAATCACACGCTAGTGCTAATTCACATCCTCCCCTAACGCTAAACCATTTACAGCTGCAATGACCGGCTTGGTAATTGACTCAACTTTATCGTAAGCTGCTCTAGACACCCTAGACATTTCTAGCATTTCTGCTCCGTTCAAATCTTTCATCTCATTAATATCCGCACCAGCAGCAAAAGCACGATCTCCCTTACCTGTAATAATAATTGCTCGTACTAAAGGATCCTTTTCTAACTTCTCAAAAAGCGTCGTAAGCTCTTGATACACTTGGGAATTTAACGGATTATAAGGTGGGCGATTCAAATAAACCATTGCTACATGATTATCACCTAACATATACTCGATTGTTTCCATATTAGTTGCCCCTTTTATTTGTTATAGTCGTACCAACCTGCTCCAGCCTTCTTCCCTACACGTCCTGCCCTTACAAGATTTCTAAGCGTAAGTGGCGCAGCAAACCTAGCATCCTTAAATTCATCATAAAAGTAATCCATTACATGAAGACCGATATCGACACCAGCATAGTCCTGTAACGTGAAAGGCCCCATAGGATAGTTCAATCCAAGTGTAACAGCCTTATCAATATCTTCTGGACTCGCTACTCCTTCTTCCACTAATCTTATCGCCTCAATAAATTGCGGAATCATAATTCGGTTTACAATAAATCCTGGCGTATCCTTCTTAACTTCAATCGGTTCTTTATTAAAATCAATCGAAAGTTTCTTTAACTCTTTTACCGTATCATCACTTGTTTCATATCCTCGAACAACCTCTACTAATTTCATTACTTGTGGAGGATTAAAAAAATGCATGCCAGCAACACGCTCTGGTCGATTCGTTGCTGATGCAATTTCGGTTATAGACATAGAAGATGTGTTAGAAGCAATAATCGCCCCTGGTCTTAGAATTTCATCAAGCTGATTGAATACTGCTTTTTTTGCCTCTAAATCTTCAATGATTGCCTCAATAACAACTTCGCAATCATTCATATCCTCTAAATTAGTTGTGAACGTAATTCTATTTGTTATCGCTTGTTTTTGTTCTTCTGTTAATTTCCCTTTTTCTATTTGACGATCCATTAATTTTGTCATCCGCGCTAAAGCATTATCTAAAAAACGTTGTTCTACATCTCTGAGCATAACTGTAAATCCACAAATTGCTGCCTGATGTGCAATTGCTCCGCCCATCGTGCCCGATCCCACTACACCAATCGTCATCGTCATGTAAAACCCTCCATACAAATATGTTTTCTATCACCTGTTTTAATAATATTAATTTTCTGACTCCATTTGTACCTCAAATTAAAGGAATTAAGCGTTTTCATATTCGTATATTTAAGGAAACTTATCCAAACCCTCTTAACCAAAAAAACAAAAAAAGAGTTATGCTAAACAACTCATACTCAGTTGCTTAGCATAACTAGCAAATTTCTACATTTCTTCCTTTAATAAGAAGCTTTCCTCTATATTTTTTGAGATCTTCTCGACTGAACTACAAAAATCCTTATTCTCTTCAACAGTAAGATCCCATTCGATAATTTGCTTCACACCTTCTCTGTTCACAGAAATTGGTACACCTATACTAATCCCCTGGGAATTATATTCCCCTCTTAGTATAACAGATCCAATCGTTAACACCTCTTGGTCACTTAAGAGAGAACCTACTAGCTGACTAATCCCTACTCCAGTCGTCCATCCTGTTGTTCTTTGTATATTTAATTGATTAAATTTTACAAACCACGTTTTTATCTCTTCTTGAATTTGTTTTTTCTCCTCAACAGTAAATGAAGCTTCTTTATTATTAATTCTCACTTGGGAAAAAATAGGAACTTGGGTTTCTCCGTGCTCGCCTATAACTGGACTATATACTTGGTTTTTACCATTCAATACTTTGTTGATAGCCCAACTAAATCGGTAAGAATCATTTAACGTGTAGCCTATTAACTGGTGAGGCTTAAAACCAAACTCTTTGTGGAGATAATAATTTAATAGATCAACTGGATTAGATGCTGTTATGATAATCGCATTAGAGCAATATTTACGGATGTTAGCTCCAATATGCTTAAATATTTTCACATTTTCCATTAAATAAGCATCACGAGACGTTTCCTCATTCCGATTCGGAACCCCTGCAGTAATTACCACAATTGATGACCCTGCTAAATCTTCATAGTTGCCCCGATAAATATATTTATCTGGAAATGCGTTTTCTAGGTCCATAATATGGTTATCTAACAAAGCTTCGTTAATGTCCAATAAACAAAGCTCACTAATTCTACTATTCAAAGCTAGATTCATTGCACAGCTCGCTCCTAATGTTCCTGCAGCTCCAATAATTGATATTTTCTGCACATACAACACTCCTCACATTAATATAAATGTTTCATACTCTCACAATATTTTTTTTGTTATTTTCATTAAATTCTGATATCATTAGGTTGATATTTTTCTTCAATAACAAATTCAGGGTGATAATAATGTTTAAAATAACTCAGCGGTATCTCCCACTCAAAGCAAAGATCATGTTATTTTCCATTTCGATCATTGTTGTTATATTAGTTGTTTCAGGCTTCTCATTTTATAAAACTTTATCTAATTCCATTAAAGATACAGTAGGGGTGAACTCTTTAGAAATTACATATTTTCTATCGAAATTACCCGCTGTCGTTGATGCATTAAAAGATCCTGACCAAGGAGCTGCGCTTCAACAAATTTACGAAGAGTACATATCAGAAATTAATGGCAACTTTTTTTTAGTCCTCATTGATCAAGAAGGCGTACGTCATACCCATCGAGACCCCACTTTAATTGGCCAGCAAATAACTGGAGACGATGTTGAGAAAGCCCTTTCTGGCGAAGCTTATATTTCAACGGCACATGGTATTTCTGGTCCTACATTACGTACATTTGCTCCTGTAGTAGACCCAGAGACAAATACACAAATAGGTGTGCTTGCTCTTGGCTTTTCTCAAGAGAAGATAAGTGATTTGGTTAAGAGTCACCTAGACTCCATTCTATTTTGGCTTTTAATGGCTTTTACTTTTGGTATTGTTGCCTCAATTTTGTTAGCTAAGGCTATTAAAAGAATTCTTTTTAACCACGAACCCGAAGAAATAGCTAAACTTTTTAGAGAAAAAGAAGCAATCCTCGAATCTTTAAGTGAAGGTATTATTGTAATTAACCAGGATAACAACATCACTCTAGTGAATAAAGCTGCAAAGAGTATTCTAAACCTACCAAAAGATATCGATGAAAATAAGATCTATGAATTGGTAGAGGAATTCTCTATTGTTCGAATTATTAATTCTCCTCTTCAGAAAACAAACATAGAATTGAATGTAAATGGAACCATTATTTTAGCTAGCTATAGTCCCATTACACAGAAAAATAAAAACTGGGGTTATATCATTGCATTCAGAGATATTTCTGAAGCACGGAAACTCGCTGAAGACCTTACAGGAGTCAACCAATATATCGACGGACTAAGAGCAAAGACACATGAATTTTCCAATAAATTGCAAACGCTTTCAGGGTTGATCGAACTAGAACAATACGAAGAGGTGCTAACTTACATTTCTACTACCAATGTGCAACAGCAGAATCTCCTTGATTCACTAACAAATAACATTAGTGAACCTAAAATACTCGGTTTGCTGCTTGGGAAAATTCAACAAGCTGTTGAGCATAATGTACAGATTACATTCACTCCAGGAAGTTATCTTGGGAAAATTTCTCCTTTCATGCCTGTAGATAGCATAGCGCTCATTATAGGCAATCTATTACAAAATGCCATTGACGCAGTAAAAGAAAAACCTTTTGGAGAAGTTCAAATTACACTCTTAGATAAAAAGGATAAATTAATTATTCTCGTTGAAGATAACGGTGATGGAATAAAGAACAGTAATGAGAACGTTATTTTTAAAAAAGGTTACTCTACAAAAGGCACATATGGATACGGCTTATTTTTAGTGAAACATCATACCGAAAACATCTTAGGAGGAACTCTTCATTTTTCACAAGACGAGGGTACGTCTTTCACTATACAAATACCAAAAGCAGGTTAAATTCATAAAGGAGGGGAAAACATTTGATTTCAACTTTTATTGTCGAAGACGACCCAATGGTTGCTCAAATAAATGCTGAATATCTAAGTAAAATGACTTCTTTTTCACTAGTCGGCACTTCCAAAAATGGAAAGGACGCACTAAATCAAATTAGACTATTAAAACCCCAACTTATTTTGTTAGATGTTTACATACCTGACTATAACGGTATCGAATTACTCAGGAAGATGCGATCAGAAAATTTAAGTATTGATGTCATTTTAATAACAGCTGCTGACGCTCCAGAGATAATTGAAGAAGCGATGCGTTTAGGAGTAGTGGACTGCATCCTCAAACCATATGCATATGTCCGATTTGAAAGTTCTTTATCTTTGTATATGAAACGTCAATCGATTTTTCATTCTGTTGAAAGAGTGCAGCAAGCTGATCTTGACCAACTTTACTCCTCCGCTCAGAAAGAGTTTGTTATTGACTTGCCAAAAGGGATTGACCCTGTCACTTTAACCATCATTAGAGATGAATTAAAGAAAGCAGCTACCCCCTATTCGATCACTGAATTAAGTAAAGTAGTCAATATCTCTACACTTACGGTTCGAAAATATATTGAATACATGATTCAACGCAATGAAATCGAACTAGATTTAGAATACTCTGAAAAGGGAAGACCTAAGAAATTATATTCTTTTAAAGGCTAAGGGGATGGAGAAAGATACTCTTATAACGAAATGTTTTCATCATTCTTTTTCCTCCTCTTCATAATCAATTTCATTATAGGGGGTGCAATAATAAATAATGTTATTAGCAACAAAATTACAATTGAAATAACGCTGCTTACGAATATTTCAAGATTCCCATTAGAAATATTAAGTGCTTGGCGAGCTGACATCTCCAATCTCGGTGTAAGTACAAAGGCTAATAATAAAGGTGCAATCGGGTAATCATTTGCTTGTAACAGAAAAGCAATAACTCCTGCAATAATCATCATCCATACATCAAACATGTTGTTATTTACACTATAAGCACCAATCATACAAACAACCGTGATAATCGGTACCATTAGAGAATTTGGTATTTTAATAACCTTCATTAAAAATGGGATAAACGCTAATCCAGCAATTAAACTAATAACATTCCCAATGTACATAGATGAAATTAGCCCCCAAACAAAGTCAGGGTTCGTCTGGAACAATAATGGGCCGGGGTCAAGCCCCCACATAATTAACCCTCCAAGCAATATAGCTGTTGTCGCAGAGCCTGGAATTCCTAATGACAGTAAAGGGACAAATGAGCCAACAGATGCTGCGTTATTTCCAGATTCAGCAGCAGCTACACCTTCTATTGCGCCTTTTCCCATTTCTTTCTTATTTTTCCCTATTCTTTTTTCAAGAACATAAGACAGCAATCCCCCCGTTGTCGCTCCTGCACCCGGTAGGACACCTAGGAAATTACCTAACGCACCGGAACGAAGAGATGGAAACATAATTCTACGTACTTCTTTCTTCGTTGGGATGCTTTCTTTTAAGGTAAGCTTTCTTTCTTCTTTTACATTTAATTTATTCGTCATCATCACCAATATTTGACTGAAACCAAACATCCCAATAATCATTGGAATAAGCGAAAGCCCACTAAGTAGATTTTCCGAACCAAATGTAAATCGTGTTTGACCTGAAATAATGTCAACACCAACCGTTGCTAACATAACTCCTAATACGGTCGCAGCTATTCCCTTAGCTGGACTTTCTCCAAGAAGCCACCCAACTGAACAAAGAGCTAGCAAAATGAGTAAGGCAACTTCAGCTGGGCCAAAAGCCAAACCAATATTCGCTAATACTGGGCCAAGGAATGTTAAAGCAATAATCCCGATTGTTCCACCAATAAACGAGGAGATATTAGCAACAAATAAAGCCTTACCTGATTTTCCCCTCTTCGTTAATGGATATCCATCTAATGCAGTCGTGATAGCTGGCGAATCACCAGGAATATTAATTAAGATGGCACTATATGCTCCGCCATACATACAGCCATAATAAACTGCCGCTAACATAATAATACCAGTGATAGGATCCATTCCAAATGTTAATGGCAGAAGCAAGGCAACTCCTAAAGCAGACCCAAGTCCGGGAATGGATCCTACAATAATCCCAAGAACAGCACCAATTAAAGCAGCTAGTAGATTTTGCATCGATATAGCTTCTCCAAAACCATTGAGGAGCATTAGTAACGTATCCATTCTCTCATCCTTTCATTTATATTCCGATTATTCCTTCTGGAAGCCGGACATTAAGAGAAACTTTGAAAATAAAGTAAATCAAGAGAGTCGTAGCAATTCCATAGATAGCAGCACGGGAAAACAAAAACTTTTCAATGACTACAAGCCACACAATCATAAATATAAGAATCGATAGAATCATGCCTAGAAACTGAATTGAGCCTATTAATAAAACACTCCCTATAACCGGGTATAAATGTTTCTTCTTAAAAACTATCGTTTGTTTGCCATTTTTCACAAAGATATAACAACTGCAAACCGCTAGAATTACACAGGCTACCACTGGTAGGAAGCCGCTCCCAGGCATATTATTTTCCCAGAATCCATAACGAACAATTCCCTGATGTATACAAAATAACGCTACTATGAACAGACATAATGAAGTCCCTCTCGTCATCTGAGTTCCTCCTTGATTCCTTAGTATGATTTACAGTAGAAGAGTAATATGTTACTCTTCTACTGCTGGTTGACTCTTAATCAATCAAACCCATCTCTTCTGATGCTTGTAAATAAAGATCCAAAACCTCTTGATAGAACTGCTTGCTTTCTTCAGCATTAAGAAACTCAGAGTTCAATTGATATCGTTCAATGTAATCTTGTTGCCACATATCTGATTCATGAACTTGTCTTAAGACATCTTCCCAGAAAGCAATTTCCTCTTCCGACATCCCAGGTGGTCCAACATAACCACGGAAAGACGCAATTTGAATTTCTTCAAAACCAAGCTCATTAAAAGTAGGTACTTCGCTGAATACTCCACTTAAACGATCTTCCGAAGAAGTAGCTAACGCACGTACTCCACCTGCTTCAACTTGCGATGCTATCTCATTGGGGTTAGATAATATCGCATCAATATGCCCTCCTAATAACGCAGAAATTGTTTCTCCTCCACTATCAAATGGAACATACTTAAATTCAGCATCTGCATACTTGCTAATCAAGTGGCTTAAAATGTGCAATTCCGTTCCTTGTCCCGTTCCCCCAATCGTGACTGTCGCTGGATTCTCCCTTGCTGCCGTCACAATCTCTTCAAGTGATTCATACTCACTATCTCCATTCACTACAAACAAATAACTATCGAGCGTTAGAGTAGCCAACGGGGTTAAATTTTCAATTGTAACGTCATTATTATTAATAATCGGACTAATCAATTGACTAGATACCCAACTTAGTACTGTATTATTAGAACCCTCTTTATTATAAGTATAGGAATTGGCAATCGCAGTGCTTCCTCCTGGTTTATTTACAACTAGAATATTCTCATCAATAATATTGTTCTCACGAATAACTTCAGCAAGCATTCTCACATTAATATCACTACCTCCACCAGCACTCGCAGGAACGATAAACTCTACATCACCATCCAATTTGATTTCAGATGTTTCCTCCGTCTCTGTAGCGACTCCTTCACCTTTGTCGTTATCACTTCCCTCAGTTTGAGTTGATTCGTTAGAACATCCTACGAAAGCTGTCATGATAAATAGAGAAAACGAAATCATTAGCAAGTATTTTTTCATTCTTTCTCCTCCAGTTTCATTTTTATACACTCTTGAGAATGATCGTTAGACAAGAAATATTCTAGAACATGTTAATCTTCTCTGATGAGAGTTCTTTCCGCAATGTCTTCATCTATTTCAATTCCGATCCCTGGCCCTTGTGGTGCAACTAAATAGACTCCATCTTCTCCCCTTTCTTCTGTTAATTCAGGACCCTTTATTAAGCTGTCTTGAAAATATTCACGATCTGTTGCAAAGTACTCAATCCATTTCACATTAGGATGACCTGCTGCAAGATGAATGTGAATTTGCTGTAGATTCCAAGGTGAAATTGCAATGTTATGGGCCGAGGCAAAATGGTATATTTTCAACCAATCTGTAATTCCACCTGTTGCCATTGCATTAGGCTGAATAATATCTATCGCTTTCTTCTCAATAAACTGACGGAATTCTTGTAACCCACTATTCTGCTCTCCCCCAGCGATATAAGTATTTCCTGCATATTCTCGCACCTTTGCATACCCATTTATGTCTTCAGGTGATACCGGCTCTTCCATCCAATATAAATTATGTTTCTCCCATTTCTTCAGTTGCTGAATAGCGGTTCCCGTGTCCCAAGATCCATTTATATCAACCATTAATTTCACATCTGGTCCTATTGCTTCACGAACAGCTTCAACACGCTTATTTGCCTCTTTAATAGAAACTGCAGTTGAACCAGCTCTAATTTTGATGGCTGTATGGCCTTTTTCAACATACTCGGCAGCTTTTGCGGCTAGCTCCTCTGGCGGTAATTGGTGACCAACATTGGCATAGGTTAATACTTTATCACGTCTATAGCCGAATAACTCAGCTAGTGGAACAATGGATAATTTGGCCTTAATATCCCACAGAGCAAAGTCAATTGCTGCAATACAATCCCTGATCATCCCTCCCATGCCTAATCTCCAAGGAGCATCAAACATTTTCTTCCAAAGTTTTTCCGTATGAAGAGGATTTTCTCCCATAATGATATTTTTAAAGTTCCTTTTTAATAGAATTGCTGCAACATCACTCGTAACCCCGTGAGGAAAAATAGGTGTACTCAAGAATCCTATACCAGTAATGTCCCTATCTGTCTCAATTTCAACTACAACCACTTCATGTCCGCTAAATGCCATATCAGATTTCCCCATTCGAACATACCTTTTGACAGTCATATCAGTAATCTTCATTTCAACTCACAGAACACGTATAAATTACGTTTCTGCCTTCCCCCTTTAAATGGTTTACACATTAAGTAAGCGCTTTCTAAAAGCTCTTAACAAATGCCTCAGTGTCATTATAGTATTTAGACTATTCTAAAATCTCCTTTGATTTTGTTTGTTTAACTTTAAAAAAGTATAAAAAATACTAAGGAAGACTAACACTTAAGAGCGCTCAACTAAAAAAACACTGAAAAAGGTGAACACATACCTTTTTCAGTGGCTTTGTTAAAACAGACACCTCTCTATTATCATGCATAATTATTTTTCAAACACTTAATAAACACCTTTAAACTTTCGCAATGGTAAACATTCTTTCGCAAAACAATGCCTACGGTTGTTTGCTCAAAAGAGTCAACAATTTTAACTTTACAGAGCCCACTTTGATCGAGCTCATTTAGATAATTCGCAGGCAGTATCGTAGCTCCGATATTTAATGCTGTTAATTGTAATAATGACTCCAACGTTGTCAGCTCAATAATCGGTTCTAATGAGCCACTTTTTATTTTCTTATCAATAATCTGCCTAATTAAATATTCTTTACGTAATAGAATCATTCTCACATTTTCTAATTGCTGTAATTCTATATATTGCTCACTCGCAAGATCATGTTCGTTCGAAACGACTAAATAAAATTCCTCTTTAAAAAGCGGTTCACTTATTAATTGCTCTTCTTCAGCCGGTAAATACACAATACCCATATCTAGTTCATTCGTTAATAAGGCTTGTTTCGTTTCTTCCGTCGGTAACTCTACAATAGAAAGATGGATATCTGGGTATTTCAAATTAAACGAGGCAATTGTAGAAGTTAGAAGGTATGACCCACAGCAACCAATCGTCAACTTCCCACGTTTAAGACCTTTCAATTCATTAATTGCAACTTTTGCTTGCTCTAGCTCATAAAAAGTACGAAGTGCATGTTTTTTTAAGACATCTCCAGCTTCAGTTATGTATATTTTTTTTCCTACTCTGTTAAATAGGGGGGATCCGATACTATCCTCGAGGACTTTTATTTGTTGACTCAGTGTTGGCTGACTGATTCCTAATCGTTCAGCAGCCCTTGTAAAGTGGAGTTCTTCTGTAACGGTCAAGAAGTACTCCAAAAGACGAATCTCCATACAACCCCACCTTTTAATAGTATTTAACTATCATAATAATAGTAAATATTGTATTGATCAATGATAAGTTCTTTCTTTATTCTTAATACAAGAGCAAAACATAGGATACATGCTAGATCGTAGCCGCTTGTCATCCTGTTAATTCAGTAACATGAAAATCTATGAAAAGAGGTCGGTAGAATGTATACTGCAAGTACTGCATTTCTAGAAGCTCTACAAGAAGCGAATGTCTCTTATATTTTTGCTAACTTGGGTAGTGATCACCCAGCTATGATTGAGAGTTTAGCAGAAGCAAAACAGTTGAACAAAAAATTACCTGAAGTGATTGTCTGTCCAAACGAAATGGTTGCATTAAGTGCAGCACATGGATATGCACAAATTACTGGGGAAGTACAAGCTGTAATCATTCACGTAGAATGTGGTACTCAAAATCTCGGAGGTGCTATACATAACGCAGCCAAAGGCCGGGTCCCTGTTCTTATTTTTGCAGGCGCTTCTCCATTTACCCAGGAGGGAGAATTGGCTGGCAGCAGGAATGAGTTTATTCATTGGATTCAAGATGTATTTGATCAACGTGGAATTATGAGAGGTTATACTAAATATAATAATGAAATTCGAACAGGTAAAAATGTAAAACAACTTGTACACCGTGCTATGCAGTTTGCAACAAGTGATCCAAAAGGCCCCGTCTATTTAATGGGAGCTAGAGAAGTTATGGAAGAAGAAATTGAACCAATTACCGTAGACACTAACTTGTGGGAACCAATTATGCCAAGTGCAATTCCCCCTAACGCAATAAAAGAATTAGCCGCAGATTTGCTAAAAGCTCAAAATCCACTAATCATTACATCCTATTTAGGAAGAAATGAACAAGCTGTAAATGAGTTAATTGAGCTTTGCGAACATGTATCTATACCAGTTATCGAATCTTGTCCAAACTATATGAACTTTCCTACTACACATCCGTTACACTGTGGGCATCAATGGAATACCCCTAGTCAAAACGAGCTTATTGCAGAAGCAGACTTCATTCTAGTTCTTGATAGTGATGTTCCTTGGATTCCTTTGAAAAATAAACCATCAAACGATGCTATTATTTACTACATTGACGTGGACCCTATAAAGGAACAAATGCCTTTATGGTATATCCCCTCTAAACGATTCTTTAAAGCAGATTCTTATACTGCACTGCAACAATTAAATATGCACCTAAAGATGGACTGTAACATTGATTCAAAAACAGTTGAAGAAAGGTTAGACAAATACTCTCAATACCATACTAAACAGAAAGATAAGCTAAAAGAATTGGAATGCTCTAATAGTGAGCATATTACTCCTGAATATTTAACAGCCTGTGTTCGAGAGATTATTGATCACAATACGATCATAATGAATGAAGGGATTTCTAATTATCCAACGATTTCAAACCATTTAGAACTCCATAGAAGCGGTACACTCTTTGGCAGTGGAGCTGGTTCTTTAGGGTGGAATGGTGGTGCAGCAATCGGGGCAAAATTAGCTAAACCTGACAAGACAGTCATTAGTTTAACCGGCGATGGATCTTATTTGTTTAGTATTCCATCTACTGTTCATTGGATGGCCAATCGTTATAATACGCCATTTTTAACTATTATCTACAACAATCATGGCTGGAAGTCACCTAAACTTTCCACCCTAGGCGTTCATCCAAACGGCATAGCCCAACAAACCAACGAATTCTTTGTTGATTTTGGAACAATCTCCGACTTATCAAAAATTGCCGAGGCGGCCGGCGGCGCTTATGCAAGAAGCGTAAAAAATCCAGCAGACTTAAAAGATGCATTAACCCAATGTCTAAATGTTGTAAAAGAAGGTAGAGCAGCTGTTTTAGATGTCCATATTCCTACTGTCTAATCGGCTTTGGTTCTATTTTTTCCAATCAATGCCTCTACCCCAGTGAAAAGCGTTTCACTGGGGTAGTTTTATTATTGCTCTTGAAAAAACCTATAGCCCTCGTTTCCTCTAAAGAACCTATTATAGTAGAGATACTCCTATTTAAACCAACCCTTCTCCTTAAACCTTTGAATGGCTTCAATACGGTTTCCTACATCTAACTTATCGAGAATAACAGAAATGTAATTACGAACCGTACCATTTGTTAAGTAAAGCTCTTTAGCAATTTCATTTGTACTTTTGCCATCGGCAATGAGCTCCATAACTTGCTTTTCCCGCTTCGTTAGAGGATTTGTATCATCAAAAGCTAAGTCAACTAACTCAGGTGCATAAATGCGTCGTCCGTCCATAATCGTTCGAATTGAACTTGCTAACTCCTCACTTGGACTATCCTTTAATAAATAACCGCTCACTTCTGCGTTTCTAGCGCGTTCAAAATATCCAGCACGAGCAAAGGTTGTTAAGATAATTACTTTACATGGTTCATCTATTAATTCTTCTGCAGCATCCAGGCCACTTTTAATTGGCATTTCAATATCCATAATGCAAATATCAGGCTGCAATTGTTTCACTAAAGCTAAAGCTTCTTCCCCATTCCTTGCCTTCCCAACGACTTCCATATCTTCTTCTAAATCTAGCAAGGAGCCAAGAGCTCCAAGTAACATGCGCTGATCTTCTGCAATGACAATTCGAATCAACTCAAACCCTCCTTTGCCATCTGTTGAATCACCTTTGGCACCCGTATATCGAGTTTCGTCCCCTCTGAATCTATAATTGTTAAACTTCCGTTTACAAACTCTAATCTTTCCTTCATCCCTTGAAGTCCATGTCCTTTGGAGAAATCGCTTTTGTCTTTTATTCCGATGCCATTGTCTTCGACGATCATCCTTAATTCATCTTGAGTTTCATCAATTGTAACCTTACATATAGTTGCTTGACTGTGCTTGGTCACATTTGTAACAGCTTCCTTTAAACACATACTAACGACGTTCTCAACTAATAAAGGAGTGGCCGTAAGCTTAACACTGCCTTCTGTTACAAAGTCGATTTCAGCAGCTTTAAGAATTTGCTTCACATGAATTATTTCATCTTCAAGCTTTGCTCCACGCATATTTGAGACCATTTCGCGGACTTCTTTTAAAGCTGTTCTCGCTGTTTGATTAATATCACTCAGTTCACCCTTTGCAGAATTGGGATCAATCTCAATCAACTTCCTAGCCAAATCACTTTTCAAACCGATAAGCGAAAGCTTTTGACCAAGTGTATCGTGCAGATCACGTGCAATCCGCTGCCTCTCTTCCATCACCATCAATTGTGAAATACGTTTATTGGCATCTTCTAACTGACCTTCTAACTTCTCTTGCTTGTTTCGATTATACGTATTGAATGGCAGTAAAATAACACCAATCACCGAAATAATAATGAATGGAAACTGAGCAAAGAATAATTCATTTTGCGTAAAGAAACTTAGAATTACTGCTACAATCGTCGTTAGTAAATGAACGATATACAATGTAAGGAAACCCAACTTGCTTTGAATATTCCCAATAAAGAAAGCTAAGAAAAGCGCAAAGTACACATATCCATAAAATAAAGTCATTCCAATACTTATGGCCATTTCTATTCCTACCCAGACATACACAAGCCAACTCTTTGAAATAAAAGATAACCGGTAGGAAATAAAAAACAACAGAATCATAATAATCCCAAATATAATTTCAAATGCTGATGAGGATCTGAAAATAAAATAAAAAGGCAGTAGGCAGAAAATAATCCAGACGTAGATGCTGAGTCCTGTATTTTTCGGAAAAATGTTATACCAACTTTGCATAAAAACCTCCTTCCTTCTAAGAAATGTTTCCTATTTTTAATCATATCACTGATTATCCTAAATTTGTCATTTCTAGTGGATGACAGCATAGAAATACGTAAAGGTTGGTGCAAGAAAAACCCATTAAACAAAGTTGAACGGGTTTTTCCTTCGATATTTATTTTCCTTGGAGACTTGTTTGTCTATTCTTCATTTTAAGATCCTTATTTGATTTCAGTAAATCTTTCACATCGTTAAAACTTACAAATGTCTTCTTCTTTTCATCATATAGACGGAAGCGAATAGATTGTAAACTTGAACCTACCGTAATCGTTGTTGCTTTTTGTAGAGGAGGAGTCGTCTCATGCACTTTTTCCAAATTGTAATTTGGAACCCTTGGGCTTAAGTGATGGACATGATGGTAACCAATATTTCCAGTTACCCATTGTAACAATTTAGGAAGTTTATAGTAAGAGCTTCCATCTACTGCAGCTTTTACATAATCCCATTCAGATTCATCTTCAAAATACGAGTCTTCAAACTGATGCTGAACATAGAATAACCAGATTCCTAAAGAACCGGCAACAAACAAAATCGGAAGCTGAATCAACAGAAAAGCCTTCCATCCAATGATTAAAATCATTAATATACTAATAACCACAATTGATACGTTGATTAAGTACATGTTCAAACGCTCTTTTTTTCTAGCATCTTTTCGATTAAAACGATTAGATACAAGAAATAAATACGCCGGACCCAACCCAAACATTACTAAAGGATTACGGTAAAGACGATAAGCCAATCGTTCTTTAAAAGGAGCTTTTACATATTCATCTACTGTCATAATCCATACATCACCAATACCACGTTTATCTAAATTCCCACTTGTTGCATGGTGAATCGAGTGTTCACGTTTCCACTTTTCATATGGAAACATCGTTATGATACCTGTTATTGTTCCTACAATATTATTAGCTTTTTTATTTTTAAAGAAAGAGCCGTGACAACAATCATGAAAAATAATAAATATGCGGACAACAAATCCTGCTGCTATAACAGATAGAGCTAAAGACAGCCAGATTGATATTGATAAGCTCTGATACGCCAAAAACCATAATAGAAAAAATGGCGGAATTGTATTTAATATTTGTCTAATACTCTTTTTCACATCTGATTTTTCAAAAGGGGCAACACTTTTTTTCAACTGTGCTAATTTAGAATTACTCATCTTTTCCTCCCTAAATTTTACTCATCTTTTCCGAGAAGTATCTGGAGAATCTCTTTCTATCGTAAAAGAAATTATGTCAGACAAGAAGTCATGAACGTCAAATAAAAGATATGACAGTTGTCATATTTCTTATTTGATATTCATCATTTTGAATTGATATAGACCTTTAGGCATAGCCTTTTACTATACATTTTGACTAGAGAAATTCCTGTAATAAAAAGTTCTCCATTACTAATTCCTTATTTCCTACCTTCTTAGTCTGCGCCCCCATAAAAAAAATGACAATCCATATAGGTATATATAAGAAAAAATAATTAAACCATATTCTGAACTATAAATACATATCGACAAAACTACTCAAGGAGGAGCATTATGCTTTATCAGTTAACTTTTCACGAAAGACAACCACTCGTTACAAAACCAATGCAAACTTACCCAATTAAAGACCGTCGTCAAAGTCCATCATCCTCACCTTTAAGCTATAAGACTTCCAGACAAAATCATGCTTCATCGAAAGCTACCCTGGTTTTATACAGTAATAATTATGAAACAATTGAATATGAAGACAGAAACAGCTCATTAGATGTGAAAGTTTAATATCGGTTTCAGGCATGTTAGCATGCCTGTTTATTCATCACCTAAATCATCTACTCCCTGACCTATTGCCTTTTCAAACCCTATAATTGTATTTTCCTCAAAATGTACCCTTACAGCCACGGTGGCCATAGATTTTTGTCATGCTTTACACATCCTTTTTTTAATTAAGAAGACAACCATTGAAAGGAATTGCCTCCTTACCTTGTTAAACAAACGTTTGATTAAACAAGAATGTTCAGTATATGTATATCCAAAACAGAAATCGAGTATTAAGAGTATGATCGGAAAAGGTACAACATTTACAATCACCTTCCCTCTTGAAGAGCATCTTCATTACTCAGGTCCTACATAAGAATTCCAAGGGCTAAAGATAAAAGGTCTACCTCCCCAAATTTTTTTAGGGAGTAGGCCTTTCTAATTCCTTTTAATTAAACACCACTGGCAATTCTTTCAATGCTCTAAATCCCGTAAGATTTCTCCACTCCAGTTGTTTTGAATCAATTTGTATTGAGTTTGTATTCTTTAAAATAGTACGAAGAGCTGCTTTTGTTTCTATTTTTGCCAATTCCGAGCCTAAACAAAAATGAATTCCTGCCCCAAATGAAAGATGAGGATTAGGCTCCCTCGCAAAATCCAAAGTATTCGCATTCGGGAAATTTTTGGGATCACGATTACAAGCACCAAGAAAAAGATAGATATGATCACCTTTTTTAATTTGTGTTTGATTAATGATCACATCTGTTGAAGCGATACGAGCCGTTAATTGAGTCGGACTCTCATAACGTAACACCTCTTCAATTGCCGTTTTTAGTAGGAGAGGTTCTTCTCTTAATTTTATTTGTTGCTCTTGATTAGTTGCCAAACAGTAAATCGCATTACTAATTAAATTCACTGTTGTTTCGTGACCGGCTATTAGTAAAAGAATACAAGTTGATAGGACCTCATCCTCTGTTAACTTATCATTGTTCTGCTCCTCTACCAACACACTAATGAGATCATTTTTTCGATTTCGTTTACTATTTAGGATCAAACTTTTAAAATAATGAACCATCTCTACAATGCATTCATTCCCCTTCACTAATGATTTTCTAGAACGGTTGAGATCAATCGTATCAATTAACGTTAATGCCCACCTTCTGAATAGATCTTTATCTCTTTCCGGAACGCCTAAAAGTCTAGCTATCACTGTGCTTGCTAGCGGAAAAGCAAAGTCAGCAATAAAGTCGAGCTTCTTATCATTTTTTATATGTGAAAATAATTGTTCAGCTGTTTCTTCAATCATAAACACGTACCGTTCTAGTACCTTAGGAGTAAATCTTTCATTTACCAGTCTACGTATCTTCCTATGGTCAGGCGGATTTTGATAAAGTACCATCTGTTTCTGGATCTCTTTTAAACGTTCGAACCACTTTGTTGTTTCTGGAAGCGGCATGCGATTTTGAAAACGAAGATCTTTCAAGATCATGCTTGCTTCTTCATAACCTGTTATGTACCAGCCACGGTTCCCGAAAAACTCTCCCCAGTGTATAGGTGACTGAGCACGAATTTCTTCATAAAAAGGATACGGGTTTTGCGTTAAATCCTCGAACTCTGTTTTCATGGAACCACACCTTTCTATTTCAAAAACTGATCTATTTCAATAGTATCGTTGACTAATTGCTTGAACGAATGGATAGAAATTTCTTCTACTCTCGGCGTAATTCCCAATACCTTAACTTTGCACATCTCTTCTATGACACGAGGGCTTGTTTTCTCGGCTAAACCTTGCTTTTCACTCATTCCATTAATAACGATTCCAACAACATTTAATCCTTGACTCTTAGCATACTGTACTGTTAAAAAGGTATGATTAATCGTTCCTAATCCCGGTCGCGCAACAACTAGAACCGGTAGACCTAATGACTTGATTACGTCACTAACTAAGAAGCCCTTACCTAGTGGAACCGAAATGCCTCCTGCACCTTCAACGACAAAAAATTCATGACTATGCTTAATCTTGTTCCAATGTTGTAAAATATTCTCGAGAGTGACATTGGTTTCTTCGATTTGTTGTGCAATTCCCGGGGCCAAAGCTGCCTCAAACTGAAATGGCGTTATTTCCTCAAGAGTAAGGGGTGTTTGTGATAACTGTTTTAACAAATAAGTATCACTTTTTGAATCATCTCGTTCAATTCCGCTCAACATTGGTTTAAACACACCCACATTTACACCTCGATCCCTCAACACCCCTGCTATTCCACTTGCAATGACTGTTTTTCCGACGTCCGTATCCGTTCCCGTTACAAAGATACCTTTCATTTCGTCACCTCATCGTTTGTGCTTAATAGTTTAAAAGCTTCTATTAATTGATTAATATCTTCATAAGAGTGTTCTGCAGTAACCGTTAATCGAATTCGTGATTCTCCTTCTTGTACGGTTGGCGGACGTATCGCTGGTGCAAAGATCCCATATTGTCTCAGACGCTTTGAAAAATTTAGGGCTTCCTTTGTCCCACCGATTATGATGGGAATAATCGGTGTAACAGTGCCCTTAACCTCGTAACCTAACTCTCTAAGTCGAGTGCGTATAAAAGTAGATTTAGCGACTAACGACTCTCTTCTTCTCTTGTCTTCCTCAATAATTGAGAACGCTTTAACGGAAGCTGCACAAATACAAGGGGGAAGGGCTGTTTGAAAGATAAATGACCTTGCATGATTTAGTAGAAAGTTCTTTAATATGTAGGATCCTGCCACAAACCCTCCTTCGGCTCCTAACGCTTTGCTTAAGGTACCTATTAGGACATCAGGTTGAACTCCGAAATATTCACATATTCCTCTACCATTTGCTCCAAGAACCCCTGTCCCGTGAGCATCATCAACAATCACAAAAGCATTATAAGCTTTAGCTAGCGAGATAATTTGATCTAACGGAGCAATATTCCCATCCATGCTGAATACACCATCTGTAACAACAAACCTTTTATTAAACTTCTGAGTCTCTTTTAGCTTCGTTTCAAGATCCTTTAGATGAACATGCTTATAAATAACTGTCTTTGCTTTTGAAAGACGGCAGCCATCGATAATGCTTGCATGATTCAACTCATCACTTAAAATGACATCTCCCTTTTCCGCCAACGATGAAAGGACGCCTATATTAGCTAAATAACCACTTGAAAATAGCAACGCTGCCTCCGTTTGTTTAAAACTAGCAATTTTCTCTTCTAATCTTTGGTGCCAGATGTTACTTCCCGTTGTTAATCTTGAACCACTGCTCCCGATGCCCATCACTTTCGCTGCTGATCGTGAAGCAGCAATGATTCGTTCATCTGCTGCTAAACCAAGATAATTATTGGAGGAAAACACCAACTGATTTTGACTATTAATCGTAACCTTTGGTGCCGGTCCACTGGTCATAACAGTTAGTTCTCGATATAAGTTTTGATCTTTTATTTGATGAATCCTTTCCGTCAACCAAGAATTAAACACCACTTCCAAGAGTAGCCTCCTCCTCTTGGCATACGATGCTAATCGCATCTCTCATAATTGCTACCATTTCCTCTAGCTCAGTTTGTGTACTGACTAGAGGGGGCATGAAGACAATAACGTTTCCTAGCGGCCTTGTTAACATCCCAAGTTCCCTCATTTTCAAGGAGACTTTATAACCTACTCTCCTTTCAAATGCAAATGGACTCTTTGTTCTTTTGTCTTGCACAAGTTCAACACCACACATGAAACCTAATTGTCTAATCTCCCCTACATGAGGAAGTTCTCGAAGGCATTCGAGCGACTTTTGTAAATATTCCGATTTTTCCGCAACACGTTTAACTATGTTTTCAGATTCAAAAAGATGTAGGTTTTCCAGTGCTACAGCACACCCAAGTTGGTTACCTGTATAGGAGTGACCATGAAAGAATGTTTTAAGCTGTTCATAGTCTTCATAGAAAGCTTCATAAATCTCTTCCGTTGCAAGTGTCACTGCAATTGGGAGATAACCACCTGTTAATCCTTTTCCCGCTGCCATTAAATCAGGCTGAACATTTTCATGCTCACAGGCAAACATTCTTCCCGTGCGGCCGAACCCTGTAGCCACTTCGTCGACAATCATAAGAACATCATATTTTGTACATAAAGCACGAACTCCTGATAGAAACCCTTCAGGCATAACAATTATTCCAGCAGCCCCTTGAACCATTGACTCAATTGAAAGAGCTGCAATTTCTTCATGATGGCAGATCAATATTTCTTCTAGCTTTTGTAAGCATTGATCACGGCATTGTATAGGGTCTTCACTTTCCGAACGATAAACATAAGGAATCGAAGCCTTTATACTATTAAACATCAACGGTCCATAAACATGATGAAACAGATCTATTGCCCCAACACTTACTGCACCAATCGTGTCGCCGTGATAACCATTTTGCATCGAGATAAACTTTTGTTTCTTTGGTTTCCCTATGTTTTTCCAATACTGAAAGGCCATCTTTAAAGCAATCTCCATTGCCTCAGCGCCACTATCCGAATAGAAGACTCGTGTTAGCCGCTCCGGCGTCACTTGAACCAATTTTTCTGCAAGTTCTGTAGCGGGGACATTGGTCATACCTAGTAACGTTGAGTGAGCAATTTTATCCAACTGTCTTTTAATTGCTTCGTCTAATTCCGTTTTTCTATGACCATGAACATTAAGCCAAACAGATGAAAATCCATCATAATATTCGTTGCCATCAATATCTTTCACTTTAATGCCTGTACCGCTTTCAATGATTAGAGGATTGTAGTCATAATCCTTCATTTGTGTAAAAGGTAACCAAAGATATTTCTTGCTTTTTTCAATTAAGTTGTTCATCATTCTCTTCCTCCCATAAAAGTAATGTTGGCCTGTTTTCCAGATAATCTATGCAAGAAGTTACATCACAGGCACGTACAAAAAAGATTCGACAGCCTGATTCATCCCCAAATTTTTTTAGTTTGGATATACGTTGATAACCAATTTTTATACTGGAAACGTAGCCTGTGAGATAATCTGGGTCATCTGACCAGCACAATTCAGCCATGACCTCTGGACAATTTGCCACTTTTGTTGCAAGCGTAACTGCTTCCTTTATCCTTAAGCTTTTATTGATTTTCTTTCTAGTTGCCCAAAGAATAAAATTTTCTTCGTTCCAATCCATTCGTGAAACACGCACACCTTTTTCACCTCTTCTATCGACCCGCTGACCAGTATCAATATCGATGAACATGGCTCCTCGCAATCCTCTATTTAGCGGATTAGCTATGACACGATAAGCCTTTTCGATCGTTGATGTAGGAATGCCGCAAAGTTCTAGTAGATTAATAGCTTTACCTTGCCCTTCTTGTAATGAGTTCACTTGATGGGAATGGATTGGGAGTGGCTTCAAATAGTCAATTGGCTCTACTACTTCTTCAACGGTGACTTGTAGAAAGTCTGGTTTTCCTCTTGAATGGTCTAAAGCCTTGTCCAACATCGTATGTACAACTCTTTTGATCTCTTCTTCCTTCACAAGAGCTTCTCCACCAGAGATATGTTTACCACCATTTTCATGTGGTCCTCCTTTAGCAGCTCGCATTCGAATCGTGTATCTATCCGCTTGCATTGTTATCACCCTTCTCCTTTGCTACTTTTATCAAAAACTTCAAAGCAAAACGTAACCATTTTTTTGAAATTTTACACCTTAATCGTTTTTATTGTCAACTTAAAAATAATAATGGTTAACAATAAAAACACGGGAGAACATCTATTGCTTTTTAAGAGTTACACTTATACAACCTCGTATATTGGACAAGCTATATAGTTAGAAAGTTCATGAAGTTACCTTCTTAGAAGAAAAACAGGCCCTCCCCTTTCTAAAAGAGTCTTGAATTGCTACAAACGAGCATTTGTTCAAATAAGGACTTATGATACAATATTGTCTAATAAATAGTGTATTATGGAAAAGTATATAATGCACAATACATAATGAAGAAAGGGTGAAAAAAACATGGAACATAACTCTTCCAATTTCATTCGAAATATCATTAAAGAAGATATAGAAACCGGCAAGCGAAACCATGTTATTACTCGATTTCCACCAGAGCCGAATGGATACTTACATATTGGACATGCTAAATCAATTGTCATTAACTTTGATTTAGCTGACGAATTCAACGGAAAGACCCATTTACGTTTTGATGATACAAATCCATTGAAAGAAGACTCCGAATATGTTCACGCAATTAAAGAAGATGTAAAATGGCTCGGCTATGATTGGGATGGGCTGTTTTTTGCTTCTGACTACTTTCAACAAATGTACGAAAGAGCGGTTCTACTTATTAAAAAAGGAAAAGCCTATGTCGACGACCTTTCGCCAGATGAAATTCGTGAATATCGCGGCACACTAACAGAGCCAGGAAAAGACAGTCCGTACCGTACTCGTTCGATTGAAGAGAACTTAGATTTATTCGAGCGCATGCGTGAAGGTGAGTTCGAAAATGGTAAGAAAGTCTTACGGGCAAAAATTGATATGAGCTCTCCTAATATCAATATGAGAGATCCAGTCATTTATCGTATCTCTCATGCAACACACCACAACACAGGCGATGACTGGTGTATTTATCCAATGTATGCATTTGCTCATCCGCTAGAAGACGCTATTGAGGATGTTACACATTCAATATGTACGACTGAGTTCGAAGATCAACGTCCGTTATACAATTGGATTGTAGAAGAGTGTGAAATGACAAGCACCCCACAACAAATTGAATTCGGTCGTTTAAACATCACAAATGCTGTCATGAGTAAACGAAAATTGAAACAACTTGTCGATGAAGGCTTTGTAGATGGTTGGGATGATCCCCGTATGCCAACAATTTCTGGGTTACGCAGAAGAGGCTATACACCTGAAGCTATTCGTGCTTTTGTTCGTGAAACAGGTGTTTCAAAAGGATCTGGGATGGTTGATTCTCAAATGTTAGATTACTTCGTAAGGGAAGACTTGAAAATGAAAGCTCCTCGTACGATGGGAATTGTTCGTCCGTTAAAAGTCGTTATTACAAATTATCCGGAAGGGCAAGTTGAAATGCTCGAAGCGGAAATCAATCCAGAAAATCCTGAAATGGGAACTAGACAAATTCCTTTCTCAAGAGAAATCTATATTGAACAAGAGGACTTCATGGAGAATCCACCAAAGAAATATTTCCGCCTCTTCCCTGGTAACGAAGTCCGATTAAAACATGCTTATTTTATTAAATGCGAAGATATTATTAAAGATGAGGATGGCAACGTGGTCGAAGTTCATTGTACGTATGATCCTGAAACGAAAAGTGGATCAGGCTTCACCGGCCGTAAAGTGAAAGGCACATTGCATTGGGTCGAAGCAACACAAGCGGTTCCTGCTCAATTCCGCTTATACGAGCCGCTGCTCTTAAATGAAGAACCTGAAACTTTAGAAGAGGAAGCTTCAGCTGATGAACAAGTAGAAAGAACATTCCTTGATCAAGTAAATCCTCATTCTCTTCAAATCTTCCATGGCTTTGTCGAACCTAATATGAAGGATGTAAAAGAACAAGACAAGTTCCAATTTTTTAGACATGGTTACTTTAATGTTGATCCTAAACATACGACTAAAGAGAGTCTTGTATTTAATTTAATTGTATCATTAAAGAGTTCGTTCAAGCTTTAATATGAACAAAAGAAGCAGGATCATATCATGATGATATGATCCTGCTTCTTATTTTTAAAGGTTACGTTCCGCAGAAGGTTTGATACGGGCGATCTGTCGGTTCAGCGGGTTTCATATATTCATCGTTCTTTTTAGCATAGTCGTACGGATTAGAGAGAACTTGAAGTAGGCGCTCCATTAAACTAAGATTATTGTTATCGACTGCAGCTGCTAAAGCTTCCTCTACTTTATGGTTACGTGGAATGACTACCGGATTCGACTTTTGCATCAGCTGTTTAGAATCAGAATCTGATTCTTGTTGCCGCCCTAACCTAGCCTGCCATCTATCAAACCAATCGTTAAATTCTCTTTGGCAAGATAAACCTGTCCCTTCTATTTGATTTAACGTTAATGCGTGGAAAGTATTTGTAAAATCAGCTTGCGCTTTCTGCATGAGACTAAGAAGACTTTCAATGAGTTCTTCATCCTGATCCTCTACATTGAACAAGCCTAATTTCGCACGCATTCCACTCAACCAATCTTGTTGATACTGCTTGGAGTAACCTGAGATTGCTTCCTGAGCTAAATTAAGTGCTTTCTCTTTCTCTTCATGCAAAAGCGGCAGCAAGCTTTCAGCAAATCGCGCTAAGTTCCAACCACCTATGTATGGCTGGTTTCCATACGAATAACGTCCTTCTCTATCAATTGAACTAAAAACCGTTTTCGGATCATATTTATCCATAAAAGCACATGGGCCATAGTCGATCGTTTCACCTGAAATAGTCATGTTATCGGTATTCATAACTCCGTGGATAAAACCAACCAATTGCCACTTGGAAATTAACTTTGCTTGACGTTTAATGACTCCATTCAAAAGCGCTAGATAGCGATTTTCTTCCGCTTCAAGATCAGGAAAGTGTCTATTTATTGTATAATTGGCAAAGGCTCTAAGGTCATCAATATCGCCTCTTGCTGAAACATATTGAAATGTTCCGACTCGGATATGACTCGAAGCGACCCGTGTCAATATTGCTCCAGGAAGTTCTGTTTCACGAAACACAGACTCTCCCGTCGTGACAACAGCTAAACTACGTGTAGTTGCAATGCCAAGTGCATGCATCGCTTCACTCATAATATATTCTCTTAGCATCGGTCCAAAAGCTGCGCGCCCATCTCCTCCCCTTGAATAAGGTGTTCTTCCTGAACCTTTCAATTGTATGTCGAAACGTTTACCTTGAGGGGTGATCTGCTCACCGAGCAAAACCGCACGTCCATCTCCTAACATCGTGAAATTTCCAAATTGATGTCCTGCATACGCTTGAGCAATTGGCACACTTCCTTCTGGAACTTGATTGCCCGCTAATATATCTACTCCCTCATTTCTTTGAAGAGCCTCCGAATCTAATCCTAAAAATTCTGACAAAGAGTCGTTAATAATTAGCAATTTTGGAGATTGAACAGGATTTAATTTTATAGTAGAGAATAAAGCATTGGGTAAACTAGCATAACTATTGTCTACATTCCAACCTTGCTTTGTTTGTTTATTTGTCATATTTCCTCCTTTTCTACTTCTAAACCTTATAGCATTCCTTACTATATATCATCACACGATAGTACTTTTAGTGTCTACTTTTTCCAACTAAATATCCCTTAAATAATCCTGTATGAATAATCAACTAGGTTAGAACATTAGCTAAGACTATTTATTTTCAAATGCAAAAAAGAAGCCGGGACAAAAGAATTTAACGAAAATCAAAACGTAATAGATGCATAGCATCCGCTCCGGTAAGGTTGTCACGTTTCTATTTTCATAAAACACTTTCGTTAGTCCCGGCCTCTTCCTCAAACTAATGACCTTCTATATTCACTACTCTTTCCTATGCCTTTTCAAAATGATCCTTCTTCTAGAAAGTGGTCAGTTTCTTGCGTTGGTGCTTTGCGGGAGAGTTTTTGATATTTGTCTGTTACTGGTTTTCTAATTGCCTGATATTTTTTTAACGTCTCCCAAAGAATCAGCATTATCTAACGCTTCAGCCAAAACTCCTGCATCTTGTATCGCACTATTGGCCCCTTGACCAGTATGGTTTTTGCATTGCATGAGCTGCATCTCCAAGCAATGTTATACAATTGGAGTGCCAGCGGTCAATTGTATCAATATCATACACAGGGCGACAAGTGTATTCTTCTACATTTTCCGCCACTTTCTGTATCCTCGAATCAAAGTTTTCTTAACTGTTAAACAATATCTCCTTTCTTAATAATCGGACGCCATGATGTATCCTTTGATTGTACATTCACATCAAATAAGACTTGCTTTCGATCTCATCATAAATCCCCCACTTTTTAAAAAGTGGACAGATGGAGGACGCATTCCAACACCAGCACCGACCTCTTTCTTTAATAACGGGAGCTTGCTCAAAAATCTCTGCACGGATTCCTCCACGCTGTAAAGCAACTGCGGCAGCAGCACCACCAATTCTCCCTCCGATGATCGCAACTCTTAATTCAGATTTTGACTTCATCAATCATACCAACCTCAGAAAGCGACCACATTTAATCGCTTTCTAATACGAAAAAAGCCCTTGAACATTAAGTTTATAAAGAAATTTCATAATATTGTTATACCAGCATCAACACGTTTTGAATATTCAGTTAATTATTTTTTTGGTATATTCATTGCTGATACTCACGTATTAATAAGGAAGACAAGATCCTTTCTCTACAACCAGCAATACTTATACCACAAAGAATAAACGTACTTCTTCCCCTTAAATTATTACTAAAAATTGAACAAAAATCTCAAAAAGAGAAACTAATTGAGAAAATCACAGGTTATTATTCTTTCTTTTTATAAAATAATTTAATATAATGATTACATAATAATAATTATTGTCTTTTGATCTAAAAGGCTATAAGATAAGAGACATAATTATTTACTATAATTATTCACACGGAAGGGGAATAACAAAATGGACTCTAATAATACTAATAACGTTGGCAAATGCCCAGTAATGCACGGAGCTGCTACTAGTAAGGCTTCTAGTGGTACAACAAACAGAGACTGGTGGCCAAACCAATTAAATCTAAATATCTTACATCAGCATGATAGAAAAACAAACCCTATGGGAGAAGATTTTGATTATGCAGAGGAATTCCAAAAATTAGACTATGAAGCTATTAAAAAGGATCTTCATGATCTAATGACAGACAGCCAAGATTGGTGGCCAGCAGACTATGGACATTATGGTCCAATGTTTATCCGAATGGCTTGGCACGCTGCAGGTACATATCGTATCGGTGACGGCCGTGGTGGTGGCGGAACTGGCTCACAACGTTTTGCACCATTAAATAGCTGGGCGGACAATGCAAACATTGATAAGGCACGTCGTCTTCTATGGCCAATTAAGCAAAAATATGGTAATAAAATCTCTTGGGCCGATTTATTACTTCTAACAGGTAATGTTGCGATTGAATCTATGGGCGGTAAGACTTTTGGTTTCGGTGGAGGACGCGCAGACATTTGGCATCCTGAAGAAGACATCTACTGGGGTTCTGAAGCTGAAATGTTAGGTGATAATCGTTACACAGGTGATCGCGAGCTTGAGAATCCTCTTGCTGCCGTTCAAATGGGTCTAATTTATGTTAACCCAGAAGGTCCAAACGGAAAACCTGATCCAATTGCAAGTGCACGTGATATTCGTGAAACATTTGGTCGTATGGGAATGAATGACGAAGAAACGGTTGCATTAATAGCTGGGGGCCATACGTTTGGTAAAGCACACGGTGCAGGAGATGCTTCTCTTGTCGGTCCAGAACCAGAAGCAGCCCCTATAGAAGCACAAGGCTTAGGTTGGTTAAGCAAACACGGAAGCGGCAAAGGCCGTGACACGATTACAAGTGGAATTGAAGGTGCATGGACGGCGAATCCAACACAATGGGACAATGGTTATTTTGAGCTGCTATTCGGATACGAGTGGTGGCTGACAAAGAGCCCTGCAGGTGCGTGGCAGTGGCAAATTGTAGATCCTGCGGAGAAGGATCTTGCACCAGACGCAGAAGATTCATCTGTTCGTGTTCCGACTATGATGACAACAGCAGATATGGCATTACGTTATGACCCAGCATATGAAGCGATCTCTCGTCGTTTCTATGAGAATCCAGAAGATTTCGCAGATGCATTTGCTCGTGCTTGGTTCAAACTACTTCACCGTGATATGGGACCTAAAGCAAGATATCTTGGACCAGAAGTACCAGAAGAAGATCTAATCTGGCAAGACCCTGTACCAACTGTTGATTATGAATTAACAGACGCAGAAGTAGCACAATTAAAAGAAAAGATCCTAAACTCTGGTCTTACAATCAGTGAACTAGTTACAACAGCTTGGGCGTCAGCAAGTACGTTCCGCGGCTCTGATAATCGTGGTGGTGCAAATGGTGGCCGTATCCGTCTTGCTCCACAAAAGGATTGGGAAGTTAATCAGCCAGAACAACTTTCAAAAGTGCTTTCTGTACTAGAAGACATTCAAAGCCAATTAGATAAAAAAGTCAGCATGGCTGATTTAATCGTACTAGGTGGTAGTGCCGCAGTAGAAAGAGCTGCACAAGATGCAGGCTTTGATGTAACTGTTCCGTTTGCTTCTGGACGCGGTGATGCAACAGAAGAACAAACAGATGTAGAAAACTTTGCAGTATTAGAGCCAGTTGCAGATGGTTTCCGCAACTATCAAAAGAAACAGTATAGTGTAAGTGCAGAAGAACTTTTAGTAGATAAAGCTCAATTACTAAACCTTACTGCACCAGAATTGACTGTCCTTATTGGTGGTATGCGTGTACTAGGAACAAACCACGGTGGTACTCGACACGGCGTATTCACTGATCATGTTGGTACACTTTCTAATGACTTCTTTGTTAACTTGCTTGACATGGCAGTAGAGTGGAAATCTGTAGATGGAGAAGTATTTGAAGGTCGCGACCGTAAAACAGGTGAAGTCGTGCGCACTGCAACTAGAGTGGACCTAGTATTCGGTTCAAACTCAGTTCTACGTTCTCTAGCAGAAGTTTATGCTCAAGACGATAACAAAGGTAAATTTGTTAATGACTTTATTGCGGCTTGGGTTAAGGTTATGAATGCAGATCGTTTCGATCTTAAGCTTGATAAGAAAGCTCAATTAGCAGGTAAATAATATAAGTAAATCCGTCGTCAAATACTGACGACGGATTTTTTTATCCAAATTAATAACTACTAAAATTACATCTATCTTATAAATAATGAAGCCACAACGAAATAAAAACACCAATTGAGGTCACAAATCCTACAGTTGGTCCCCCTTCTTTATAAGCTTGAGGCATCATTGTTGAAGCAAGCATAGCAATAATTGCCCCTCCTGCAAGGCAACTAACAATTGCTTTAATGCTATTTGAAGCAGACTCCAACAGCGTAGCCCCGCCTAAAGCACTTAATGCCGAGAAGAATACGACAAGACTCCACATAACGATGATCTTCTTTTTGGAAAAACCGCTTTGCCGCAAACCGACAGTACTCGAAAGACCCTCAGGTATATTACTAATAAAAACAGAGACAACAAGAGCTAAACTAACAGATTCGCCACCAATTAAACTTAAACCAATCATCGCTGATTCAGGTAGTGTATCCATAACACTCCCTATAAAAATACCCATTCCTGACGTTTTTCCATCATCTTGTTGCTTAGAATCTTTAACCAACTTTCGATCTGCTTCTTTTCGTTGGTATCCTCCTCCTTTATGAGAAATAAAATAATCTAAAATAGTAAAAAGCAACGCTCCACCTAAAAAGCCTATTGCCACTTCTTTAAACCCGCTTATTTCTAGGGATTCTTCTAATAACTCGTAAGTTGTCGCACCAATTAACGCACCTGCCCCGAGCGCCATTATATAACCAATGATCCTTTTTGGAATTGAGAATTTCAGTGCTATAATGGCTCCAAGTAATGTAGCAGATGCCGCAAGCGTTCCCCAAAAAAGGGCACCCCACATTGGAACAGCCTCCTTATCACGTATTATAAAAGCAAGGTCCAAAAGGCCATGATTTTATCCCGTTAAATTACTTAAAGCTTTTAATAGAAAGAAATTGTTTAAAAAAGCAATCATGCTTTATTGTTTATAGTTTGTCCTGTAATTATACAAATAATTAATTTTGATAAAATGTAACACCTAATTCCAACCGATAGCTGAATTAATATAAAAAAGCAGGAAACCCTTTAATCGGCCCCTGCATTTTGTCGTATTCACCTGTTCTCTACTACTCTTATAAATGTACTGGTTCTCCGGCCCTACTGGAATAGCCCTTATCAACTACTATCTCTATTTAGCAAATGAAGAGGACGAAAAACTTTTTTTACAAATTCATCAATTAGCATCGGCAGAATATGATAACGTCTATAATTTAACGCCCTAATAACTTCACGTTTCTCTTCTAATGTTAACCCCAATCATTCGGAACAAAAGAAAGAATCTCTTCTAGAAGTTGAGTTGGAATGGATTGAATGTGTGTAAGAGCTATTTTAAAGTCTTTTTCTTCCTTTATAAATCTCACCATCAACTCATGGGTCGCACTTCTAATTAGATTTTGCGGAAGATTTTCAAGATCATTCATTGTCCAGGAATAAGAATCAAATATCTCAGCATTATCAATGATCCATAAAAAGTGATTTCCCGCCGTTTGCTCTTGTAATAATATATTCTTACGTGTTCGGTCTGTATTGCACAACCAATAATCAAAGACAATTATCTTTGCCATATCGTTGTAGTTTAAAATGTTTTCGACCTTTGTTTCATGAGCATTGACACTATTTGCAATATATTTACTAGCAAATTGCTTAGACGTATATACAGTGCCATGACCCTTTGGGAACACTTCTACAAACGATTTAGGCATTTCGATTAGATAGGAATATGGGATAGGCAGCCCCATAAAACGAGCAATACAATAAGCAAGCCATTCGTTTATTAATGCTTTATCCTCACTTGGCTTGAATAGTTTTACTACATAATCATTTCCATTATCGAATGTAACAAGATGAGCATTATTTGTCTTACTCTGAAAAAGCTTTTGATAAGTAAGAGGGTTCATTCTCTCACCTCTTTCGTTACTTCTTTTAGAAGTTCAATATATTTATTCGTACACTCTGAAAGAGAGTATTTTTTCACTACACGGTTTCTAGCATTGTTTGAAAATTTCTCATACAGGTGCGTATTATCAAGAACACGGTATATTTGCTGAGCTGCCGCTCTCACATGTTCTTCACGATATAAACAACCTGTTTTTCCATCTTTAACGATTTCAGGAATAGACGAGATTCCAGGTGCTACAACTGGTACTCCACAGCCCATTGCTTCTATAAACGTATTGCCAAAGGATTCCGCTTTCGTTGCGGCAAACAAACATCCTCCTGATTGTTTGATTTTGCCATAGACTGCGGGCATTTGTTGATATGGAATGACAGGAAACCATTTGACTACTTCCGTTAAGTTTTGATTCTTCCATTCATCTTCAAATAATTCGCGTTCCACACTTTTGGCTCCGCCAATAACCCAAAACTCAATATCGTCTCGTACCGAGCGAACCATGTTAGCCACCTTTAGTAAAAGGCGCCAATTTTTCCTTTCATCTAATCGTCCAATATAAGCAACTACCTTTTTATCTTTTGGGAGAATTGGCTCGGTTTCCATACTTATTTCCGTATTTTCATTTGGTTTAAAAAAGGAAATATCCGTTGAATTATTGATGACTTCAATTGGATAAGGTTCATCAAGTACAATCGATAACACCCGTTTCTGATATTCGCTTGGCACAATAAACTTTTGTGGCTTGATCTGTTTATAGCCTTCTAAGTTCCTCTTTAATTTGGTGATCTCTGGAGTCCGAGCCTCTATGATAATAGGCCCGCTATATTCAGCTTTCTTTAACCACGTATAAGCCTGACTGGTGTCCACTACGATGATAGCGTCATAGTTATTGTTCTTTATGATCTCAATGATTTTTTTCTTATCCTTCGTTAAATATACTTTAGAAACATCCTCCATCATATGCAATCCACCAAGATCTTTACAATACAGGAAGTCTGTTGTAATCCCATGTTTCTTTAAATATATTGCTCTATTCCTCCACCCGGCATTTACCCCTCCTACCGTTAGTAAGCGCCAAATGACTAGTATTTTCATAGTTTCACCTCCAAACTGATCACCTCATTACTTTTTCTTTTGTTTCTTGCCTTTTTTCTTGCCCTTCCCCTTATTTTGTTTTTCTAGTTCTCTTTTTCTTTGCTCTTTTACCACTTTACGTATAAGATTTAGTAAACCTTTATAGTGCATATCTGGATCTTTTGTTGAAAGTAATTTATTGGTGTCCTCTTTAAGTTGTTCTAGATCAGCCTGTTCTTTATTTTCAATAACACCATATAGTTTTGCAGAAATCCCTTCCATTTGAATGTAATAGTCCCACTCCTCATAAAGCTCTGGAGCAACAACCTTTACATGTTCGATAAACATCGCCCGGTATTCATTTCCTAAACTTTGAAGTAGTTTTCGTGGATAAGGGTACGTTCGGTTTCTCCAGACCGTTCGTCCCACATCTATTACTTTCAATGAGCCATCATCCTGAAGGTAGATTTGTCTTTTGTGATGATCAATTCTCTCATAACCAATTTCTTTAAAGGTAATCAACATACGAATTAACTCATGAGATAACTTCTCTGTTAATGGTTGAGATTGCATGTATTCACGCAAATCAACCCCATATACCATTTCCATCACGATAAAATTTTCACCTTTACAATAAATTTTCGGTAATAGAGAAGTATGCTGGCCAAGTGACATTGCATAGTATTCACGTTCACAGTCGTCTACATCGCCGTAAACTTTCATACACATTTCATCATTAATCTTAAAGACAGCACCTTGTCTTCCTTTACCGATCATTTCAAGAGAAGAGTTATTGATAACTGACACATCTTCATCCTCAAAATTTTGAACTTCAATATCTTCCACAAGATTCTTTATTTCTTTACAGTTCATTTTCTACTCACCTCTTACATTTTTGTATTTTCAGATTGTAAAATATATTGATTGGCAGCTATAAATTCTTCAACTCTACTAATGTCAAACCTTATCCCATTTGGCTGAACGCCATAATACTTTTCTTCTTTAAGCATTTCTTTAATCGCATCGGTTAATTGAATTTCTCCACCTAAACTAGGCTTAGCTGTTTTTAAAAAAGAAAAAATAGAAGGGGTAAATATATATCTTCCGATAACAGCTAAATTTGAAGGTGGCCTTTTCATCGGCTTCTCAACAATATCTGTAATTTCAATTAGACCGTTTTCTCCACTCTGCCAATGAACAACGCCATAGTTTTTTAAAAATTTTTGTTCCATCTCGCATAGACCAAGCACACTTTTGTTATGCTTGGTGTATATTGATAGTAACTGGTCTAATGCGCCAGTATCTTGTCCAAAAATAACTTCATCTGGCAACAATACAGCAAACGGTTCATTATTAACAAAGCTTTCACCTAAGCGGATTGCATCACCTAACCCCAGAGACTGCGATTGCCTGATATATTGAATTTGAACATTAAGAGGTTTTAATTTTTTTAGTAACTGCTGCTTTTGTTTCTGTTCTAAAAATGTTTCAAGTTCTATTGATCGATCAAAATAATCAATGATCATATTTTTTGAACGAGAAACAACAATCAGAATCTCTTCAATGCCAGCTTCTATTGCTTCTTCTACAATGTAATGAATGGTTGGTCTCGTCCCGATAGGAAACAGCTCCTTTGGAACCGCTTTTGTAATAGGTAAGCACCTTGTCCCATACCCAGCTGCGGGAATGATTGCTTTTTTTACTGTCATCTCTTATCTCCTTTCTTTATATAGTTACTAATATGTATATTTTCTTTGTTTTTTTTGAAACTGTTATTTGTCTAGCTTTAATAGTTGTTTTAAAATATTTTATTTTTTTTGTAAAAAATTGGTTAACTTGTTCGATAAACTGGTTTAGTTTCACTTTTTAATAAAAAAGAGCCTTTCAATTGCTAAAAAGGCTCTCCACTCACTGTTAATTTATTTACAGATGCTAATGGTTAAATGATACTAATAGGCTAGAATATTGATTTGCAAAAGATTAGACCAGAGTTTGATTTGAAGCATTTTTACCATTCACCTCTGATCCCAAGAGAGATCTCACCATACAACTTTTGTTTCGGAAACAGATAATGGCCAGAACGAGTACTTAGTATAAAAAAATAGCATCTATTCAATGATATTGCATGGGTTTAATCGATCCCAAATGTAAAACTGCTTCGGAGAGTAACAAAATAAATCATGAGTTCGGACATCTAACCATTCGGATAACCTTAAACGTCGGTTCACCTTGTTTAAACAACCCATACAAAATAAACAATTACTACAGTAACAACAAGATATAAAATATTTAGTGGTATTCCAATTTTCAGATAGTCAGAGAATCTGTAACCTCCAGGACCATATACGATTAAGTTTGCTTGGTACCCAATTGGTGTAGCAAAACTAGCGGAAGCGGCAATGGCAATGGCCACAAAAAAAGCCATCGGATCTACTGACAATTGGTTAGCAATTGCAAGGGATATCGGAAACATTAGAACTGCTGCAGCGTTATTCGTAATGATTTCCGTAAATAACGTTGTTAAAAAATAAACGACAATAATTGCTCCAATCACGCCTGCACCCTTTGTCATCAGAACAAAATAATTAGCAACTAACGCCGCAGCACCTGTTTGTTCCAAAGCTATTCCTATTCCGATCGCACAAGCAATTAACAACAACACATCAAATTGTATATATTTCCTAGCCCCTTCAAATGAAATGGTCTTGGTTACAAAAAGAGTAATGACCGCTAGCACTGCTGCCTTAAACATCGGTAAAATATTAAACGTTGCAAGAAGAATCATAATGATCAACGTTGTAATCGCAATAACTGACTTTTTCGGATTTATAATCTCTGGATCTTCAATTTGAGACATCAAATAGAAATCTCTTGAATTAGACCACCTGTTGGCAAAGTCTTTATTCGCTAAAAGAAGCAACGTATCTCCAGGCTTTATCTTAATGTCCCCAACCTTACTATTAATTCTTTCATCATTCCGATGAATAGCCACAATACCAGCATCGTAGTTACTTCTAAATCGACTTTCTTTTACTGTTTGTTGAATTAATGAAGATTGATGAGATACGACTGCTTCAACTAATGATGCACTTCCGTTTTGTAGATTCTCTAATTTCAACTTTGTCCCCGTTTCAACGCGTAATCCTTTTATGTTTTGTAACTCTACGATTGTAGATAGTACCCCTGTGAAAATTAAACGGTCATTTTCTTTTAATTTTAAAAAAGAGGCTACTGGAGCCGTCCTATCACCGTTTCGTATCACCTCTATTAAATAAAGCCCTTGTAAACTTCTTAATCCAGCTTGCTCAATTGTTTTTCCTATTAATGGAGAATTCACTTCCACATATGCTTCTGATAAAAATTCACGTGAGGCTTCTTTAAAAGATTCTTCTGACGTTTTCCTAGTCGGCAGAAGCTTATATCCAATTGTTACCATATATAAAATCCCTAGAAGGCCTGCAGGAAGACTAACGATAGCAAGTTGAAACATTGAAAAACCATCCATCCCATTCTCTAGCATAAATCCATGTATCACTAGATTAGTAGAAGTACCTATAAGAGTTAGCGTACCACCAAAAATGGTGGCATACGATAATGGAATTAAAAACTTTGATGGTGAAATATTCCGCTCCTTACACCACTTACGAACTACTGGGGTAAACATGACAACGATAGGTGTATTATTTAAAAATGCAGATAGCGTTGTCATGGGAACCATCATTTGAAGAAGTGATCTTCTTTGATTTCTTCCAGATCCCAAAGCTTTGGTTACAATCGGAGTTAATAATCCGCTTTGTTTTACCGCACCGGCAACAATAAAAAGTAGAGCTACTGTCAACATTCCTTCATTAGAAAAACCCCTTAATGCATCAGATGGTGATATTACCCCAGTCAACAATAAAACTGCCAATGCACAAAAGACAATAAAATCAGGTCTAGCTACTTCTTTTATTAGGCAAATGAGCATCGTAATTACAACTAGTAGCACAAATCCAATTTCAAAAGTCATTGTTCTTACACCCCCAAATATAAACCCGAGTAATCGTATTTGTTTTATTATATTTGAGAGGTTATTAAAAAGTCTAGAATTATTTGAATTTAAAATCTTTAAGATAAGAAATATTTATAACAACATAACTCCTATAGGAAATAGAGATTTGTCTTTCTTGATCGATTCTTTACGGAAGAATTTATTAATTAATTGGCGCCCTCAGTATGTGACTATTTGCCAAACAATTTTATTTTTTTAATGATTAATAGATAAGTCTATACATGGATTCAAATCTAACATTACATCTCACCCTTGCTCATGGAAAATGAAACAAAAAAGACTTACACACAAAGGATAAACCTTTGGATGTAAGCCTCTAGTGTACTAGTGGGCATTATTGAGATTCTATTTAGTCAAGTGGGTTTTCTTTAATAAAATTACTATTATAAGATTCATAAATAGTTAATTGCAACCAAGAACAAACTAAACCTTTGTTCTATTTCGTTCTCTACATTTCTTGAATTAGAACACTTCTACTGGTTCCCCATTCGATCAAATATTCGTTGCCGCAAAATTATCAAGTAATTCACGCACTTCATCTGTTGACTCTGTTTTCATTAGTTGATTTCTTAATTCACTTGCCCCTCGAAATCCTTTAACATATATCTTAAAAAAGCGATGCAGAGCTTTAAACGGACGTAGCTCTAACCCTGAATATTTATCATGAAGATCCATATGCAATCGTAAAAGATCAAGCAATTCCTTACTACTATGATCTTTCGGCTCTTTTTCAAAAGCAAACGGATTATTGAAAATACCACGACCAATCATAACCCCATCAACCCCATATTGGTGGGCGAGCTTCAATCCAGTTTGACGGTCAAGGATATCGCCATTAATCGTCAAAAGTGTATCTGGTGCTACCTGGTCACGAAGTTCCTTTATCTCCGGAATCAATTCCCAATGGGCATCTACTTTGCTCATTTCCTCTCTTGTCCGCAGATGAATAGAAAGATTAACAATATCTTGTTTCAAAATGTGCGTCAGCCATTCGCGCCATTCATCTACATCCGTGAAACCTAGCCTTGTCTTCACACTTACGGGCAATCCTCCTGCTTTTGCTGCTTGTATTAAATCTGCTGCAACTTCCGGACGACGGATAAGGCCACTTCCCTTCCCCTGCCGTGCCACATTAGGTACAGGACAGCCCATATTTATATCAATACCCTTAAAACCAAGTTTCGCCATACCAATACTCATTTGTCGAAAATTCTCAGGCTTATCTCCCCATATATGGGCTACAATTGGTTGTTCATCCTCTGTAAAAGTCAAACGCCCGCGTACACTTTTGTTTCCCTCTGAGTGACAATAACTCTCACTATTTGCAAACTCTGTAAAAAATACATCGGGTCTCGCTGCCGTGCTTACTACATGACGAAAAACAACATCCGTCACTTCTTCCATTGGTGCCAGTATAAAAAAAGGTCGTGGTAAATCACGCCAAAAGTTATCTTTCATATTTATTTCAGATCCTCTCATTATGGGATACGAGCAAAATCCTTATCCCAAAATTAAAAAGCATAATGTTACTGCTTCTTTTACACTTATACCACGCTTAAGCACTTTTTATCAAACTGATTGGAGATGTTATTTATAACCAAAATATTATCTTCTAATTTCCACCATCAACCAGCATTCCACTGTTCGATGTAAATCGGAAGTACATTGGATTGATATGGGCAACAAGAAAAGGCCCCGACCTTTGAAACTTTTGTAGAAACAATTAGAGGTTAAATACTAATATCAATTATTAATAGAGCTTATAAAACAAACAAATCTTCTATTTGGTTTTAGTAATGACTTTCATAGCTCTCTTTATAATATATCTACCCAAATCTTCACTGCTGTTGCTGCAATCAATACAGCTAATATCACCTGCAAAACCTTGGCATTCATCTTCTTCCCTGCCATTGCCCCTAGTGGAGAGGCTAGTAAACTCGCCACAATCATAATAAAAGCTGGAAAATAATCAATCTGTCCTGTTGTAATCTTTCCGACGGTGGCGCCAATCGATGAGATGAAGGTAATCGCTAATGAAGAAGCGATTGTCATGCGCGTTGGAATTTTTAATACAACAAGCATGATTGGGACCAATAAGAATGCCCCAGCAGCACCGACAATCCCCGCACCAATCCCTACAATTAATGCAAAGCTAGCCGCTAACCATTTATTAAATGTCACTTGATCAAGTGGAACATCATCAATTCCTTTTTTAGGAATAAACATCATCACAGCTGCAATTAATGCTAAAATCCCGTAAATGAGGTTAATTCCACCTTCCGACATTAGTTTTGATCCATAACCACCTACAAAGCTACCAATTAGAATCGCTGATCCCATATAAATTATTAACGTCTTATTTAAGTATCCACCTTTGCGGTAAGCCCAGACACCACCAATTGTCGCAAAGAACACTTGAATGGCACTAATACCTGAAACCTCATGCGCACTAAAAGCAGCTAAACCAAACAATGGTGGAATATATAACAGCATGGGATATTTAATAATTGATCCGCCAATTCCTAACATTCCTGAAATATAAGACCCTATGAAACCAATCAGAAAGATTGTCATAATAAAAGCAAAATCCATTAAAACTACCTCCTTTTAAAGGAAAAGAGGGAACCAAACCGGTTCCCATAATTATTAGCCTTTTTTGATCCAGAATTTTAATACGCCATCTTCCTCCGTATCTGATAGTAACTCATGACCACCAGACTTCGCCCATGCTGCTAAGTCATTTTTGGCCCCTATATCAGTTGCATGAATTTCAAGCACTTGGCCTGATTCAAGTTCTGTCATAGCTTTCTTTGTTCTAACGATTGGCATTGGACATGCTAATCCTTTTGCATCTAATACTTTATCTGAATTCACAATGAAACCTCCATTTATTTTTTAAAATTTTATTAATACTCGTTATCTAACCGCACAACGGTTTGGTCCAATTTCCATTTCACGTTGTTTTTCTTCATTTGGAGTGATTTTCCCCATATTCGTTTCACGGATTTCTTGATATGCGTTCGGTTGTGGTGGTAAGTTTTCCGTTACCAATGATCTAAATTCATTCTCATCTTCAATACTTAAACCATGGTTTTCGGCAAAGAGTGTTCCTAGTTTGCGAGCAACACTTCCATCTTCATTTAACTCTTCGATGATCATAAAGTGAGCCGGTAAAACAATCAACTCTTCTGATAGTTCTCTATAACGTTTATAAAGCGACTCACGTAAATCTCCTACCCAATCTTCAGCCAGTCCTGCTAGGTCAGGTCTTCCAATGGAATCAATGAAAAGAATATCTCCGGATAATAGGTATTTTTCATCGATCACAAATGAAGTCGAGCCGATTGTGTGACCAGGTGAGTATAGAGCATGGATGTTGATCGTTGAGTTCCCGATTTGTACGTCATTTCCGCCTTCAAGTGCTGCATATTCAAACACTACTTCACCAGCATCTTTTGGAGGTAACCAGTACGTTGCACCAGTTGCTTCCGCAATTTTTCTTCCACCTGAGATGTGGTCAGCATGCAAGTGTGTATCAAATACGTGTGTGATTCTTGCATTGATTTCTTTAACAAAGTTCACATACACATCTGCCATACGTGTCGCATCGATTATGGCTACTTCTCCATTGGAAACAACCATATAAGATAGACAGCCTTTCCCTAGACGAACGAATTGATACAACTCCCCACCGTCTTTCAACTCGCCTACTTTTACTGGTTCTAGGTACTCACTCCAAGCCTTCATACCTCCCTCTAAATAAGCTACGTCTAACCCTTCATCAGAAAGCATCTCTGCTACCATCATAGAAGAACCTTCTTTCGCACACACAACTACTACTTCTTTATCTGCTGGAATTCTATCGATGATCTCTTCTACGCCATCTAATAGTTCAAAGTAAGGAATATTGAAGTAATCAAAGTTAGCTCCTTCAATCTTCCAATCAGCGAAATCTCCTTCATTCCGAACATCTAGAATAAACAGCTCTTTCTTTTCGATTACTTTTCTTGCTACTTCTTTTGAATTCATTGCTTTTACAGACATCTTATATACCCCAGTGGTATAATTTTAATTAAAAAAATTTGTTCACTTGTTTATTTATCTGTTTGTTTCATCCTTCCACTCACTCATGCCTGGCACAACATTCATGACACGCGTAAATCCTGCTTCTGTTAACTTTTGTGCAGCTAAATCACTGCGGCTTCCAGTTCGACACACAACATAAATATCTGCATCCTCGCTTAGTTCATTTAAACGATTCTCAAGTTCACCGAGTGGAATCGATTTCGCCCCAGGAATATGATTGAAGGTATATTCAGCTGATTCACGCACATCCAACACTAGAATATCTTCATTGCGAGCTACCTTCGCTTGAAGTTCCTCGTTGTTTACAACATGTGGGTGTTTCTTCTCTTCTTTTTCTTCCCCAGTCGCCTTACGCAGATAATGTTTTAACACTTCATCCTCTTCAAGCGTTCCTAAATATTGATGTCCAGTGCTCTGTGCCCATGCCTTAATATCAGCAGTTGATCCTTTATCCGTTGCCTGAACTTCTAATACTTTTCCTGGTTCAAGGTCATTCATCGCTTTTTTTGTACGAACGATTGGCATTGGACATGCTAATCCTTTTGCATCTACTAGTTGATCATATTTAATAGTTTTCATATATAATTCCTCCTCAATTCCATACCTATATAGGTATGTTCTGCTTTAAAAATTTTTATTGTACGTTACCTTCCCAGTTCATCATGCCTCCAACCATATTGGTCGCATGATACCCATGACTCGAAAGAAACTCAGTGACTCTTCTACTTCTAGCACCAGAGCGACAAACGATAATATATTCTTTCGTTTTGTCTATTTCATGTAGACGAAACTCCAGTAGACCAAGTGGGATATTTACACTGCCTGGTATGTGTACTGATGCTACCTCATCTGTTTCACGAACATCGATAATATTTGCATTAACGAGACGTTCTACTTCTTTTGGGGTAATTTCTTTCATAACTGCTCCTCCTAACGTTAGTTCCAAGCGCTCATACCGCCTTTTACGTTTGTAATTTTTTGAAAACCTATTTTTCTTAATTGTTTCGTAGCCTTATTGCTACGCATTCCACTCTGACAAATGACTACAACTTCTTTCTCCTTGGATAACTGTTTTGCTTTCTGAGAAAGTTCATGGAGTGGAATGTTCTTAAAAGTGTTAATCTTATTTCGAGAAAACTCACCAGATGTTCTTACATCAATAAATTGAACATTACTTCTCTTCAACTCTTTTCTCAGGTCACTCGTTGAAATTTGCCTTACACCTTTAACAGGCATAAACTTATTGACTAAAAAGAATGCTAGTAAAATGACAATACTTATATTGATTAATAAGTCCAATTTTTGTACCCCCTTGGGTAGAAGCTATTAAATAAATAGGTTCACATTTCCTTCCTCAGCGTCAGCTAGATATGCCGCAACACCAGCGTACTCTATACCATCAATCAATTCTTCTTTTTGAAGTCCCAATAGATCCATAGTCATCGTACAAGCAACTAACTTCACACCTTGTTCTTGTGCTATTTCTACTAAATCAGGTAATGGCATTGCATTATGCTTCTTCATAACATGCTTAATCATTTTAGGTCCCATTCCAGCAAAGTTCATATTAGAAAGTCCCATGTTATCAACGCCTCGTGGCATCATTTTCGCAAACATTTTTTCTAAGAATCCTTTTTTTACTGGCACGTGTTGATCTTTTCTAAAAGCGTTTAATCCCCAAAATGTTGAGAAGATCGTTACTTCATGGTCATAAGCTGCAGCACCGTTTGCGATAATAAATGCTGCCATTGCTTTATCATAATCACCACTAAATAAGATGATCGTTGTTTTCTTTTTGTCTGTCATATTGTCCACTCCTTTGTATTTTCTTTCAACTAATACCAGTACGGGTATATAACTTTACAAAAAAATAGGTAGCTTACCCTTTTTTAATCCAGAACTTCAATACACTATTACATTATGAATAATTTTAAGTTTGATTAAACCTATAGGGGTATATTAATTGATAATTTTAACGCTGTCAATCCATTTTCATGATTATCTGCTTTTCACTAATAAATTCACAGCTTCTTGAATCATCGCTTCAGTATCTTCACCCTTTACTATTTGCTCACGGACACAATGCTCCAAGTTAGAACTTACAACTAAACCAATGGTTCGGTCTAACGCATTTCTTGCGGCTGACATTTGAACAACAAGATCCTTACAGTCTTGCCCTTCTTCCATCATTCTAAGAATGGCTCTAACTTGCCCTTCTACGCGTTTTACTCTATTTTTCATTTTGCCATTGTACTCCATAGTTTTCCCTCCAATTAAGATAGTCGTCATATAAGCATCTTTGAAGTTATTTTATAACCTCTCCTTCCCATGTAAGCATTCCACCCTTTACATTAACTAAGTCTTGATAACCAAGATCCTTTAATATATTTGCAGCTTGAAAACTTCTGTTACCACTGCGGCAGATAATTACTATTGTATCACCTTTAGGAATGAGATCAGTATGCTCGCCCAGTGTACTTAAAGGAATATTAACCATTCCATCTATATGCCCTTCAATATATTCATTGGACTCACGAACATCGATAAAGAAATAATTTCCATGTTGCTCAGTCATTAATTCACCCAATTGTTCTGTGCTAATTTCATCTACCCCTACATAAGCAAGAATTTATATCCAAACAATGAAACTAATATGGTTAAAGAAATTAGAATAAGCCAAAACTTCTTTATCAATAATCTGCCCCCCTCGTTGTTTATATCCATACTATATACCCTACTAGGTATATAGTCAAGTCTAATTCTAAAGATTATTTTTAGCTGTTTTTACTATGTCCCTTTAAGATATAACCTGAAGACTCTGAAGAGACCACTAAAAAAGAGGCTTACCTTTTTAGTGGTCAATGTTTCTATTAAATGCTTTTATCAATAGCAGACATCAATCTTTTTCAATGTAGTTCCTATTCGTTCAGTATAGTATAAGAGTTTGATAAGACAAGGGAAGGCTATTCAGGATGATTATCGAACAATAGATGTTGAAGATTTGAAAGACTTTTGTTTCGATCTATTCAATTTTCTATTATTTTTTATTCTATTAATTATTGTATTGATTTGTTATTTAAGGCGGCTTCTAATGTTAATCACATCCACTTGGTTGATCATCTTCTCTTAGGATCGCTAACGTCATATCATGTATTACTCTATCACCCGGCTTCACATTCAGAGATATAATTTCCCCACATACTCCCATCTCCACCCTTTTCAGTACCCCCTCATTCGTCCTTAGTTGGAATAAAGGTTCCCACTCATATACATAGTCCCCTTCATTCACGAATATTCGATCAATCGTCCCATTAGAAATACTTGCGACTGCACAGTAACTATTCACAAATAACTCCTCCTTATATCCATTCGCCAAATTTTTAAATTTATCCAACCATATAGGCTGCTAACCGATAATTGACTTTTTAGATCAGCTGCTTCTTCTAAGCATTCTGGCTGTCTATTTTGAAAGAAAACCTCTTATTGCAAATGCGACATTTTGCGGACGTTCAGCCATACGTCTCATAAAATATCCAAACCAATCCTGCCCAAAGGGTACATAAACACGCACCGTGTACCCTTTTTTTGCTAACTCTTGTTGTAAATCAGTCCTAAAGCCGTAAAGCATCTGAAATTCAAATTGATTATTTTCGATTTGATTCTCTTTTACAAACGTTATTACTTTTTCAATAATTTGATGATCATGTGATGCAATCGCTGTATAACTCCCACTTAATAAATGGTCCTTAATAATGTTGAAATAATTTTCATCAATTTTGACTTTGTCCTGAAAAGATACTCCTGTCTATGTTGATAAAGAAGTTGTTGGCGGCATTTCAATTGAAAGAGATATTACAGAGATGGTTAGATTAAATGATGAGTTGTCTTCAACGACAGCCTATTTACATGATTTAGAAAGCACTAATCAAAGCCAACAAAACCTTTCTCCTTTTACTAAAATTAAAGGAAGAAGCCCTGTTTTAAAAGACGCTATTAATCTAGCAAATAAAGTATCCAAAACAGATGCCCCGGTATTAATTACTGGAGAAAGCGGGGTAGGAAAGGAATTGTTCGCTGAAGGAATTCATAATGCCGGAAAACGATCTAACCATCCCTTTGTTGCGATAAACTGTGGTGCTATCCCTACCGCTCTATTTGAAAGCGAGCTTTTCGGGTATGAACAAGGAGCCTTTACCGGAGCGATAAAAGGAGGTAAAAAGGGGAAATTTGATGCTGCAAAAGGAGGTACAATCTTCCTTGATGAAATTGGCGAAATGCCTCTTGAATTACAAGTTAAATTATTACGTGTATTACAAGAAAAGCATTATTATCGCGTTAGTGGAAATGAAGCCATTCCAACCGATGTACGGATAATTGCTGCTACTAATCGAGATCTAGAAAAGATGATCGATGAGGGGAGTTTTCGAGAGGATTTATATTACCGTTTAAATGTCATTTCAATATCTATTCCTCCGTTACGAGATCGTATTGAAGACATTCCTGAGTTGATCCAATTATTCTTAAAGGAATTCTCTCTTAAATACACGATGCCGATCCCAAGAATTGATCCAGAAGTTATGTATACCTTCCTTCAACACCCATGGCAAGGAAATATCAGGCAGCTTCGTAATATGATAGAACGCATGATCATTTTAGCAAGCGATAACGAAGTGATGAAGCCCCATCATCTTCCTAAGAATTTTGTTAAGGAGAATAATCCTCCTACTCTTAACATTCATTTCGAAGAAATAAAGAAACGTAACGGACAAGGTGAAGATGAGATTCAGTATGCATTACAAAAAACGTTTGGAAATAAAGCAGCCGCAGCGAAGTTATTAGGTATTTCAAGAGCCACTTTATATAACAAGCTTAAAAAATATGATTTAAAACTAGATTAGGTGGAAACGGCCAGTTTTCACCTTTTTCATTTGTGTCAATTTTTCTAAACAGTTTAGACATTTCTTAAAACACTTTTGTCTATGTTATGCACCGATTATTGTAAAACCCCTTTTTTTATTATTGGCATAATTATTGCAAGTAAAAGGGAAACACCCTTAGCTAAGAAAACGTTTTCAAAGGAAGGAGAGTATACTGATGGATTATAGCCTTTCGGTTGCCACATGGCTTTGGATCATTATTCCATTTGCAGGAATTATCGGTCTATCTATCTTAACAATTATTTTTGAAAAGGAGTGAAGAGTTGAATGAATACAGCCACTATTATTACATTTATAGTTTACTTAATTGGAATGTTAGGTATTGGTTTATGGACCTACAGAAAAACAAATACTATTTCCGATTATTTCTTAGGGGGAAGAAGCTTAAATAGTTGGGTCGCAGCCATGAGTGCACAGGCTTCTGATATGAGTGGTTGGCTGCTATTAGGACTTCCTGGTGCTATATATGTATCAGGCTTAAACGGAATGTGGATTGCTATCGGATTAGCAGTTGGTACCTATTTAAATTGGCAGTTCGTTGCAAAACGATTACGAAAATACACTGAAGTTGTAAATTCCATTACTATACCAGATTATTTTGAAAATAGATTCAAAGATTCGACTAAGACTTTACGTGTTATTTCTGCGGTAACGATTATTGTCTTCTTTTTATTTTATGCCTCCTCTGGTATGGTTGCAGGAGCTGTCTTGTTTGAGCAAGCTTTTGGTATTGACTATGACTTGGCATTATTTATAGGAGCAATCGTCATTGTTTCTTATACCTTTTTAGGTGGTTTTTTAGCTGTAAGTTTAACTGATTTTGTTCAAGGAATTTTAATGTTATGTGCTTTAATATTTGTGCCTGCTTTAATTCTTGTTTCACTCGGAGGATTAACAGGACTATGGAACAGCATCGGACAAGTCAACGTTGATTTACTCGATATTATGAAATCTGTTGGAATTGAAGATAGCACATGGACAACTAACGTAACTTCATTTAGTATGGTTGGAACCATTTCATTACTAGCATGGGGACTTGGATACTTTGGTCAACCTCATATACTTACTCGATTTATGAGTATTAGAAGTGTTGCTGAAATTCCGAAGGCTAGGCTGATTGCTGTTATCTGGGTTGTCCTCTCCCTTATTGGTGCAGGATTTGTAGGACTCGTTGCAATCACACAATTCAATGTGCCATTAGAAAACCCTGAAAGTGTATTTATACTCCTTGTACAAAACTTGTTTAATCCATGGATAGCAGGTATCTTACTCGCTGCCATTCTAGCAGCCATTATGAGTACAATTGATTCACAATTATTAGTTTCCTCAAGTGCAGTCGCTGAAGATTTTTATAAACAAATTTTCAGAAAAAATGCTAGTGAAAAAGAACTTCTATGGGTCAGTCGAGGTTCAGTTATTTTCATTTCAATTCTTGCTGTTATATTAGCTAAAAGCGGAGGAAATGTATTAGAGCTTGTCTCTTATGCATGGGCTGGTTTTGGAGCAGCCTTTGGCCCAGTTATTATCCTCTCTCTATTCTGGAGACGAATGACGAAAAATGGAGCTCTTGCTGGTATACTTTCTGGTGCTTTAACTGTTATATTATGGGGAAATATTAATGTATTAAATAACACAGGCCTATATGAACTTGTTCCTGGATTCATCCTAGCTTCAATTGCCATTATTATCGTTAGTCTTATTGATAAAGATCCGTCCTTTGAAATTAAAGAGGAATTTAATCTAGCCGTTAGCCAACCTGGTAAGCAACAACATGAGCATAACAAATCTTTATAGGAAAATAAACAAAGAAACAAGCTATGTTTTAGCTCTTTCCACATAAATTACGAGGTAGATAGACTGTGATTCCCTCACGTCCGTCTACCTTTTTTTGATTGTTTCGTGAACCTTTTGCAGTCAGCAAAACTGTCGTTTCGACTATTTTTTAGACAAAAGTGTAAAAGTTCAACACTTTTGTAAACTAATTGTACAATAATACATCTCAGTAATTTTGATAAAATGGTGTTTTAAAAAGATTTTAGAGAAATTATGCCTTTTTTATTTTTTGGCACAATTATTGCATTGTTTATAGGTGTATACAAGATAAACTAATCAGGAAGGAATGTGAAAGTATGAGTAACGGAATTTTCAAAATACCAACACCTAAAAACGAACCTGGCAATACATATGCTCCTGGTACAAAAGAAAGAGAAACATTAAAGGCAGAATTAAAACGCCAATCTAATAACGTAGTCGATATCCCTATAATTATTAATGGAGAAAATATTAAGACAGATACAGTGAAACAAGTGGTTATGCCTCATGATCATCAACATGTATTGGCCAATTTTTCACAGGCTGGGGAAAAAGAATTGAGAGAGGCTGTAGAAGCAGCAATGGCCGCAAAAGAATCATGGGCAAATATGCCATGGGAACACCGTGCATCCATTTTCTTAAAAGCTGCTGATTTAATCTCTGGTCCATACCGTGACGTAATCAATGCTGCAACGATGCTAGGTCAATCCAAAACAGCATTCCAAACTGAAATTGATGCCGCACAGGAATTAGCAGATTTCTTACGTTTTGGCGTTGATTATGCTAATCAAATTTATCAAATTCAACCGGATAGCGCGAAAAATATTTGGAATCGTCTACAATACCGACCATTAGATGGGTTTGTGTTGGCTATTTCTCCATTTAACTTCACAGCAATTGGTGGTAATTTACCTTCAGCTCCTGCAATAATGGGAAATGTAGTTGTTTGGAAACCCGCAACAACCGCATTACTATCAAACTACTACTTTATGCGCATTTTAGAAGAAGCAGGACTACCAAAAGGTGTAATCAACTTTGTACCTTCACGCGGTTCACAAGTTTCGGAGGTAGTATTAACAGATCCTCGTATGTCTGGATTCCATTTTACTGGATCAACAAATACGTTCCAAACTATTTGGAAAGCAGTAGGAGAAAACATTAGAAACTATAAATCATACCCTCGCTTGGTTGGAGAAACTGGCGGAAAAGACTTTGTATTTGCTCACGAAACCGCCCAAGCAGACAAGGTAGTAGCTGGCCTAGTTCGTGGTGCGTTTGAATACCAAGGTCAAAAATGTTCAGCAGCCTCTCGCGCTTACATCCCTGCAAGTTTGTGGGAAGAAGTAAAAGCTGGTGTAATAGAAGAAACTGCTAAGCTTAAAGTAGGGGATATCCAAGATTTCACAAACTTCATGGGTGCAGTAATTGATAAACCTGCTTTTGATTCAATCACAAGCTACATCGATTATGCTGCAACTTCTGAAGACGCCGAAATTATTGTTGGTGGTACTTATGATGATTCTGTTGGCTATTTCGTTCAACCGACAATCATCGTGACAACAAATCCAAACTTCAAAACAATGGTAGAAGAAATTTTCGGACCAGTATTAACGATTTATGTATATGAAAATGATAAATTAGAAGAAACATTGACTGCAGTAGATACAGCGTCCATGTATGCATTAACAGGCGCGATCTTTGCACAAGATCGCCAAGCAATAATGCACTTAGAAAGCCGCTTATCCGGCGCAGCTGGAAATTTCTATATCAATGACAAACCGACCGGCGCAGTCATTAATCAACAACCATTTGGTGGTTCTCGTGGTTCTGGCACAAACGATAAAGCAGGTTCTGTATTTAACATGATTCGCTGGACTAGTCCTCGTATTATCAAAGAAAACTTTGCCCCAACTACAGAGATTGCATATCCATTTATGGATGCAGAATAATTTTATAATGAAAAAGAGGAGCAGGTTTAACTCCCTCTCCCCTATCCTACAAGTATGACAGCGACACCTTCCAAATGGTTTGGGTGGTGATCGCGGATAGTATGCAGTATTAGTGTTTACTCTTATACTATAATACGACCCGACCCGTTTATTAGATGTAACGTTAATAAGATCAATCTTGATATAAAGTTTCAGTATCCATACAAAATGACAAAAGACGAGTTGAAATTCCAACTCGTCTTTAACAAACAGATTTTAGATATTAAACCGCATTCCTAACTTTCACCTCATCCTCTTCAACCATTACCTCTTTTGGAACAGCAAATAAATAAGTAATGATAAATGCAGCAACAAAAATGATTACGGATACAACTAAGTAAGCAAGCAGTTGACTCCAATCATAAATGTACATTAAAGGAGAAAGAACGACTGCTAAACCATACGAATTCGCTTGAACATTTAATAAAGAGAGAATAGCACCCCCTACAGCGGAACAAGCAATCATAACATAAAGCGGCTTCGTACTATACCTCATCACGACACCAAACAAAGCTGGTTCACTAACACCAAGTAACTGTGTAGCTGTCGCACTCGCTCCTGTAACCTTTACTGTACTTTTTTTCGCTTTCACTGTAATCCCTAAACATGTACCAGCATTAGCAAAGCCGTACATCGCACATAAAGTAATTAAAGGGTTAAATCCAGTATTAGCAAGCATAGTCGTTTCAATCATAATAAATAAATGGTGCATCCCCGTCATAACCGCTAACGGGTAAATAAAGCCAATTAATAACCCTCCAATACCAAGAGGAATATCTATAAGCTGGGTTACAACTGTTACTAACCCCGCTTCTACAAAATGTAATAACGGCCCTAAAATAAGTAAGCCAGTAATCATCATAGAAAGCAAAACAAAGAACGGAGTAAAGATTAAATCTAATGCGTTTGGCATGATCGCACGTAACTTTTTCTCTAATTTCGCTCCAAGGAACCCAACAACAAGTGCTGTTAACACACTACCTTGATACCCAACAATCGGGATGAAACCAAAAGCAATAATAGGTTCTACCCCACTGTTAATGTCTGCTACTGCATAGGCATTTGGTAGTGCCGGAGAAACTAGCATTAATCCAAGTACAAAACCAATAACAGGCATACCTCCAAATTTTCTAAAGGCAGACCAACAGATTAAAGCTGGTAAAAAAGCAAAGGCTGTATCTGTTAGAACAGATATTAGTGTTAATAGGTATTCAGGAATATCATTTATACTCTTTCCGATTAAACCTAAGAACGCATCACTTGTCAAAACACCTTTTAAACCAAGGAATAAACCCGTTGCAGCAATAATCGGGATGATCGGAATAAAGATATCAGCTAACGTTCGAACTGCCCTTCTGATTCCCTTTTCCTTATTAGAAGACGATGACTCTTGCTCCTCCTCTTCATCTGGTCTCCCCCTCTTAGAGCAGAATAGACTTTATTAACTGTTCCAGTACCTAAAATGACCTGATATTGACCTGCATTATAAAATACCCCTTTTACTTCATCAATTTTTTCAATGGCCTCATCATTAATCGTTTTCCGATCTTTCACTGAGAATCGTAGTCTTGTCGCACAATGAACATACGATTCAATATTATCTTCACCGATGACTTGAATCAGTTCTTTTCCTATACGTTCGTATTTATTTTCACTCATTATAACCCGCTTCTTTCTTTTGGAGTATTAGTGCTTGGTAAGGTTTTAATGAACTTATTTGTTCAGATAGGGTCTCGTAATTGTTTAATAGAACATTAAAATTGCTATGTTCTAATTCAACTTTTTGATCCTCAGACGAAAAGTTGAAATAGCAAACAACTTCTTCATTCCGATACTTTCGTTTATAGGCAACAATCGTCGGATGATCTTCTAAAATAGGTTCAATTTCTCCATAAATTAAGCATTCACTTGCCTCGCTCGACTGTCTAACTTGAATCATTTCTTTATAAAACTGCAAAATTGAATTCGGATCTTGCTTTTGTTGTTCCACATTGATCGTTGTGTAATTCTCGTTCATTCCTAACCAAGGCTTAACTTCTGAGAACCCACCAAATTGCTTATTATTCCAATGAAATGGCGTTCTAGAATTATCACGGCTTCGTAAATTAATAAAATGAAGCGCTTCTTCTTCACTAAAGCCTTCTTTCATAGAACGATAATATTGATCGATGCTAGAGATGTCATCAAACTCTTCAATATTTTTCCGTTCAAAGTTTGTCATGCCAATTTCCTGACCTTGGTAGATAAAAGGTGTTCCCCGAAGAAAGAAAAACATTGCCCCTAGCATGGTCGCTGAATAAAAGTTTCGATTCTCCTCTTCTTTTATATACTTACTGATCGATCTGTTCTGATCATGATTCTCTAAAAAGTTCGCTCCCCAACCAGCTTTTTGGATTTCCTTTTGACTCGTAAAGATTAATTTCTTTAAGTCTAGGACATTCCAATCAATTCTTCTAAACCACTCACTTCCAGAAGCAACATCAAGATCTGCATATCTAAAATCAAAAATCATTGAGAAGTAGCCATTGTCGCCAATGTAATCCCCGTATTGTTCATAAGGTACCCCAGGAGCTTCACCAATCGTTACACAATTATATTTAGAAAATGTCTCGTCATTTAACTCATGTAAAAATTCTTCAATACCTGGCTGATTACGGGCCTTCTTCGTACATTTGACAAGCCCATCTACTCCATCAGGACGAAGATTATCATAGTTTTGATCTTTCTTAATAAACGTTATTGCATCTACTCTAAAACCAGCAATTCCTTTTTCGAGCCAGTAATTCACCATTTTATATAACTCTTCTCTTACTTCTTTATTTTCCCAGTTTAAATCAGGTTGCTTCACATCAAATGAATGGAAATAGTACTCATCTGTATTTGGCAAAGGCTCCCATACGCTTCCCCCAAAAACCGAGCGCCAATTAGTAGGGGGTTGACCATTTTCTCCTGTTTTTAAAATATAATAGTCTCTATACTGACTTGTATTCGGGTTCTGAAGTAAATCTTGGAACCATGGATGTTCATCTGACGTATGGTTGATAACAAGATCAAGGACAACTTTTATTCCTTTTACTTTTGCCTTTTCGATCAACTCATCTAGATCGCTCATTTCTCCAAACTCCGGGTTTAATTGATAATAATCAGAGATATCGTAACCATTATCGGCCATAGGCGATTTATAAATCGGACAAATCCATACCATCGTAATTCCCAACGACTGTAAATAATCTAGTTTTTGCGTAATTCCTTTAATATCCCCTATTCCATCATTATTTGAATCATAGAAACTTTTCGGATAAATTTGATAGATTACTTCTTTTTGCCACCATTTCTTTTCCATGTTGTTTCCTCCATAAGATAAGTTCTAGTTGTGGTATCGGTTCCATATTGACCCCAAAAAAACATATAGTGATTTAAATACTAATTAATCCAGCATTACCCTTTTCATTCATAATAAATAGGATAAAATCAACCAATGATATGTATATGGTATCGGTTCCATATGCAATTAAAAAAATATCTTGTTTTGACTATTGATTGATACTTTTAAAACCCCTTTTGGTTATGGAACCGATTTCTGTTTTTATTATACTTTTCATTTTCAAAATCTGTCAACGCTTTCTTGTACATTGCTACATTCCAAAAATATACAAGCGACTCAAACAAATACTCATTACTACACTTTTTGCCGAGATTCTCTCTAACAAAAGGAAGCAATCCATAAGTTCAATTATGGATTGCTTACACATTACGTCGATTGTCGTACAATTAATTCTATTGGAAGCTCATAATTTTTGATCTCCATTTCTGGATTCTCGAGCATTTGAATCATAGTTTCTATTGATTTTTCCCCCATTTGATCAACAGGTTGGCGAATGGTCGTTAATTTAGGATCTACTATCTCTGCAATTGGTTGATCATCAAACCCAATAACAGCTAGATCATTAGGAATCGTTAAACCATGATCTTTTGCTTCCAGGATAATTCCACCCGCCACTTCATCACTCCCTGTAAAAATAGCAGTGGGGCGGTCTTTCATCTCTAAAATTTGTCTTAGTACGTGTTTGCCGTCTTCAATCGTATGTTGATCAATAAAAATCCATTTTGGATCAATCTTAATTCCAGCTTCACTTAGTGCTCTTTGAAACCCCTGATTGCGATCTTTCCCTTTTCCTTCTTCATCAAATAATCCACCGGTACAGTAGGCTATTTTTTGATGCCCCCGTTCAATTAAATGATTGGCCCCTGTATAAGCCCCTTTTGATTGATCTAGGCGAATCATCGGAACTTCTTTTTGATTTACGTAATCATTACATAACATAATAGGCCCATACTCATTATATGATTCTATAACCGCCCAATCATTTTCAATTGAAGTCATAATAATTCCGTCTACTTGCTTTGTTTTTAATAAATCTAAAAATGCTAATTCTTTTTGTTTATCTTCATAACTTTGACAAATCAACACTTGATAACCCTTTTTATAGGCAGCTTGCTCAATAGAATTTATTAAATGTGCAAAGAATGGATTCACAATTCGAGGGACAATAACGCCTAATGTCGTTGTTAACTGACCTCTCAGCCTTCTTGCGGAAGGGTTCGGTGTATATCCAAGCTCTTTCATAGCCTTTAGTACTAGCTCTCTCTTCTTTTCTGAAACATAAGGATGATTATTTATCACACGGGAAACCGTCGTCTTCGATAATCCCGATAATTTTGCAACATCTGATATGGTAGCCACTTAACGATCACTCCATTGTTCAAATACATGAAATCAATTTCATATTAATAGTTTACTTAGCCTAAAAACATATTGCAATGGATGGAGTGACATTTATATAAAACAGAAAAGAACTCCACTAACATGCATCAGACTTGCACTAAATCCTCTGTACTAGGTATAACCAAAAAGAGGGGCAGGTTACCCCCCACTCCTCTACGCTATTTTTAAAACTAACACTTAATATAAACAGAGAAAACTAATTAAGGACTATACGGGTAATGAGAGCCGTGAAGGACAATTTTCAGATCGCCATCATTATTTCTTGTATGAGCGAAATTGTATTCTACCTCGACAGGTTCTCCCCCATTAGCTGGTGTAAAATAGTAAACACCCATACTTACAGCCTTATTTCCTTCAATTATAACTCCTTCATTTTCCCACTGTACATCTGTCCAAGGTGCAATAGCAAAGCCGTTATCCTCGGGGTATGCCTCATTTCCTCCTATAAAATAAGACAATGCGCCTTCAAAGGTATCGCGGAAACGTTTTTCACTAGCTAAAGTAGGTTTGAAAAGAACATTGCCTATGTCATAACCATAGAAACGCTCGATATGCTCAGATGCAGCGGCTTCATAGTCGCCACCTTCGCTGTGTACTTCTCCGATATGAACAATTCCTTCTCCCCAACTTTGCTGAAATTCCAGAACTTCCTTCTCTGTGATGTCACGGATAACTTCTTCTTCCTCTGCTTCTACCACCACTGATACAGTAGAAGAATCTGTTGAACATGCAACTAACATTGTAGCTAAAGATACCGCACCCACTACACTTCCAATTCGTTTCAATCTCTTCATAATTATAACTCCTAACTAAAAAAATATATTATTTTCCTATAAATGGAATTATAATTACTTTACAGTTAACCGTCACTAAAATTAACAAAAACGTAATTTTTTTTGGTTCATATTACCTTTAACAAAGGTTTTTTAAATGAAGAAAGTGAAAATCTTAAAAATTAACTAGGGAAAATTTCGTCATTTTCGGATATTACAATTTAACTGAAATAAAACAAGCTGGGACATAACTAGCTTCGAGTAGAGCGATTGAAGAATTTGGGTGAAATCAAATTTACTTTCTTGTTTGTTATGATATTATTTTTAGATTTTTGTGCTAAAAGTATAAAAGCCTGTGAAATTTCAAGACAAAAATCACAGGCTTTATCATTATAGAGGATAGTTTTATATTTATTCAAATACAGCTACTAAGCGTCCCTTTACTTCATGATTTTTCAGTTTTTCTATACCTTTGTCGATTTCTTCAAATGGGATTGTGATTAAATTTGGGCTCATTCTTCCAGTAGCGAAACAATCATATACACCTTTCAGATCTTCTACTGACCCACCATTACTTCCTAATAGCTTAATTTCTTTCGTAATCATTAAATACGTGTTGATATTTGATTCTAATTTACCCATACCAACTATGACAACTGTTCCTTGAACTTTTACAGCTTCTAGTGCATCAGAAGTTGTTTGTCCAAAGCCAGCAAAGTCAACAATAACATCACATTCAGCTTCTTTCATATCTAAAATAGTATCGTAAACTTTTGTAGCCCCTAATTCTTCAGCAAGTTTTCGAGCTTCTGGAGATACATCTGTAGCGTATACTTCGCACCCTTTAATCAATGCCATTTGTAGAGCAAATTGACCAAGTCCACCGATACCGATAATTCCTAATTTTGTACCTTCTTTTGCTTGTCCAATACTGAAAAGAGCACGATACGCTGTGATTCCTGCGTCTGTTGAAGCTGCTCCCTCCATAAATGAAACGCTTTCAGGGATAATTACACATTGGTGAGCAGGAACTCGAACTTTTTCTGCATATCCACCGTCATAGTTGTACCCAGCAGTTATTTTCGTTGCTCGATCCATTGGGTTAGCCCCAACGCGATCTCCAACTTTAATACCTTCAACACCTTCACCCACTTCAATAACAACCCCAGCAAACTCATGTCCCATAATAACAGGACCATTTGGGAAAAGTGGCATCCAACCTGGATCTTGTAATGCTGCAACGTCTGAATGACATAGACCAGCAGCTTTCACGTCTATCACAACGTGACCTGGAATCGCTTTTGGAACTTCTTTTTCAATCAATTCTAGTGGTTTATTTGTACCTGAAAATAGCCAACCTCTCATACTATCTCCTCCAAATTGTTCAAATCTTATATTTTGTAACTTCCTAATAAATCTAGCTACACTTATAGTTTACTAGGTTTCTCTTTCTGTAAACCATCCTTAATATTTGCTATAATGTTGAGGAAACCAACACTTTCATCAAATCTGTCTAATAGGAGAGGAATATGATGAAATCCAACTCCAAACAAGCGATGCAGACAAAGAATTTCTTAAAAAAGGCATTTATTGAAATCGTACATAAAAAGGGATATAGTGCTGTTACGGTGAAGGACATCGTTGATTATGCGCAATATAATCGAACAACCTATTATGTGTATTATCAAAACATAAATGAGCTTGTTGAAGAGTTAATGAATGAAATGTTTGAAGCCATTCAGTATTACAGCACGTCAAAATACCAAAGTGATAGTCGGGTAAAAGTAGAAGAGTTAACAACAAACTCGTTCGATTTGTTGTATTATATTTACGATCACCGTGATTACTTTACATTATTACTTTTAGAAGATACTTTGCCAAACATTCACCAGCAACTGCCTGAAGCGATATTTAATTTATTGAAAAATAAATTCGATATTCAATACGACGTATCTTCTGTTGATGATTACCACCAAAAGCGTTATATGGCATATGGTACGGCAGGATTAATTATGGACTGGATTGCGCAGGGTTTTGATGTGACACCCGGTGAAATGACAGATCGCCTCATACGTATTTTAAATACCTTTGCAAGAGGGTTTGTTATAAAGGAAATCGACGCTTAACACTTTAAAAATATGTATTCTCATATGTTGCATGAATAGATTGGAGATACACACCTTAACAAGCAAAAAAGAACGAATTCCACCAATATCGGAACTCGTTCTTTTAATAAAATTTGATACCCCAACCACGGGACCGCTTCGCAATGTCCCGATTGTATGTGGCAACACTTTGGGTGCTGGTAAGCTTTTAAATAGTCCCCTTATCATTTATCTTCTCATTGAGTTAGAGGTTAGTTGCCTTCTATTAAAAAAAGTTGCGAGACGCACTCAACGTGCGTTGTTTCGAGAAGGCTTTGAGACTAGTTTCTTCTATATTAATTTAATGGAATGTAATGAAGGTTAAAAAGCCGATAATATAAAGTAGTGTAAACCAACGCAATCTATTTTATATTACTGTGTGGTCATTTTGTGGTATCGTGGTCAATCTCTCCACACATTCTTACTCATCCAATTGATATATACCTCATGAATGGTTCTAGTGTCATTAAATATGTTGTTAACCATATCATACTCAATAAGCCTTTTTATATAATCCGAAAAATCGTATTGAAGCGCGTGGTTCAGAAGTTTTTCATCGTCGTAATTAAATCTCACCATTTTCCGCTTCATACCCTCATCCCCTTATGCTTTTTTACTCTTTGATTTCGGCTTTTCTTCTCCGTCTTCCTCTTTCGTATACATAGCCATTTCTCTTTCTTTAATTGACTGCCGCACAATTGTAATAGGTGTACCATACTTTATGGCGTGCTGCCCCTTTAGATCACTATTGTCATACATTTCTTGCCGATCTTTGGCTGGCGGTAGCATTTTCACGAATAGAGGCGTTAACTGCTTTCCATTGATATATGGCAAAAATATAGATTCGTATTTTTCTGTTTTCATTGCTACATCTATATCTATTGGCTTCAACTGATCTGCTAAGTCCTTATAGACACTAAAGTTTGTGTTTTTAAATAAGAAGAAGTTCATTGCTGCAGTTTGCATGTTATCCCATAGAGACTTTGGAAGCTTAGCTGGATGATGAAAAGCAAATAATAGTCCTAACCTATACTTAGGGCATTCTAATAGCATATCCTCCATTGTTTGAGTAAGTGCTTTACTGTCATATTGGTGCGGTTCATTGAAGACCATAAATGTACAAGTATCATTCTGAAGCATCTTCTTAATTCTGAATACCTTAAGTGTCAATATGTTCATCAGCACTCTTGCTCCAAACTCACCGACTCCTCCTGTCTTTCTCATTCTAATAAGAACAACCTTATTCTCTTCAATAAATTTCTTCAAATTAAATCTGGCTGACGGTTTCTGAGCAAACATGTTCTTTACTATCCCAATTCCTAATAAGTCATCTATTCTTGATAAAACAGCGCCTTTCACATTTGCTGGTACAGTTACATCTATATATTCGTTTTTCACCTGCATAGCAAGTAGTTCATCAGTACTTAATAACTGGTTATAAACCTCTTTAGCGTAACTATCTGATTTCAGAAAACAAAACATGTTGTACAAATTACATCTGCAAGCTTTAGCGATTAATCTCGTTAAGGATTTTGAAGCGTAGTGTTCTTCCAGATCAAGGATCCTGACTAAATCACTAGCGATTTCATCAACACCACCTTCGCCGATCAGCTCGATCAAGTCATCAAATCCAAGATAAATAGGATAATTCGTATCGCATAAATCAACATCTATAAGTTTATCTTTAGGAATAGCATCCCTTAATGTATCGGCCATTCCTCTGTCATTGCCTTTTTCATCAATTACATCCGGCACAATCGCTCCACAACCAAACTTAGCTGCTTCAATCAGGAAGTTGCATTGAGATGTATCTTTCCCTGTTCGCGGCGCTCCCATAAATACATAAGTTTTCATGAAATCGTCTAACGCTTGCTTGGTTTTATTAAAGGGCAAAGTGATAGGATAGTTTTCATCACCAACTTTTGAATGACCAATCCTTAAACCGCTTTTTGACAGCAGACTCTTGTGAACGGTTGTTTCTTCCCTTTCGTTTACATCTAGTTCAAAGTCCTTTTGAAGGGTACGTTGTGGTATCTTAATAAAGTTCTTTATTTCGCGATGCGTTAAGATAAATCTGTTTGTAAATTTGTAAGGAACAGTAATTTTCCTTTTCAATACCTTCTTATTTAACCAGGCATCAAATTTCTTCTTATGAACCTTCTTTTCAATAAGCTTATTATCATCATCCAATTGTTTTAGTGATAAGATATACCCTCTTGCAACAGTTTCAAGCCTGCTTTTATCGGCAGTGTTTACAATTAATCTTAAACAACAATCAAAGCCAGCAAATCCTAGCTTCAATTTTGACTTGTCGGTGGGTTTTGAACCTTTCCTATTGTTCTTAATTTCGGCCTCAGCATCTTTCCACCAATCACTCTCGCAAGACTTAAAGCCAAACTGGATAATCACCTTTTCTCCTTTCAATAAAGTTTTACTAAGCTCTAAGAATTCCCTCAAAGGCTTCTCGGTATATTGTTGATTCACCATATCAAGCGCAAGTCCTGAAGATCTTTGCAATGAAAACTCATATCCAATGGTATTTTCTGAGTGAACACCTTTGTAAATCTTATCTTCTTTCACTCGATAAATAGGAGACTTAAACCACGTAAAATCAACTTGTTGCTTTGTGTATTCTGCTAAATTCTCCGAAGTGGTGATATATTGATTAAATGCCTTATTTGTAATTTCTGTTTCAAAAAACACCTTATCCTGTTCAGGTAAGTGAACCCCTTCTTCATCCCATTTAATTCTGGATAATTGTTGCGCTAGTTGTCTGTAATTATTTGCGTATGCATCAATAAACAGATTCACTTTATCGTTTTTTGTGCTTGGTACTGGCTGAATACGATATGTGACATTTTTAGGCTCGGCTATTTTAAATCCTATCTTCTCGTTTCCGAACTCTTTCAATGTTTCGATTGTCTGCTTCATTTTAGGTTGATATATTGTTACATCTTGGTTTATTTGTTTAACTTGATACCCTTCTGTTTTTATTGGATAATTCATTTTTATGACAGCGGGTAATCTTTCTTTATATTGTTTTATAGGCTTCTCAATCGGCTTACATAATTTTTTTCTAGGAGTTACAACAACCTTCATCACATCAACCCCTTTAATGTCGCTAAATATTTCATTATTAGAGTTGGCTCTATAGCTTCAACTGCATAGAAAACACCTAAAACCCAACCGAAAAATGAACCTACTAAGATACCAACCACAACACCACCGACGAACCTGACCATATCAACCACTCACCTTAACTGAGTTTTCTAGTTGGAAATTATTAAAGACATTCTCTAAGGCTCCATTAAGCATTGTGCCAATTATTGATACTAGCATGATTGCCGCAGGGACCAAGAAACACCCTCCTACAATAATCGATGACGTAACGATCATTTGCACACCTAATCGTTTTTTAAACACCATTGTAATCAATCCAGCAAAAATGGCAATTGCACCTATAATCATAGCGACGTCTTGGAATACACCAAAGAGAGGTTTGAACTCCGACCATAAGCTGGTTGTCTTTGTTGATGCCATAGCTGGCGATGTCATTAATGCTGCCGATGTCGTCCAAAGCGTGATAGCTAACCTTTGTAGATTCTTAGGCTTAATCTTAACACTATCGAAACTCCCGTCCATAAAGTCACTAAAGGTAATTACCTCTGCTCTCACCTCGATCACCCCTTATCTAAGTTTTTTGTTTCTCTTCGCGTGTTTATTTACATACCATTTAAATCCAAACCCTACCCAAATAGTCCATGTGAAAAGTACACCGATAAAGAATAACCATGATGCTGTCATAAAATAAAACACCCTTTCGTGTATAATTTTATACGTTTTGACCAAAATAAAATTGAAGACAATATCTTCAAGAAAGGAGTTAATAACTATGGTTGAAGCTGTGTTAATAACTATCGGTCTGACAGGCTTGCTAATCGGAAGTTTGCCGCTCTAAAACGGTATGGATAAGCTATTCATAAAATGTTCCGTCGTTCACAAGTTTCCTTTGGAACATTTTATGCTTACCATATTCCAAAAATGCAGGTACATTTGAAAATTATGGCCTGAATAGTTTGGGAAGAGTTATATTTTCTATTATTTCTTGTTGAACCTCCAAAGTCGGATGCTCTTTCCCATTTCTTTCAATCTCTTTATCGATTGTTTTTGACTCTGCATAATGACTCTTCTCTAATCTGGGTTTCCTATCAAAGTGTTCTTTTAGAATAGACATTACATATCCAGAAAAGTTGTCTGACTCCCCTTGAATCCTCGTATAGATTTCCATGTGCCAAGCGGATCGCCTATTAAATACTATCGGTTTTCGAATGTATTTATCGTTCATGTTCTTACCTCCTTCTCAAGTAGTTATTAAGAGTTTATTGAATGCGCATCTCTTTTATGCACGTACATTTATAAAATTGTTTACGAAAATGTATACTTTTTTACTCAATTGTTCATCGGGCTAGAATAAGAGATAATATTACCAGGTATTTCTTTAGGAGAGGCTGGTTGATTTGAAAATAAAAGTCAGGAGCAAATTGGGGATATATTTAAAATCAAAAGGGATTTCTAAAACTTGGTTAGCGGAACAAATAGAGGCAGAGCGTTCCCAAGTTTCTAATTGGTGCAAAAACATTGACGGAGTAGCAAAATCTACACCTTCTGTGGGATATTTAATACGAATAATGAATGTGTTGAATGTTCATGATATTGCAGAGTTGTTTGAGGAAGTTAGTTAAAGCAACGAAGAGCCTTAATCGGCTCTTCTTTTTATCCGATCAAAAAGGAAGAGAAAATTATGAACGACATCGAACGAAAGGTAAAACAAATCATACAAAACGTAAACATAACTAAAGGGAGAAATCCGACAATGGAAGAATTAATGTTGTGGACAGGTAAAAGCAAGAAGGACTTACTGGAGGTATTGAAGAGGATCGGATTCAGATGAATTTTTCGGTTCTGTCTTGATAAGAAATTCAAGCACCTTGACCTCGATCTCTTTTAGAGGTCTTTTTAATTTCATTTCAAATTCAACTATAAGATCATTTAATTCTTTTTTCATAAGACATGCCTCCTTTTCTTAATAATATTCAAAAAGAGACAAAGTTCAACAATTTACAGATGATTATCTGACATGAAAATTCTGTTTGTCCTTTATTTATATTTATTCTAATAGAATTTCATTGCATGAAAGTAGATAAATAATGTAAGATAATTACAAAAAGGCACCAAAATGGAGGCTTAAATGAATATTTTAAATGCAAACTTCAACTTTATTTTGAATGAAATTAAAGATTTTTCTGTAGATAAATTAAAATTACGATCAGTACTTAAGGATTTCCCTGACTTTCAGGAACAAAACGGTGCGCTATTTTTTAGAGGTGCTACAGACGCAGTAGCAATTGCTCCTGGACAAATTACATATGTTTACTCAGGTAAATTAAATAATATTGACATTCAATATATTGCTTCAATCCTAAAAGATGTAAATGATTTGCTAGAATTTGAAGAAGTTGGCCGGGTAGAGCTAAAAATGGAAGGAACAGATTTCGTTGAACAAAATTCACTTCAACAATCTTTAAATAAATTTAGTGTCATTCAGGATGACCTTCCTACATATATAAAAGGTGTAGGACAAAGGTTTATTGTTAATACTGAAGATTATGAGGGCGATTTATTTCTTGAACCTTACATAAGAAATGAAAATAATATATTTCTGAGAGCACAATTGCTCACTTACGATGTTAAAAACATTACAGAAATTAGCAAGTCAATCAGCGGAATGTTAGATATTTTTCAAACAGACTTAGTCAAATTATCAAAGAAAATGTATAAATAATAATATAGAAAGAGGTTGTGATATGGAAAAAAGGATCCAACCTATAGAAAAAAGAAAAGAATTAATAAACCGATTTAAAAAACAAAAAGCATTAAATGATAAAAATAAAAAACAAATATTTGAAAATCTAAATAACTTTCAACTGAGTATCCATCCTGATGCAATAGAATGGTACGAAAGCACGAGGGTGGTTCCTTTACTGATGAGTAACGAAAAAAAATCTGTTGTTTTTAGTATTAACGATGCTAATTGGGGAAATACCACAATTCCTTATCCAGAGACTATATATTTAGATGCGAATCCAATTATAGACATAGCTCTAGATCGTGAAAATAGTGATTTAGTAAAGTCTTTTCTAACTAGCGTGACTCAACAAGACGGTGTAATTTTTTGGTCTTCACATACTAAACAGGAAGTTACGAGAGTTCTACACGCTTCAGAATATAGTAAATATGCAGATTTGAATGGTATAACAAAGCGCGGCAACACACCAAGTTGGAAAATGGCAGAAAATAAAATGACCTCATATCAATCTAGTCAATTGAATAAATCTGTTCTCCAAAAACGAGATGAGCTTTTTTCGCTTTTAGAGAACTTAGGTTTAGAAGTAACTGCAAATGATTATAATGATACTGTTGTTCATAGGTCAGCTGAAACATTGTATTCAACTTATGGTGGAAGTATCGAAGACGCAAAACATGTTGCTATTGCTAACTCAATTGGAGTCAATGATATTCTAAGTCATGACAAAGGATTTTTAAATTATCCTAATCTCAACATCTATGGAAATAGTTATGCAATTACTCGTAAATTTTTAATGAATGCGAAGCCAAATGACTTTATAGATATTAATTCCTTCACACTTATAAAAAAAGAAGCTAAATGAGTCTCGTAATCACTGAGACTCATTTTTGCACCCCACAATAAATAAGAAGTTTTTTATTAGAACAATTTACTCCAAGTTTGAGGACCTACAATACCATCTACAGCGATCCCTTGAGAACGTTGGAAGTCTTTAACTGCTCCTTCTGTTACTGGACCATACCAACCATCAATAGCTACTCCTAGAGCTGTTTGAACGGCTTCAACGTCTTTTCCTCTCATCATAGGAGAAGCCACACGTAATAAACGACTGTATTTAGGTTTAGAAAGTTTCTTACCGGCTTTGATAGCATTAAAGACTTGAGGTCCTGCTATTCCATCGATTATGAGGTTGTGCTGCTCTTGGAATGCTCTAACAAGACGTTCTGTTTCATCCCCATAGAAACCATCCACTTTAGCTCCTACAGCACGTTGAACGACTTTTACATCCTCTCCTGTCATAAATGGTCTAACGTTCCTTAAAACTCGTTGTGAAGACGTTTGAACCCCTTTTACAACCGGCTTAACTACTTCTTTAATAACTTCTTCCTTCACTTCTACTTTATTCCCTTTAAGTGATGCTCTCACTTTGTTCATATCAATGCCAGGGCACGCTGTGTTTTGACCACTAAATTCTTTATGACCTAGAACATCACTTTCTTTCAATCCAAAACGCTTCATAGCAAGCTTACAACGTTCTTCCCATGCCTTTTCTTGGGCGTCTGTAAATGAGCCGTTACCAACCATACAAATGTGATACGTGACAGTGTTGTGGTCTTTTACCCCATTTGTAATAACGGTAGAATCATAACAGAGTTGAACCGTCCCATCTGGAAAGATAATCTCATGGTAACCACCCGTTAACCAGCCTAGTCCTTTCCATCTACCGTTCCAGAAGGACCAAAAGTCCCCTGTTAGTGTGGCTGAGTGATGGCGAGCGATTTTTTTAATTCGAGACTCAGCACGTGTAGATCGTTTAGGGGTTTCGTTTCTGATATCAATAATTTTAGTCATTATTCTTCATCTCCTCTAATTCTTTTAACTTAGCCTTATTTTCAATAGTCTTTTTACGAATGTCATTATCTTTCCAACCTGTCCACATAGACCAAACAAATGCTACAAATAACGATACAGACTCTTCATTAATCCACGATAGGTCATAAACTGTATTGGCTAGAAGAGTGTTAACCCAAGCTAAAGCGAATACGATAATTCGAATAACGGTTTGTTTACCCATTTCCACACCTCCTCTCAATGAAATAGAAAAAGCGCAGCATTAGCTACGCTCTGTGTAATGTTTTTCAACCCGATCCATTCGATTTTCTAATGAGGTTAGGGAAAATTGGATTTGCTCCAATGTTTCCGATGTTTTCTCTTGGCTAGCGTTCGAACGTTTTAAATGTTCCATTAGATTCTTTTCTCGTTGCGCGGACTCTTTTCTTTGTTCTTCATGCATCATAAGTAGTCTAGTTTCACTTTCGGCTTTTTCCTTGCGTGTTTCCCTAATAAAATAAGCTGCAAGAACGATACATAAAATCGCCCACACAGCTTGGCTGGTTGCTATTTCACTCGCAATTTGATATTCCACAACATCACCTCTGAATTCATCGAAATAAAAAAGAGCCCTGGCTAGGACTCTAAAAATACTTTCTATAAACTTCTCTTCTGTGTTCACCGGATAAATGAGCATAGATCATAGTTGTTTCGGTTTTGCTATGACCTAGGAATTGTTGGATAACTTCTATAGGTGCACCGCGGTTAACTAAGTGCGTAGCGTAAGTGTGTCTTAATTTGTGTGGGTACACGTTCTCGTCCACTCCAGCACGCTTCGCAATCCTTTTTACTACATAACGAATCTGAGCGATACTCATTCTTCTGTGTGGATTGCGCTCAGTGACAATAAAAGCTGGATCTTCATCCTGTCTTTCTTTGAGGTAACGCTTGATCCATATCTCAGCACGTTTTGAGAAATAAACTTCCCTCTCTTTATCTCCCTTCCCTCTCACGATGACGGAGCGGTCAGAGAAGTTGAAGTCATCACGATTCAATCTGTACACTTCCCCGATCCGCACACCAGCTGAATACATAAACTCAATAAGTGTTGATTCCAGAGCAGTTTTAGAACCGATTCTAAGCAACTCAATCGTTTCTTCTTTTAAAAATTTAGGCACCCTTGCACCTTGTTTAGGAAACTTAAGTCTAGCAGCAGGATTCGTTTCGATAATCCCCTCTTCATTCGCGTAACGAAAAAGAGATCTCATTGTTTTAATTCGATGTTCCAGGCTACTGGTCTTGAGTCGATCCGCATGTGCGGCAATGTATTGCTTTAAGTGGAATACCGTTATTTCCTCGATGTTCATATCCTCTAACGCTTCAACTAATAATCTAAACTGAATAGCATAGGCTTGTAACGTGTGCTTCGAGTACCCTTGTGTACGCTTGTCCATTTCATAAACCGACCAGAGATTTGATAGTTTCATAATAAGCCCTCCCTTTTTGACTCGTTTAACGTGACTTAATAGTAACATGTCACTTTTTACGAGTCAATAAATTATTGACACTTTTTACGAGACATTTATAATTAAGGGAGGAGGTGTTATTATGATTAAATCAAATTTAAAGGCCTTGCTTGATGAAAGAGAGTTGTCATTGCGCCAAGTTTCCAGAGATATCAATCACAGACTAGAATCGATTAGGCAACTATATAACGATGAATTAGAAAGGTATCCTAGGGAGTTACTAGACAAGCTCTGTACTTATCTTGATGTTAGCCCTGGTGACTTACTCAAACACGAAAAAGAGCCTACAGAATAATTCTGTGGCTCTTTAGTCGTTAAACTAGTTCAAGTTTACGTTCAATTCTTTTTGACTTCCTATCAAATTCACGGCGATTATTATCTGCAAGTAAATTTTTCTTTAAATGCGCTGCATACTCTTCGGGGGTCAATTTTCCATTTAAATAGGCTTTTCTGGCTTCATCCAGTGTTCTGTATTTCGCCATCGATATCTCCCCTCTCTTTTTGGTTAGTTACATTATACTTCATTACGCTCAATGTAATACCTACTAGATTTGAAAACATTTTGACATATGCAATGTCGTCTTTTGTAAAACAATCTTTAACAGACCCATCAATACTTAGTACAGCAACAACCTTCTCATTAACAACAACAGGATAGCAGAGTAAGGAAAAGTACTCCTTTGTCGCTTTGGGATGCGGCTTAAAATCCTTACTTTTTGTTAGGTCTTTTTCATATTGATATTCTCCGCTGGTGAATGCTTTTCCTGCAATACTTTCCTTGCTATCTAACCTTAATTTTTCTTTACCCTTAATACTGTATCCGCAACCTTCAAATATTTTAAGCTTTGAAGGATCTTCTTCATCTAAAACAAAAACTGCACAACGATGATTTATACTTTTGGTGCTTTTTAACGAAAGAGGAACCTGGGTTGTTGTAAAATTAAGCACCTTTTTACCATGTTCATGAACTAAATCAGTCTTTTGATCATCTAAAGAAACTAGGTCTTTAATCTCGTCATTAACTTGATCAATCAAAGTAAGAATTATCGATTTCTGTTTAGAATCATCGCTAGTTCTTTGCAGATTTTCTTTGTATTTCTTAATTAGATCTTTACCTGGTGTTTTTGCGATTTTATATATTTTAACGCCCCAATACACAATAAATATAAAAATCGCTATCCACAAAAAGGCGTTGAGCAAAATAAGAACTGTATCAGGATTAAGATTACTTACTTGATTTGAAAATGATTCATCTAACTTCTTGTAGGTTTTGGAATCTGAAAGCCATTCAAATAAGCTCAAAATAAAAACCACCTTCGCCCAATTTATACTAAACTAGCATAGCAAAATATCAAAATTCTGGAAAGGTGATTAGAACTAGTATTTTATTCTTTTGAACAGCTTATAGCTACTGTTTGCTTTTCTTTATTAAAGACTACAGAAATGAAACAACCGGCCATTGAATCCTCATAAGTAACAACAGTATCCCCATTCTCCAAAGTAAACCTACTCACTTCGTTTACGGCACTTCTTAGCATTTTAGATCATCGCCTCTTACTAAACATAAGAAGCACCTTTTTTAAGATGCTTCTTCTTCAACTAACGCTTCGTCGTTAGTTGGGTTTTTCCATCAACTCATTAATCATTTGTTCCTGCTCTACATTCTGATTAACCAGCTCAATAATTGTTTTGCTCTGTTGCATAATAAGTTCATCTTGTTGCTGGATAACCTCAATTAAATTCTGCCATTTCGTCAAATCCTTCACCTTCGTCAACGTTTTCTAGTTCTTTAATTTCTACATCTACAAAGATCCGTACCTCTTCCTCTACAGGAGACACTTGTGCCGCATAGTGTGTAGATTGGTCAAAATCAGGGATTTTTGCATATTCTACAGGTTTATATCCTTCAAGTTGTCTTGAGCTTAGCAATAAATTCTCGTCCACCAACATTCCGTATTTTTGCATTCGTACTCACCACCTTTCTTGCCAAATTCATAGAAACGATAGGTTTCACATTCTTATGATAAAAATGATAACTATTACTTCGTTTAATCCATCCCCAATAACTGATGATAGCGGATGCGTCTTTCTCGTTTAAAAATCCTTTGCGTTTAACCTTTCTGACTCTTCTCCTTATTCGTAAAGCGTTTCTTTTGCGTAACGTGACTTTGTTTCGAGATAACCTTACACCCAGAAAGTCTATATCTCGTTTGCTTGTTCGAAAAACTTGCCAGTTGTCCTTCAATGTTAAATCAATATCATTAAGATAAGATTCGATTTCTTTTCTTGCTCTGTGCAATTTTCGCTTATTGGAGCCTAACAACACCAAGTCATCCACATATCGAACGTAATACTTTACGCCAAGTTTCTCTTTTATCATGTGATCTAATCCCTCTAAAAAGAAGTTCGCAAACCACTGACTAGTGTAGAACCCTATTGGTTGCCCCTTATTACCGTCAATAATAATGTCTATTAACCATAAGCAATCATTGTCTTTGATTTTTCTGCGAAACATTCGTTTTAAGATTTCACCGTTTATAGACGGGTAAAATTTCTTTACATCCATTTTCAAACAATATTTTGTGTTCTTAAAATCAGAATCTAACCATCTTTTCACAATCCTTTGTCCTTGGCTAGTACCTCGCTTCGGAACACTACCACAACTATATTCATACATCCCTTTCGAAAGAATGGGTTCTATTTGTAGCATCAATGCCCAATGAATGATTTGGTCAGGGTAAAAGTTAGGCTTATAGATAGTTCTTATCTTGTTACTGGATGTATCTTTTATTGTTTTTATTTGTGGTTTAGATGGTGTGTATGTTTTATTAACAAGCATCTTTTGTATTTGATAAGCGTAATAATCCATATCATTTAAAATGGTACTGACACGCTTTTGATTACGTTTGCCAAGAGAAGCTTTCATAATAGCGTGTTTTATGTTGTTAATATCGTATATCTTTTCATAAATGTATCCCTGTCTTTTCAACGATGTATTTCCTTTCTTATTAGCCTCAAGGTCTTTCGACTTGCTACTAAACCCTGCTCTTTACGGCGAATTTTTACCAAGGGGTAAGGATTATAGAGTGCAATAATTCCACAATTTTTTTATTCTAATAAGAGTCTGCCCGACGTGATTCCAATTCGAATCCCCAGAAGAATTGTTCAAGTTCCAATACGAAAGACCTGCATTCGAACCATTATTCAGGTTCCTGCCGACGAGGGCAAGCGCGCACCCTATAACCCTAATCTATCTTAAATGATTTTTAAAAAGCATTTACTTTCCTGGGAGAGGTTTCTCCCAGGCCCTCTCTAAGAGCGCTTTTTAAGAAGCCGCCCGACGAGAGACCAAGCCGAAGCCCCAGAAGAAAAGTACAAGTCCCAATACGAAAGACCAGCAATCGAACCATTATACAGGTGCCCGCCGACGAGGGCAATTCTTTGCCCTGTCGCTTGCCAATAATGGTCGGAGTAATAAGTTGTAGAACTTCCTCCTAATATTGTCGGGAAATTCGCAAATGGGTGTTTATTGTCAAGACCCATTCCTATAACCCAACCGTTTGAAGTGGCGTTTACGTAATTTAGCTTTTCATACGGGTGGGCAAATACATTACTAGCATAGTTGTTTGCATCTTTAGACACCCAAGCTTGATGGTCATTGATATTAACCCCATCTACAAATTGCCATAAATCCCCCACGGCGACTCGATACCACGATACATACACGGATACCTTCCGCTTGTATTATCACCGATACTACCACTTGATGCTGCAATATCCGCACTAAACCCATTTCTCCATCCACTAGACCAAATAACATTCCCTTCCGTTACATCTATTGGATCACCATCAAAAACAATTTCTTGATTGCTTTCATCGACAACGTTTATATCTGTTACTGTGCGTCCGTGGACGACGCTAGTGTTTCCTCTTGAACTTCCAATGCTTATGGATTGTCCTACAACAAACTGACCGGCAGTAGCATTTGACACAACTGCCCGATTAACCCCTTGCTCTGTTAAGGTAATAGTATGACTGTCACTATATGCACCTGACACTAACCCTTGCATAACAGACTGAGAATTCAACGTCGCAAATTCAATGTGGATCAGAGTTTCTAATACGTCTTGTGCGTGAATATCCAATTGTTGATAACCTGTTAATCCAGCGTTTGCATCATTGTTGTTTCTAGCGTCATTTCTGAACTGCACTATATTTCTAAACACCGTAGGAATTGTACCGAATTTAGATTCTAGTTTCCCGTCGGCACTCAAGCTTCCCTTGTATTTCCCGTGGTCGTAATATTCTAGTTCTTCATTTTTCTCAAAATCCCAAAATAACCAAGGTAAATAAAAGCCTGGATATCTTGTTTTTGAAACTCTCTTGATTAAATGATTCTTCCCGCCTGTTTTTTGGATGTAAAATTTCGGAATGCGTGTAAATCTGTTTCCGTATTCATCTTCCGCTTCGTGCATTTCTCCGAATATCGGCATCCGATCAAAATCGTTTTTAACTAATTCTCCATCTACACCAACATTTGCAACAAGACCTTCTGCTGCATCAGTCCGTGTCATTTGCGGACTAGATTCTTTATTCCAATAAATGCCGAAAATTAATTTATCAGAGTTCATGACATTTATAATCTCTTTTTGGTTGGATAAGATTTCTTCAATTTTGTTCACTTCTACATTTTGTGTTTCGGGATAAAACTCAAGATTACTCCCCGTTAGTTGAACATCTAACGCAGAATCGATCTTCTCTTCTAATTTCCGTAAAATATCCGCTGAATTTACCGTTGTTCCATCTTCAGCTATTTTTCTTCCACTGCTTGCTGCATAATGATTAATATTTAAATTTTGCCGCGACATTTTTATTGCCTCCCTAATTTAATTCGAGAATTTTTAACTGTTGGCTAATTGTTGCAATTGCATACAGAGTAAAATCCCCCTCTAATATGAAGGTTTCTCCAGGTAAAATCGGGAACCCGTTGTCTACTGAGACATTGCTATCCGATCCCAAATACACCGGCCCATCCCCTACAACTCGCAGCACCAACTTTTTCTTATGGCCATTTGCAATGCTAACCGGTGAAGTCCCGACATGAACAGATAGGTTTTTAAACTCTCTTATCGCTGGTAGATTCGTTATGTGTACATAGGTAGCTCCTCCCGCACCGCGTGGTGGTCGCCAATCGCCTATAGGCTCATCCCAATAGGCAGGAGCTATCTTACCGTTAGCTTCTGGTAAATCTCTGCTTTCTGGACTGCTCATTACCGCTTCACCTCACCTTCCATCTGTGAAAATTGTCTTTTTAATTTCGAGATAAGGGTCGGTCTCGCTAAACCGAATGTCGCCTCAAGCTGAAATCCACTCGCTTCATGAATTTCCGTTATTTCTGTAATCCGTTGATCCGCAATAACACCCCACGCGCGGTTCATAACCGTTACAATATCTCCTAGGTTGTAATCTTTTTCGTACACAAATGGACCGAATAACTCCGTTTTCTTTTTCCTGTCATACAAAGGTTGATAAGGACTAGCGTAACCAATAAACTCATGTTCATAGACTGTTTGACTGACCGGCGACATTATCTGTGCTTCTAAATACATTTCATTTTGCATCTCATCCAGTTTCTGTTGCCCTCGATCTGATAACATGGCTTTTTCTTCTTCTGGTGTAATCTCGTTACCCTCTTCGTCTTCACCGCCGATGTCTCTTGCATCAATGAAAACTTCATACCGATTAATGCCAGCGGCTTCTCCTAACTCGATGATTTCTCTTTCGACTCCTTCACCTTGGCCACCGACATAACCGATGTTTCTATAATCCAAGTCGCTGTCCACAAAACCTTGAGATCTGAGATTGCCGAATTCAGGAGAGAAAAAAACAGGGGAATGACCATCTTGATTATCTACACTCAGGTTTTTCCCTTCGTAAACATCCAGTAGAAATTGATTGTTTGATGTATCTAAGACAATATCCCATCCTAAACCGCTGGCTAGGCTTATTGCTTCTAATTCCTCAGCTAGATTTTTAAATCTTGATTGCCAACTGATTGACTGACCTCTTTGTTGATTAGCGGCTATAACTACGTTGTTCATCGCTCTCCGAGGATCTTCAGGACTTACAAGATTATTTAGAACATAATGCTTCATAACCGTTTCTGCATCGGCAGAACGTCTGTCATATGCAGTATGAGAAGGTGGAACCGTAATACGTTGCAAAGCTAAACCTTTTAACGTCCAGCCCTTGAACAGCCAATTCTCAGTCTCTTTACCGTTCTCATCTAATTGGATTTCTCTATGCTTCACGATCCCGACTTTATTGGAAGCCAAAGCGATTAAAGCATCCTTTTGGATATATTCAACTCCATTTGCTTCACGATGAATGACTAATTGAAACTCTCCTACACCATGCCAACGCTCGGTAAACATCATACTCACGTAATCAGTAGTATCAAAAAGAGGTTCAAATTCATTAGATAAAATCTTAATTGATTGCATAAAAAATACACCCTCCTTTAATGGATGTTATCTGTAGTAGTTATATACCTTAACGTGTAACTCTCCATTTATCCTTTTGGCCTCATGGATCGGGAAAGGATGAATGATATCTTCCCCTCTTCGTTACGATTCTCTTCATGTTCGGAAATGGAGGATAAATCATGAAAGATTTCCTCTGTACCATTTAAAGTCAAACGAATAATTTCTTTTTCGTGATCGATGTCATATTCGGTTGTTTCATAACTGAATTGATTAATATATTCTACTCTCACTATCTCCACCACCCTGTTACATAAACTCTGGAAGAATATTCAGTGCTTGATGAAATTGTACTAAATTGCCTTACACCAATACTGTTAGATCCCCGGTTCCTGTGACTGCTCCCCATCGCAAAGTACTTGAGACCTCTACAGAAGCATGACGCGGTTTAGATGTAATGAAACTCGCTGGATAAGGGATTGTTTCTGTCTCCGATCTGAATAATGAACCACTTGATACATCTACTGTCGCCCCTCGTGGCGTACACCAACATTCTTGAACTCCATTGCTGTATCTTATGAAATGTCCGTATTCATTTTCCCCTTCGTCAACCACGAAAACTTGAGGGTGCCATTTCCCCCACGGTGTGGCTCCTGTTCGTGAGTTAGATGCTCTTTTATAAACAGCATAGATCTTATATTGATTTGATCCAGTCCAATCAAAAATAGTTATGGTTTGAATTCCTGTATTCGTTTTATTCGCTGTCACCTCAACATAAACTCGTAACTGATCTAAATTCCTCCCAAAATCAGAAGGAGACACACCTAACGAGTTAAACCATTCTTGTAGTATGCTTGGCTGCGCGGCTCCCGAAACATAGAAACGACTAAAACCATCTGCGAAATCACTAGCGATAGCAGATGGCCCTTTTACATCGATGCTGTCTATTTGTCCTGTCATTTTCGAAGGAAAGTATACTCTTCCACAAACATCAATATTGCCTCGTTCATCCGTGATTTGATGAGATTCAATAAAGGACTTACCAGCTATAACCCTTACTTGAGCTAGTGATAATTCATAGATAGACCCATTGCGAATAAGTTCAGGCGGTTGTGGATTGCTTGCAGGTAATCCACTACGAACCATTGCTCGTAAAGGTCTATCTGCATCCGGGGCTAAATCTAAGCGAATAATCACTCTATCTATACGATCTAAAGTAGGGCTTGCTATGGCGTGCGTTAAAAGTAACTCAGATGTATTTCTATATTCATGTCCTTCCACAAATGCACTGCCCGGTTCGACTGCAACAGTCATATTCTCGCTTGTAACTATATTTAGACCTGAAAAGAACCCTGTACTTAAAAAGTTCTGATAAAACTCTGCATGTTCCTGCGCTCCATATGTTGGCCCATCAAAAAAACGTCCAATTTCTGCCAAGCTCTCCACCCCTTTCTATATACCTACATACTGATTTTTAAAAGATACAGTCACCGAACCGTAACCACTTAAAGCATTGTGTTCAATAATATTCGAACCTACTTCTAGTTGAAATAACGCAGATTCCCAGATATCAATGTAGCCCCATGCATTCTCGATCACACCATTCCCACGATCTATCTCAACTTTCCGATCACGTCCAAACGCAGTGTTGATGACCAACTTTTCACCAGCACCTAGTTCACGCCGAATTTTTATAAATTCGCCCGTTGTTCGGTTGGTGATAATCGGTTCCACGGCGGGACCTTCAAACACAATCTCCACAGGAGTAGCGACATGGCCATCATTTGTTAACGTTGCCTCCGATCCACGTGTTCCATAGGTAACAGGGTAAGTAGTAGGATATTTCAGTTTTGGAACAAACGCATTCAATTCCTCTGTTCGAATAATTGGCGATTGCCAGTACGGTTTTGGGCAAATCAAATTTATCTGCGCCTTTTGAAAATACTTACCGCGATTAGTTTTTCCGTCAGGGTAAAAAGGGACACTTTCAGCTGCAGCTTCAATTTCATAAATTTCATTAGCTATCGCCACCTTTAATATCCCCAACCCTAACTTCGGGTTAAAAATACTTGATAGCCGCCTCTTACGCTGTGATAATTCAACCTCATTATCACCTATAATCTTCAACCCTATTGTTATATGACGCTCTTGTAAAACTGCATCTAGAAAAGTCGAACCATCTTGATAGGGAGATTTTTGAGCTTGAATCTCCGCTTCTACATCCCCTAAACCTTCTACAAGATAGACACGAAAGGGATAGCTATATAATTCAATACTTTGACCATTATATGTTGTATAAAATATCTTTAACAAAACACTACCCCCATTCCATTCCTAGTCGCTGCAATTGAAGTTTTTGTTTACGAGCTGATTCGGATGGTGTTGATTCGGCCGGAGTGAAATTATTAGTAACGTTATTAGTAATAGAAGCGACTTGCTTATTTTTCGCACCAGTTGTACCGCCAACTCTCGACGCATTTACACTTCCGCCACTCGAATAAACCAATCTAGACGCCCCGATAGCTTGCTCAGGAGTAGAAGTAATCATCATGTTTTTTGATAGATTATCCAACTCATTGAATACAGACTTCGCATTTTCTCGTATACCAACTGCGATTCCCTCAGGTATCCATTTACCGACTTTGTCTCTCATTTTTCTTGATGGGGAATTAATATCAAGTGCTCGTTGCATAGTGCTGGCTACTTGGTTAGCAATACTTCTGGCTGTTGACATCACTCTACTTCGACCAGCGTTAAGACCAGCATTTAAACCTAACATCGCACTTTGTCCGATAGAGTTAAATTGTGATGGTGTTTGATTAAAAGGACTTAACAAATCACGAGATAAAGCCCTCATAACATTAACTTGAGGACTGGCGCCAGACTTTAGTCTATTTAGCATATTTGACATTGCTTTTTGAGTGATTTCAGGCAGTTTATTGAGCGACGTTTCTATATCCCTAACAGAGTCGTCATAGCGTTTGGTGATATCTTTAAAGCTTCGTGTCGAGTCGTCCTGAACGGATCTAAACATTTTCTGAATAGCTTGAATAACCTTGGAAGTACCATCGTTTATTCCTAGCGCTAAACCTTCTGTGATGTTTGTTCCGATTTCTTTAAAAACTCTTGACGGACTATTAACACCCAATGCCTGTTTAGCGGCTTTTGTTGTGTCGTCAGCCATCTGTCCAGAGGCACTCTCCGCTTTACCGGATCCAGATTCAATTCCGCCAGCCATTCCCTCCGGTATCGCACTACCGACAGATTTAAAGTCAGCAGCTTCAATTTGTTGAGCTAGAGATTGTTCGGTGTCTGATACTAGATGTCCTACAGCTTCCATCACGCCAGACTCTTCGATTCCTAATGACTTGCTTAAAGCATCGGTTGCGGTATCTCCACCTTTGGCGAAAGCTTCACTCAATCCGGCCAATTCTTCGTCAGATGCATTCACAAGGGCATTAACGTGTCCAGCCGATTCAGGACCAGCTTCGCGCAAAGTATTTAATAGACCTTCATCCACTCCGCGTTCTGCTAGTGAGGCAATACCTTCAGCCCATTCTCCGATGATTCGTTGGTTTTCTTCAAGGTTGGCGGTCATTTCGCTTACAGTTAGTTCAGCTTCATCGCTCAGTGTATCAAACATATCTGTAGCGGCATCCTTGTAATCTTCCCATGTCGATTTCATGGACTCAACTGTCGCTTGTTGTGACTCGGATAAATCATCAAATGCTATGATCTGATTACTTACGCCGCTTTGAGTGGCTTCGGTGATCGCTTCAATAGAATTAGTTATCTGTTCTTCTGTTTCTTTTTGTTGCACGGCTAATTCTGCAGTCGTTTCTTTCAATAGCTGTTCTTGTTCGTCAAGTTCTTCAAGTGCCTTTTTATGCTCTCTTCCCTTAACGCTACCTTCTTCTAGCTTCTGATTCCATTCTTCTCGTAATGCGTTCGTCTCTGCTAGTTGGCTCTCGACTTCCGCTTGTTCCTTTAATATTTCGGTCAATCTACTCTGCGCTTCTTGAGCCGTTTCTTGCTCTTTCATCAGTTCGATACGCGCTTGAATTTGTTCGGATGACATACTCAATGCATCTGCTTCTTCACTATATGCAAGATTAAGCCCTCTACCGATCCATTTAATTCTTCAATATAAGAATTAAGCAAGGCTTTATCAGATGCAGATTTATTTTCCTTCTCGGATAACTCTTCTAATTTTCTAGCCAGTTCGCTGTTTGCTTCTGCTGTCGCCTTGATGTCTCTCTGGTTTTCTTTATAGGCTTCGGATGAGCTATTGATTGAGTCGCTTAGGGCTTCAGTCGCTGAACCTAGTTCTTCCGTTTCCGCATTTAGCCTTTTGCTTTCTTCACTCGAACGTTTGAACCACCTAACCAATCCTACAGTAGCAGCTACCAACAATCCGATACCTGTAATAATCCAACCAACAGGACCCATCAAAAACCTAATCGCGGCACCTAACGCATATGTGGCGGCTGTTTTAATAACCATCGCCGCAGTTGATAGCTTGATAGTTCCTGTCATGACCCCTATTGCGAGTGTGCTTAATTTGATTGTTCCGGCTTGTGCCGCCTTTGCAATAGTATCAGCTCTAGTGGCTGTTGTTGAAGCTACAGTAGCAGCCATTTGCGCTTGCGTGGCCAGTGTTAATGCTTTAGATGATGCCATTGCTACTTTTAATATTGCGTTTGATGCACTAATAGCCGCGCTCACTTTTGTAATAACTACATAAGATCCATAAGCCGCCATTAATCCGAGGATTGCAGGTGTAAGTGCTTCAACAACTGGAATAGCTGCTTTCACTCCATCAGCAAAGAATACAACAATAGGAGTAGCACTTTCTATTGCTTTTCCGATCGTATTAAAAGAGGCGTTCACGATGTTTTTCAAACTATCAATGTTTTGTGCAATATCTTTGCCTGTGACTTCTTTTGAAAGTTTATTAAACGATTCTATGATATTAGCAATTCCTCTAGCAGCCGCGGTCCTCAAGTTACCTAGTGATGTAGCAATACCTAAACTATTCTCTTTTGCGAGTTGGGCCATAATTCCCGTTCCGGTACCAACCTCAATAAGTTTAGCGTTGAATTGATCAAGCGTGATCGTTCCGTCTTTCAAGGCGTTATACAAATCGTCCTTAGCGCTCTTTCCTGCAAAACCAAAACTTTCCGCAATCTTAACCAACCCAACGTCCATTGTTTCAGATAATGTGTTCCATGTGTCCATGTCGATTTTTCCAGCTTGCAACGCTTTAATGTATTGGTCTGTACCTCGTTTCGCTTCTTCTGCACTTGATCCGGACCCCAATAAAGCATTATTTAAAGCAATAGCGGTGTCTGTCGCTTCATCAATATCCCCAAAAGATGTATACATACGTTGAGCGCTACCCGCTATATCGTTTAGAGTTGTAGGTAATCCGTCAATACCATCCGACAACCTCCCCATAGCTCGTTCTGAGTCCTCAGCCGATACACCTAACGCTTGTAAGACCTTCGGGAATTGATTGAGTGTATCAAAACGTGAGATTGCTGCATCCATGTTAGACCTTAAAACTTGAAAAGCGGATGCTGCAATGGCTACAAGCCCAAGTGCCGCAACAAACTTTTTAATATTGCCACTCGCTGTATTCGACTCATTACCGACACCTTTTAGGCCGTCTTCAGTCGCTTTGACACCCTTCCCCGCATTATTACCGGATGCTTCAAGACCATCTAGACTTTTGGAAGCCGCTTCAACCGGCTTGCCGTCAACATCAATCGTTATCTTAATGGATCCGTCTGACATTTATTCTTTCACCTCCTCCAGTGCGTATACTTTTTGTAACTCCCTCATAGATTGCTTATATTCACTCGACTCGCCTTTACTTGGTTTCCACATCCTAATCTGTATAATGCGTTGCATGATCGTATTAGATGGCAAGCCATTCAACAGGGATTGGAATTCATGCCAGTGGAGCTTCCCTTGTTGCTGGTAAAGATTTATGTGATATGCCTGTTGGAATGATGCGAATATATATTCAGCGTCCTTATCCAAGTCAATAAAACGTTCCTTTTCATTTTCTTTAACAGGCATCGGATTTCCTAATCTGTCATATTCAATTGGTTGTTTGTTCTTGATCTCAATGAAATGCTCGTAAACATAGTTCCATAGATCAATAGCTTCTTTTCCTTTTAATGACTCATTTAAGAGCAATTCTAGGTTAATTTCAGCTTTTTCATAGTCTCTAAGGGTTTTGTCTTCTAGGACGTCAAACAAGTCCAGAACGTTATCAAATGCTAAATCTATATCGTATTCTTTTCCGTTATATAAAAAAGAGGTGACTAAAGGGTCGTTTAACCGCATTTAATCACCTACTGCTTTTGGGCTTTTTTGTTTAAGTATTCATTTTTCTTTGCATCTATTTGTTCTGATCGTTCTTCCTCTTGTTCCTCGATCCGTTTAGCGATTGCCGTACCAATAGGTTCAAGTGCTTGTTCTAGAGCGATGATGTCAGGATAAACTTTATAAATTTTCTTAAATGTCTCATCGCCGAAAATGATGTCGTATTGAGCAGCAATAAATTCTTTGTTTACATCGAATGCAGCATCAACTACCTCGAGATCTAAGGAGTCCACATCAACTACCTCCGGAAAATGAATATGCTTTGCTTTTTCTTGTGCTTCTTTTAGCTTTTGTTCAGCTAATTCTTCCACATTGAAGAAGCGTCTTAAATTTTCTAGTGAACTGTCAAACCACAATTCTAGTGTCCCGATTTTCACAGGAAATCCTGTTCGTTTTATGTCAATTTTCAATTCTTGCGACATGGTTATCCTCCTTTTTTAAAAAAGAGAGGCGTTAAGCCCCTCTTATCCTACTGGTGTTACGTCAGTTTCTTCTGGAATACGGTCAAAACGAATATTACAACTAAATGTCTCATAAGCACTCGCGTCACCAGCACCAGCAACTATAGCAGTTACAGTAGCACGTCCCACCCATTCTGTATTACCATCTGCGGATACAACTTTATGCCAAATCTTACGCCCGTCACCAGTTTTGTATTTTTTGCCTGCGATTAACGCTTGCGCCGGGTCTTCTGGATCATAAGTGCCTTCTGGTGTATAAGCTCCCGCAACAGAAATAACATCCGTTTCTGGCGTGCCGTCCCCATCGTAGTACGCTGTATCTTCCGTTTCCTCTTGTGTATCATCTCCAATAGTAGAGATCCACTTCGCAAGCTCCAACCATTCTGCTCCCGGTTCTTCTTGTCCTGGCGTGTATTCTTGAACATAATGCCCTCGTAATGCGTTTTTACTTCTAGCCATGATCTATTCCTCCTTGTAAACTGTTATATTCGCTTGTACATCTAATAAAAAGGTGAACCATCCTTGTTCATCCGCATTGTTGATAAATGGCTTATTGGTTATGACTAGTTCATCAAATTCAAAACTACCATCATTACTCGTTAAACTCTTTAATGCCTCTAACTCATTTTGCACGGCCCACAAAGTCGAATGTATTTTACTTTGTGATTTTGATTTCATAGCGAATTCAAAATTGAGTTGTTGTTCGCTTGTTCCGTCCATATATTGGCTAACAACCCTTGATCCCGGTAAAGGATAAACTACAAATGACTCATCTACACCTAGATATCCCTTTTTTAATGTGACAGGAAGCCCTGGCATTTCATTTATTTCTTCAGTTAGACGCTCGATAAAATCCATTACCAGTCAGCTCCTTTTGTGAAAGCTCTGATCCAGTCACTCATAAATACACTTTTCGCTTTATTGTCCCATCGCGGGCCCGTTCCCGGTGTAGTGTAATTGTACATAGGTTTATAAAACAACCTTCTTGCGTAGCGAGCATTGTAATTGATCCCCGTTCCATCAATATCAATCGTTGCGCTTTGTCGCAAGATACTCTCATCCATCGGAACAAACTGATTCATATCTGCTAATGCTTGATTAGCTAATGCATATCGACCACGTTTCACATTCCCGCTACTGAGCTTAATTTTCGCTCTATCCAAATTGACAGTAACTTGCACCATTAGACCACCTCTAATTCGTAAGAGTAAATGGTCTTACTATAAGCTTCGTATATCGGTATAACCTTGGTCAAAACATGATCTAAACCGTCAAACACAAGAACAGACTGCACTTTAAACACTGGTAAAGGAGTCGTTATCCCTTCATAACAAAAAACAACCGCATTATATAGCAGTTGCTTTCCGGATGTTGTTGAAGTGTATTCAGCTCCCCGATCAATACGACAATGCTCTATTAGTACCGGTGCAGCATATTCAGGTTCAGACCAACTGTTTTCGCCTAGATATTCTTTGTATTCAAATGAGTCTATGCAAAAATCAATAGGCGGTTTAGGCATTACCATACAGCAACACCACTATATAATAAGCCTGTTTTTTCTAAAAAGAGAAACACGTCCTCAGCGACTAACGGTTTACTTTCGTTCGCACCACTTGGATTATAACGACTAGCGTTAGATACGCTTGTGCGACCTGCCGAAAACGTCTGTGGTGAGTTATTGATTTCTTCGAAGGTGGTAGCTCCCAAGACGTGAAAGTACTCAATTTGACTGCATAACGCTCGTTTAAATTGACCTACACGCCATTGGTTGTCGCTTTCCATCTTGTTCATCTGGTAAAAATGGCTAGTTGCGTTGTCTAGGATGGCAGAAGCTTTAGGGAGCAGTTTATTAAAGGTTGCTTCGTCTAACTCTCTACCATTCAACTCTTCAAACTCCGCAAATGTTAAATACTCCATTTAACTAGCCTCCTAACCTACTCCGCCTCTTTAGCGGCTTTTTCTAGCTTTGTGATTTTACCTTTTAATGCTGTGTTTTCTTTCTTTAGCACTTCGATTTCTTCTTGTGACGTACCACTCTTGAGCTCTTCTAACTCTTTTAAAAGTTTGTTGTACTCGCCTACTGGTACGCTCTTTCCACCTGTAGCATGTTTCAAAACCTCTCCTGAATCGCCAATTTCGTCGTATCCTTGTTTAAGATAAGACTCAACACGATCGTCCTCTACATTTAAAATCCGATTACCCTTTTTTACTTTTGGCATATTATCACTCCTCAATTCTAAGGAGAGCCGAAGCTCTCCGGTTTATTATCCCGCTGTCGGTGCTTCAACGTTGAATTTAACACCCTTTACTTTCTGCTCAATTAAAAATGCATCCCAGTACTTACGCTCGTAGTACAAGTATTTACCACCCGTTGTAGCACTAGGCTCATCAAGAGATACAAACTCATATTTCTGCGGAGAAATAACAGTAATAGGATGGATCAGAATCATATTGATTTGTCGTGCAGCTGGATCAGCAACGGCTCCATCAGTAAAGTTGTATAGTGTCTTCATACGGCTAGACGGAACGGAAATAAGTTCAACTTCATCTAAAGAACGGATATTACGATTAACCGCACTAGATTCGCCTTTAACCTCTAATGTACGTTGAATTTTTTCAGCATTTTTAAGAACCTTACGCACAGCAGGGGTTACATAAAGAATACGGCCTTCCTGCGGCACTTCCGCTTCGTCCATTTCCTCCATCATATCATCGAAGATGTTTAACACAGAATCAACAGTAACATCGTCCGTGTTAGCTTCTTCCCCAAAACTAGTGTATTCTGCATATAATTTTGATGCCATGTACTTGTCAAGTTCAGGTAACTTATGCTCATCGTTAAACACACGTGTGATATTCGCAATTGTAAGAGCCATATTCGTCTCGTCAATGTCTTGTGGATCGACAAGCGTTTTGAACTCACGGTCATGTTCGAGTGTTTTTGGGATCCATGAATTATCCACTCGGCGCGTGTAATTCCCCATAACGTCACGATCAACGTCTACAAATCCTCCTGTTGTGATATTAGGAATCTGAATCGTCTTTGCGCTCGTCCATCGGATGTTAGCATTGTTTGGTGACGCATAAAGAGCGCTAAAGGATAATCCTGCTGAGAACTTCTGTTGCAATGCTTGTTGATACATTTCTGCATAATTTACTGGTGGCATATTAAATCACTCCTGTTTTAATTTTATTTAAATGCGTTTAGCCATTGGTCCGCTTGGGACTCAGGTGTTTTCTTGTGCTGCCCTGTTGAAAAGGACGGTTTCTGCTCTTCTTCCTGCTGCACTTGTGAGAAATGCGGATATTTCTCTACTACCTTAGCGATAGCAGCATTCATATCAACGTCATCATTAACCATCGTTTTCGCTAGTGTTACAACATCCTCTACTGATTCAGCAAGGACTCCGGCTTTCATCGCGCTAATTTGCGCTTTTAAACTGGTATTCTCCTCACTAGCAGTAGAATAGTTGGTTTCTAGCTCTTGTAACCGCTCCGCTTGCTTCTGTTGCTCACTTTTCTGTGACTCCTGCCATTCACGAAACTTAGCCATTCCGTCTTTTGCATTTTCAAAGTCTTCAATACCGAGTTGCTTCAATAACTTCTCCTGAGCTTTCTTAGCCTCTTTAGCAACAATCCCATTCACATCATCCTGATTGAAACTCTTAGGCGGATTAGCAGGTGGATCACTCGGTGTCGGATCTGTAGGTGGTTCCGGATCAGCAGACGGCGTACCCTCTCCTCCTTCTGGCGGTTCACTGAAATGTTGCAGTTTCATAGAAATAAAAGACTTCCTACCTTCAACCTTTGAGGTCGGTTGATTAACCTTCATATATTTTTCCATCGTTCATAACCTCCCATAAGGGTATTTGTCCTTTCGTTTCTTTAACGCCTTGCCGAATAAAAGGCATAATAAAACACCTACAGATGACCGATAGGTGTAAGTTATTTAATATGTGTTCCTTCAACGCCTCTATTTTCTCTTCCTATTGTTCGTTTTCGTAACCATAACAAAGCTTCTTCTAACTTGGTAATAGCCATCGAGTTTTCGCGACAGCGAAATTCAGTCTGATTGAAATGCTCAAGTCGGCAAATAACCATAGCAATTAAATCTTCGTTACAAACACCATTGACGCCATTTTCTTTGATTGGACCCTCTTGGAAATGTATTCGTTGTAATACGTCTTGATTTCCGCTTTGTTCGAACCCATTCGTTGCCCTTACCTCGAATTGATGAGGTGCATTAAATTTAAATTTTTCTTCGCGATACACCTCTGTATACTTATTCGTTAATAAATCATGCTCTACTCTTTTCAATCCAATCCCCCCTAATTAATCATCATAAGAAAACTCTTCTAACAACGTATCCAATGGCGTATACACTCTTTCCCTTTTATAGTTACGCCTCAAATACTCACCATTCTTGCTCAAATGCTCTCTCATAGCACTTTGCCTACGCTTAACCATCATCTTCCAATAATCCACCTTATCACTTTTCAATCCCTCTGCTACCATGAGATTTTTCTTATATTTAACAATCTCACGTTCGATTCTCCGTTGAGTATTTCGTGCTTCATATACTCTTTCGTTCAACTCGTCATCATAATGAGGTTGATTGTTAGTATTAACTCCCGGGACGAATGGGATATGTGAATGCCGGCAATTCGCCCCTCGATGCCCACCTACTGTTCCATATTCCGCTTGCCAATAAGGGTCATAAATGGATCGGTATTCGCTATCTGGAGGTATTTGTTCCATAGGACGTAAATCAACAACTTGCCCTTGGATTAAAGAGCATTGATCCCTCGCACCTACTAAACTAGTAACAACCACGGTATGCACTCCATATTCGCCCATACGTTCCGTTCTCACTTCATTGAAGGTATTTCCTAGTGTAGATTTCAGTGTTGTCCTAACATAGCCCTCAAGGCTCAACGAGCGCCCTCTACTATCAGCCAACGTGGTGCGAATACCATTCTGTGCTAATTCGGTTATTGAGCGTTCGACAGACTCTTCAAGCGTATAGATGCCTGTATTAAATAAAGCGGCGGTACGGTTTAATGTGTTTTTGTAAGCCATTTGAGCTGTTCCTGCTCCATAAGCAGCGGTGATAAGCGTCTGATTAACATAATTGTCAATATCACCCCACGCTTGATTGTAGTACCCTCTCAATACGTCATCTAAATTATTGGGCTGAGGCAGAGTTCCATACGGCATTGCTCTATCTACATCTTGCACCATTCCCCTGCCCGCATCCTCAAACATGCGTCTGATTTCACTTTCCGCAACATTTGTCACTTCTGCTAGATGCTTTGCGACCTCACTATTAAACAATCGCAACTCTGATAGTTTCTGAGCTTGCCAGTAGGTAATGTCATTCGAACCACTGTTCAATCTTTTAATGATGATCCGTATTATCTCACCTTCAAGCGAATTATAAAGCTCTCCCATATTACTGGACCACAAATCCAATTGAGTAGGTGTGATTTTCGGACGCTCAAGATCCATTCAATCACTCCTCATCACCTAATAGATGTTCTTCAGCCACCTTATCGAAACTAGGATACAACGCCGACTGATCATTCTCGACCTCTTTCAATATCACCATCGCTTCATCTTCTGTCACACCATGCACCTTCATGATCGCTCGCTTCCTACTTTGCAACCCTCCGACAACCATCTTAATTTGCTTATTAATCTCAGCTGCCCTATCCTCAGCGATTGAGTCATCGAAAGTAACCGTCACATCCCAATTTTCTTTCGGGCGACTGAACAACTCGTACAATTCGGCAGTTTGAATGACGCAGTCGATTAGCTCGGTTAACCCCGCTTCAATTACGTTCTCATGAGACTGTTTCGACTTAAACGTCTTACTATTCTCACTAACTACCTCGGTGGCTGTTTTCATGCTCTTCCCATCAAAAGTAAAAGCGCCTGTGCTGAATCCTGTTTGTGTCGCTAAGAGATTTAATAAAGAGTTAATAGCAGCTATATGCTCCTCGACTCGTAACTCAACGGTACTGTCATGAATTTTTTGATCATCCATACCGCCTGATCCCATCGCCTGATAAACCTCATCATCCGCATCAAAGTAACGGACCATATTCCCTTGTCCATCCACAACCATCTTTACAGCAGAAGCAGGAACGATAATGCGTCGCTTGCCTAATCTAAACTCACGTTGATAACTATCAAATGCAATATCAAGCGATTTTAGCGTATCTAAGGCATTAGCAAAGAGCGAGATACCAAGAGGGCTATGCATATCAATGTTATTAGCGACGTTAGGACGGAAATAAACAAAGTTAGAGCGTTTGAAAGCTGTTATCCTTACTTCTTCCTCTAAATCAGGGTAAAGTACAGATAACGGAACTTGTTTGCCTAGATCGCTGTTGTTATCACTTACAAACAACTCATTCTTAATGACGTATTCCTTACCTTCCCACAAGTGCCATTCCAGATGCGTGTACCTTTTGTCGCCTTTACGTATCTCGTTAGGAAATACCGCCTCATGTATACCTTGGTTATCCCAACTAAGCGGAACGAAGCAATCAGCAGTCACATAAGAAAGTTTAAGTTGGCCATCACTAAAGTAAGGTTTGATTACCATGCCGCCAAGCGCGAACTGAAACTCAAGGTAGTCTTGGAATCGCTTGACGAATTTGTTTTGCTCAAAAACATTGGTAATCTCCTTGGATAATCCCTCATCAGATATATTGATTTCACATCTTTCGTTAAAAATAAGTGAAGCCATCTCCTGAGCTACCACTTTTGGCATCCCTAGCGTCGCCATAGTGCGCTTTTTCGTGCCATTGACTGTATTATATTGCAAATCATGCCAGTCGCTGAAATAGCCTTGATAGAGAGCCTTCCACTTGTCGATGTGTTTATAATACTCATCATCCATCGGAATCTGTTTTAGTTGCGACAAGCTCTTTATATGCTTAGTTATACCCATTCTCTGCAACAACCTCCTAACCTTTGAAATAATTCCTTTTATCACACGCTCACCACCTCTTACAGCACGTATTTTCTGTAATAATAGTTATTTGCGTATCTCGCTTCATCCAATGCGTGGTTATTAGCGTCTATCGGCTTGCCATTATCATCGCGACAATACATCCCTATCTCTTTGATAAAGTTGTAGTGATCATACTCTTCTGTTTCTAGCAGTAAGAATTGTTCGTTTGTGATAGCACTCTGCATCCGCTCAATTCCAACCTCAATTCCCTTTGATGATCCTTTGATATCCTTCGAGTTATTGTTAGCTGGACTCGTTACGACCCCCAACAGATGTAACTCTTCTCGTAAAGACTTACAGGCAGGATCGATAAACACTTCCGAGCGAACTATATCAAACTTCTCTTGGCACCATAAGATGAAAGTCTTGATTTCTTTAGCATAGGTACTCATTGCCTTTACTTGACCAGTATCAGAACCGCTATGGTAATAATGAGCAACCCTGTTCAATTTATAATCATATTGCCTTTGCTTCCCCTTGTGCCTTGTGACAATATTACAACTCACGCTAGTAGCATCGCTCTGACCACCATCACCAGAGAAGTACATTTCAATCTTCTTACCTTCAAGCTTCTGTTTGATATTGTCCTTCATGTCAAACATGCTATAGATAACTCCCGAAGGGATTACCCTTTGCCCTAGCCAATCTCGCTTGTAAAGGTACGGATTCTTTTTGAGTGTTTCGTGTATCTCCTGTTTACGCTCACCTGTAATGATCGGATTATCATCAATGGTCCAATGCACCCAACGAGTTTTCTGAACCTCAAATACTTCTTTAATCACCGGATGATTAGGAGAAGGAGGGTTAAGATCCGCTAGATGATATCGATCTTTAGCAGCAAAAGTACGACGGAAGCACTCTTGTATCATATCCATGTGGAGCAAGTCGATCTCACAAAAGGCTACAGATCCAAGCGACATACCAGTAATGGCTTTCTTGCTATCTGCTTTCCCTCCACCTTTGTAGTAGATCTTCCTTTGCCCATTGTGCGTATCAACTAGCAAATGATCTCCATTTTCGTCATGCTTGATCTTGGCCAGATCACCAAATATATGCATGAGTCCAAAACCATCACACTCCATAAAGAGCCGAAAGGCTTGCTCTTGGTTATAGGCGACGATAAGGTGATTCTCATCTCTCGTACCAGCAATGTAGTCCGCATAACGAAAAACACCCGCCGTCGTTTTACTTGAGCGGGGAGTACCTTCATTTACTTCTAATGTCACATCGTATGGAGCGGTGATAATCTGCTTTTGTTTAGGAGAAAATACAATCATTCGCTCTCACTCCTAAGATTAATAAGAGCTTCAAGCAAGGACGTATCTTTCTTTGACCCTTTAACAAGCTCGGCTTTGGCTTTGGTTAAGACCGTTTCGGCTAATAGCTTCTCTTCTTCTAACTTGCTCTTTTGCGTATCTGACAGCAGCTCTACATATTTCTCTAGCTTTTCAAGAGCTTTCATCTTATCAGCGAGCTTTATGGATACTCCGTCTTTCCCTTGCTTTACCTCAGTCACTATCGTTCCATCAACAGCATGAGAGTTCTTGAACTCCACATAGTTAACTTCAACCATGATCGGTTCGCCATTCTCACCCTTATCAACTTCAACTTCTTTCCTTCCGAATGTGAGGAAGTCGGTTATATCAGCGAAAGCAATATCCATGTACTTCTGCAATATCACTTGAGCATCTAAAAAAACGCCTGATTGCTGTTCAGCTTTCAGGCGTTGTATTTCCGTTCTTACGCCTTCATTTGCCATCATACGATGAGCATTCGAATGAGCAGATTTATAATCGCAATCATAAGCTTTCTGATAAGCCTTAATCGCATTGTAATACTTTAGATAATAAAGGCAGAACATTTTTTGATTGTCATTAAGATCATCATTCTCTATAACTGGAACTGGAACGTTTTTCTGTTTAGTAACGTTACTTTTCGAATTAGTAACGTTCCCTTTTGCTGGTTCCCATTTATCTTGACTCTTCCACTTACGCACCTGAGTGTCAGATACACCTAATTCAGCAGCAATATCCTTAAGCTTCTTTTCACCCTTACTCTTCTTCCATATCTCAAATGCTTCATCTCTTCTAGGATCACGTTGTCTAGCCATCTACATCACCACTCATCTCCTAACTATTCGGATAGGTTGATTCTTTAACACACAAAAAGAGAGATACCTCATAAGGCACCCCTCTTTTCAAGCGTTAGTCACTTTCCGTCCAACTCTAATCCATATTTTAACGTTGGAGGTAATTCCCCATCTAAGTATTCTTCGGATATGCTTCCAATCAATACACCTATTGCATAATTCTTATCTTCCAGGTCATCGTAATTGCCATCTAACACTTCTCGCATTGTGTTTTTGACACCGTTGGCTAAATCAATTATTTCGGATGCGACAGTGACATCCCCGCCGTACTCTTCTTCTATTTCTGCGATTACAGTGTCACACGCCCTTAACCCTGCTTGCAATGCGCTCTTTTGTTCAAAACTGCCATTCTCTTCATTTACTCCTTCGATGTATCGATAAGTGATCTGCTCAAGATAATTTAACGCTTCAGTATCAGTCATTTCGGTTTTCTTCTCTGCAACATCTTCACTCACTACTTCTTCGGCATCCGCTCCGCATGCCCCCAATACCCATATACAAGATAATAAAAGTAATAATACCTTCTTCATTCTCCTCACCCCCTTGTTACTTTTGTTTGTGGTTAATTATACCACTTTCTAAGGAATTATAGGTTCAACACACTAAAAAAGACCACCCATATACTGAGTAGCCTTCGTTAATGTATCTCAAATCACTCCCCTTAATCCTCTATCACTTCAATTGAGGATAAGTGAGTTGGATTAAAATAAACGTCTCTTTTAGTTGGGTATCTCAATAAACCGTTCTTCAAAACCCCTAAGTCAGTTCTCAAATTAGATAAAAACTCTTCTACACTAGAATTATCATCAACAATCTCATATTCCTTACCACTATCCATAACAAGCAATATTCTCATGATCTCCCCTCCTTTCACCCTACAATTCGACAAAAGGAGACAATAGTCCTTCTAGTTATCCAATAAATGTGTAATCCCTTAATCTTAACGGCTTCTCGACAACGGCATCACAGAACATCCCACCAAATATAATTAACCACACTGATAAAATTACCTTCATTGCCGTTATCCTCCTTTTATTCACTCTCTACAGCACAGAGGGAATCCCCCTCACCACTATAGGCAATGTGCTGTAGGCAATAAATAAAAAAGCCGGTGCACGCATTACGTGTCCAGCTGTCTCCTTGCACAACTTGGTGCATGAGCTAAAATAAAACGCCCCCTCTCTGCTTGAGTACCCAATGTGGCACATTGAGACCGACCGAGATAACCCCGATCCGACAGAGAGCAAGCGTTCATTTGTTCTTTTCTCTATAACCTAGGATGCAACCTCGATATTTTAACGAGATTGGAAGAGATTAGAACTCGAAGGAATTAATACGGCAACCTTCTCCACCGTTTATCGGGCAAGGATTTGCACCTTGCATAGAGTATATTTATTGCATTTATAGAGGGCAGTATGCAACTACGACACTCCTATACCTCTGTTAGCGTCTACCTATTCCGCCACCGATAACGAAGCCTCCAACAGGAATCGAACCCGCATCCACTGAATACAAATCAGCTATCTTACCGTTAGACGATAGAGGCATGAAAAAGGCAACTCCCGCTCGTTAGGAGTCGCCTTCTTTAGACAATCAACTACATGCAATCTTGTCGAAGATAACCATGCGTTTTTTTGGAATTTCTTCCATACTATAAGTATATCAGGATTTTACAACATTTCAGTATACCCATAGTATACAAATTGACCGAACTATTCAGTAACCTATTTTATTAAAACTACTTTTAGCTAGACTTTTTGTTATTTCTTTCAAGACATCACTAGGAGCTAAATCGGGTTGTTTAATCTCAATGTTTATATTCTGTTGTATGTTATTTCTGCCGTTCCAATAAACATACTCTCTTGCCTCTTCAAACAACCTACCTTTAGGTACAAAATTAAAGCCGTATTTTTCAAAGAAAGCATCATTACTGGTCTGAAACCATTCAACCGCTAAATCCCATTCATAATACCCTTTGTACTTCCCAAACTTCATACGTAAGCTTTCTGAAACCTCTTTAGGAACTTCATTCCCAAGAGGCCTGAAACGTTCAACTTCTTGCCCCTCTGGATATACGATTAGTTCATTGAACATCGAACTAGGTCTTGCCCACATTTGACCGTCTGAACCTTGATAAATAACCATTTCTTCTTGTGTTTCAGAATGTTTAGCTATACCGATATGTTTATAAATACCGCCTTTATAATGCTTGTAATATCTCATATCTTTCACCCTTTCTTTTCTTCGTAGTATCCTTCCGATGCGACTCATCATCAGCTTAACACTCTACCGCAGTCCGCTTCTTCTCTAACTTCGCGCTAATCTTTTTGATGTGTATCTCGCTAAAACTGAGCTCTTTCGCTATTACAGCCAAGCTTTTATTCTCGATCCACTTCTTGCGCGCCACCTGATACTCAATCCCTTCAAGTTGCTCTATGTGTTCTTTGATCTCGTCCCTTAACCGATATTTCAGCGCTAGTTCTTGCTCGATTTCTCGATATTTCTCCTTTACCTGTTCAACTTTCCCTATCGCATCATAAAAAGGAATTTGTACAAGCCCGCCAGTTACCCTCTCAGCGCCATAATCCACCGCTCTGACGCCTTTAGGTTTTACCATGAGAGACTTGTTATAGATGTTTTGATATTCGCGCTCAACGCCTCTTTTCTGTATCTCTAAGATTTCTATCTCTGTTAACAAATCCTTATAGAGTAACATGGCTTTTGACATGGTTTAATTCCCCCTCATTTGCATTGCTATATACTGTAGTTCTTGCGGTATTTTGTTTGGCTTGTTACAGCTGCTACAATAAACATGTGACGCTATCCAGAAATATTCTCTCATGATGTGCCCAGGTATAGTTTTCGGCATTCCACAATAATCACAAAACATGAGATAGTCCATTTTGGCCTCCTAGAAATAAATTGTTATAAGCATAGCTACTACGGCGGCTAATAAGATAGCGACAATCTGCTTCCTATGCCCCTCTTTCTTTTCTGCAATGGCTCCCAATCCACATATTAGGGTCAGGATAAGTAAAATAATTTGAAATGCTATTAACATGTATTCCTCCTAGAAGTTCTGTCCGGATCCGTCCGCGATTCCTACTTTCACCTTATATTTCAGAGCATTAATCTCTTCTTTTGTGCTATCAAATGCGTTATTCCACCGTTTCATATCCTCATACGCTTCCGCTTCCTTCTCTCTGATCTCCACTATCGCTAGTTCAGCCATTGCCGCTTTATTCTTAGTGGCCCGTATGTAAGCTTCAGCGTGCATTTGCTTTCGTCTTGCGTAGATCCTTTTATAATCACCAGATAAAGAAGCAGAGATCTTACCAACTAGCACTAAGCGTTTAGAGAGTAAAAGAATAAGAGATTGTAAGTCCGAATTATCTGTATACTCGATCTCTTTTTGAATGATTTGCAACTCTTTTACATATTCGGTTAACTGTTGCTCAGTCATTTCCTCACCTCACTAACATAACTGTTAAAAATCCCACTAGAATAAAGAACGACACTACTTGTCCTTTTTCAATCCAATTCATTCCTAACCTCTTTTCCATCCTGTTCTCGTTTTCTTCCAAACGATCAACTCTTGACCAGTTTTATATTCAAACATCTTTTTAACGTAAGGGAATTTCGCATCAGTGAATCCCCCTTTTACATCGATCACTTCTTGACGGCCATCTTTATAGATCACAAGGAAGTCCGCTTTGTATGTCCAAGGTCTACGCTTACTCTCTCCTGCGCCTTTACAGGAGCGACACTGTACCTCGTTAGCGGTCTTCCTAGACTTTACCTTTCCTGTTCCGTTACATTTGCCACACGGCACAGCAAACGCCCCTATGAGAGTGTATTGAGGTTGCAGGATGATGTCTTGCACGTTTGGATCTGAGCGAAGGGAGAGGTAAAACTCCCCTTCCGCCACCGAATCGAATGTGTGACCATAATAATTAACCTTCTTACTTCTGATTCGTGCCATTTGCTTCTTCCTTTTCCATTACGTCGTTATAGATCTTTTCTATTTCTTCATCCGTCTTCTGCATAAGAGCTTCTTCTGACCATCTCGACCGACCTACTATGACAAAGATCATAAAGCTTTTGTTCATACTAATACCCGCTTTCTTGCCTTGCGTGATTCACCTTGTTTTTATCTAAATAACCTCGTTCGATCTGCTCCCATGTGAAGCCAAGCATTTCTCCAAGACCTAAGAAAACCTCTAAAAATACGGTGTATTCCTCATCTAAATATGAAGAAGATTCTTCACGTAATACCTCTAACTGTATAGCAGCTAATATAATCATTTTGAATTGTTCTGTTACATTCCTTTTTTTCTCAATTGCCATATTGGAGTAAGAGGGCAACATCATGATTTCTTCTGAATCTAACAATTCAATACCTTTTTCTAAAGCGAAATGTAACCCGTCTACATACTCTTCAAGAAGAGTTTCTTTAGGTTCTGTATTTCGACTCCAATACTTGAACCCACGCCAATCATTAGCACATTCACCCATTTCAACAATGAAAGCCAACGTCAATTTCTCGTACTTGTCAATTCCTTCATAATCGATTTTCTCTTTTAATTCTCTCTGTTTCTCGAATAAGCGCTGAAGATTCATTCTTTCACCTCTAATTGTTTACATTTTCCGATAACCTGCACATAGTGCCCTTTTAACTCAATTCCGATAATCGCTGTTACTTTATGAGGGACACCATCAACATAGATAGCGTCGCCTTTCTTAACGCTCTTTTCCTTAATCCCTACTGGAAGCTGCTTCATGAAAGGAATACTCTTAGGTACCTTATCCCCTCTAACATACGAATGAGCCATAATAACCTCCTAAATTCGTTTATCCAAACGGCAAGTCATCATCTGAGATATCTATCGGTTGTCCATCATTAGCGAATGGATCTGGGTAATTATTTTGCTGCTGATTCGATTGCTGCTGTTGACCTCCACCATTTCCACGAGACTCTAAGAACTGCACACTTTCTGCTACAACTTCTGTAATAAAAACTCTGCGTCCTTCGTTATTGTCATAACTCCTTGTTTGAATCCGTCCGTCTACCCCTGCTAAGCTACCTTTTTTCAAGTAGTTTGCTACATTTTCAGCAGTCTTTTTGAAGCAAACTACATTAATAAAATCCGCTTTTTCTTTATCAAAAGGGCGATTAACAGCAACCGTAAAGTTACACACGGCAACCCCCTGCCCGGAATATCTAAGTTCTGGATCTCTAGTAAGACGACCGACAATAATTGATCTATTCACTTAATTTACCACCTCGACATGTGTCCATATTTTTTTATGTTTTATTTCGGATATCACGCTATTATGAACTTTATATAAACTAGCGATATAAACATTAGTGCATCCCTTTTTTAATAACCTTTTAATATTTATAACGTCTGTTTCTTTCAACTTACTCGCAGATTTTTTAGAACCCTTAACGTGCCTATTTCTCAACATCATGTCACGAACATTATCTTTTTGAGTTCCTATTTCTAAATGTTCAGGATTAACGCAAGATGGATTGTCACATTTGTGCCTAACAACCAAACCCTCAGGTATTTCTCCAAAACATTGTTCATAAACGTGGCGGTGTACCTTTTTAGTAATTCCTCTTATCCTAATTTCCGAATAACCACCAGAGTTCAATTTATGAGAGGTTAAGACAAAACAACCTTCCACTTCTTTGAATTTGATTTTCTTAGGTCTATTACCACCATTCAATCCCGGAAAAAGTGGATCGTTATACCTTTTTAGTCGCGTGTAATGCATTGAACAATAACCAAGACCGACAACATCCTTATAACAACCATCAACTCGGCATTGTTTTCCCATCTACATCACTCGTCCTTTAATTATGCTCAATGCCTCAGCCTCACTTGCAGCTACCGCATCATATCCATCCGCTAACACCTTTACAAACTTTCCTCCATTGCCATCTTCATAAATCCTCGCTACGATCCAGTTGCCTTTATAGACATCCGTATATTGAGGACAATGTTTGATATGGATCATCTATCTCACACCCCTTGTCTTATTAAATTTGACATGTTACTGTATAGTTGGATTCTTATACACCTTTTATAAATGGTCTTAAAAGGGTATAAGTCAGTTTTTACGAACTGTTCAGTTACTTATTTCTTTCATAATCGGCTCTCCAAAGAGCTTCATTAGCAATCTTACTTGCAGGAGGTTCGTGTTTTGCTCCGATTTCCATTAATGCTTTTTTATATATTTCAACACGTTCAGCCTGCTCTATAAGCCAATTTATCTGCTCCTCTATCCGCTGACCATCAAATACAGTTTCCCTTTTGAGATATTCCAACACCCAACTATAATCACTCTTTTTAACTTCTTCTAAATTCACTTTGTCTCACTCCTTAATGCACAGTTTCCTTCGACTATCACTTAAACCGATACCCCTCACCGTCAGGTACCAGCGCCGTCCGTTTTCCTCTCAACTCTTTCTTAACTTGCTCTTTCTTCATTCCTGGCTCATATACCACAACAATTACTAGTCCTGCATCTGTAGATTCAACGACCCAGCGAGTCACAAGCTTTCACCTCTTCCCAATCCATGAAACTATCGAATGCCTGGTCTGTACAATTTGGAATTAACCCCGCTTTCCAGAGGTCATATTTATCAGCTGCAAAGAATGGTCCATATAACATTTCATGCTTCTCTCTCCACATATCCGCGTACCAACCAGAGTAAGTCTCCCGCAATTCCTTATTCGGAAATTTCTCGTGACAGAAGTCATGATGCAGTTTACAGAGAGGCACGAGATTTCTCCATCCTTTTCGCCCTGAATCGCTTCTGAATACAATGTGATGCATTTCTAAACCTACAGATATTCCGCATTCCGCACATTGGTATTCGTATTTTTCCATCGCTTTGTCGTAATTCTTTTTATCGATCTGCCCTCGTGCTTTTCTAGAAGGCACCTTAACACCCTTGTATAGTTCAACCTTCTTTTTCTTCCGATTCGGCTTCCTTGTCACTTTAGGTACTGCTCTAACAGGTTGCTGGTCCAATCTCACAAGATCACCCCTCGATATTGGTTACCTCTTCCTTTAACTCTTCTCGAATCACTTCTTTTTGCCATTCCAACCAATCCGCTGTAGTCATTTCAGAAGTTTGTTTCATTGATAGACCACCTTAACTAGTTGTTTAAGAGCGTCACGTTCAGCAATTACTTGTTTCATATCATCAGTTAAATAGTTTTCGATATCAAAAGGGGGCTGCTGTGATTTAGCTATTTTCTCAAGCAACTTTCTTCGCTCCTGGTCCAGCTCCTCATACTCAATGGCAGCTTCTACAATTTGTTCTTTTTGCTCTTTTAGTAACCTTATAGCCACTTCCACTGCACTCTCTCCGGTCGTCGGATCACCCTTTCCTATTTCATCGCTGTATTTTTTGGAGATGAAATTCTCTAAACGTTGAACCTCATAATAACAAGTCTGTAACGCCTTTCTTTCTTCGGTTTCACAACCCACTTCTCCGTGTTCTTTCTTGTTTGTCTCTTCTAACTTCTTTTGTAAAACCTCTACTTTTGCTTCCAGCTCCTTATACTTTGCATAACCAATCACCTTTGGTTGCTTTGCCATATCCCCATCTCCTCTTTTCTTTACCGGCTTTTTCACTTCAGCTTGTCGATATTTTTCTAACTCCTCTTCAGACAACTTGTATTCCTTTACGCTGTTATCGAATTCAGCTACCTTATTACCAAACCTCATGTCTTTGCTAGAGCGAAAACTATTTAACGTTGGTCTGTTACTCACGAAAATACGCCTCCTTCCCTCGGCTTGATCTTGTCTTTTCTCGCCTGATCCAAGACCACAACGACAATTTCATCTATGTCTTTACGTTTAAAATACTTGGCAATTTGTTCAATGCTTCGTCCTGCTGCCCACATATGCCGAAACGCTTCCAATTCATCTTCATCCCATATCCAATCAATGTCATCTAAAGGGATGTAGATGTTTCTACGCTCCCCTAGATTTACTTGATGACCAACGTTGATCTTGCCCATGTAAACCCGCCTCTCTGAAAAGGCTCTCCGTTTCCGCTTGTGCTTTACCTACTTCACGACCAGCTTGCCAGCTTTGATTCATAAGCAAGGTTAATTCTTCCGTTGTCATTTGTCCTGCTTCAAATTTAGCGATACACTCTTCCCTTATTGATGCTTGCTTGGTATATAACTCTGTTAGATTCATATCCACACTCCTAATCTTTAAATCTTCTTAATCTATAATCTTCACCAATCAATTTAATAGGATGAACATCTTCCATTAGCCGACTAAAGTTTCTTGGCCCCAGGTGCTTTTTCATCTGATTATCATCTAAGTTAGTAGTGAATATTGTGTGCTTCCCGATCCGCGCGTCTATGATTTCAAATAGCTTAGATGTTGACCAAGATACTTCCCCTTCTCTTGTCAATTTCGTTTGTTCCGCACCGATATCATCCAAAACTAAGCAATCAACCTTTTCTAACGCTTCAAGTAACTCTAATTCAGACGTTTCTGAACCCCTGTCGTATGAACCTTTAATTTTTGTTAAAAGCTTGGGGACGCTAATAAAGATGCATGTATAACCTTTCTTTGCAATCTCTTTTGCTGTTGCATAGGCTAGATGACTTTTTCCCAGTCCATACTCACCCTTAAGAATGAGTGGAACCGGATTATCTTTCGAAAAATTCTCAGCATAGCGGATCATTGCTCGCTTGGCTTTTTCAAGAACAGGATTCAAAGGTTCATAGCTTTCAAATGTCACTTTCTTTAATCTCTCATTGACTAAACTCTCTTGATTAAAGACCGCCATTGTTTTATCCGTTTCTTTTCTGTGCCATGCCTGAATACTTGCATCTTCTAACTTCCTATTTTCTTCTGCGAATACGTCACAAGCAGGACACGTTTTCTTGCCATCTATGATGAATAAGAATCTGTTGCAAGCTTGTCCATTCTGAATACCTTGGCAACGTTCACTAGAAATTTTGGGGAAGTTCCTTGTCGAAGTTGTATCCGTCATAATTAGGCTCAACGCTTGCACTTGGTACACCCTCCTTTTGATTTAAATATCCTTCAAACTTAGTACCGAATAAAGTCTCCGGGCGAAGATAGTTGTTCATTTCAGGATTGTTTAGCCACTCTTTACACTTGATATCAATAACTCTCTTGAAGTCATTTAGTGTAAAACCTTCATTCCATCTAGCTTTTATCAGGTCTTTCGTTTTCTTAGTGGAATAACGATAATTTTTAGAAGCTGTATCGTTGAGATAGTTTACTATCTCGACAAAAGGTATATCTTTATTCTCTTTCTTATTCTTATCTAAATCTTCTTCTATGTCGGTTACATCACCGTTACCTGTAACGTTACATCCTAATTCCTTTTTCTTTTTCCTATGTTCAGCAACTCTTTTTCTGTTCTGTTCTCGGATTTTATCAAGCCCAGTAACGGATTGGTGCTTATCCCAGTTAGCAATTGAAATGAAATTATCGTCAGAAACTTCAATCATTCCAAACTGCTGAAAGGTAGAAATTGCCAATCGCACTATAGGTAATGAACGATTAAAGATCGTAGAAAGCATCTCTTCTGTGTAAGGAATTGTCTCACTTAGGTAAATATATCCAGAAGCGTTTGTCTTTCCTGCTTGCGCTAAAAGCTTCACCCATATGATTAAGATTGTGTCGGCTTCTGGCATTTGTTCGATCAACCGGATTTTTTCATCATCAAACATCTGAGTAGATAGCTTGATCCACTTTACTTCTGCCATGCTATACACTCCTTCGTGCTGAAATTTCGTATAATCCGCATTTTCCTGTACTCAAAATAGACAAAATGGTATATAATAAGTACAGGAAGTCTTTGCAACGGATTATTTTTACTGAAGTCTAATGTTCCCAGCATTAGGCTTCTTTTCGTGTGTCTAAAAACTTGTTTATAAAATAAATCTGACCTTTTCCAGTGATTTTTGGAGTTCTCGTCTTCTTCATTTCTCCATCCGATCCAGTACGCAAACCGTGCTTAATGGCAATGATTTCGAGATCTAATGATTTCTGAGTTGGCATATTGCGCATTTCGCCTTTCTTTTTGCATAAATAGCCATTTTCTCTTAACCACTCGAATAAGCGCTTCTCACCAATGTCGATTCCTTTTTGCTTTAATGTCGCAGCTAAATCTTTCACTAACACTGTATCCTTCGAAACGGTGACAGCTTCCGCATAAAGAACCTTGGGACGTTGCTTTTCAATCTCTAGCTTCATCTCAAGAACTTTCTGATCAGCATATTGCAATGCTCGTTTCATAACCATTTCAGGGCTATTCCACATTTTTTCTAACTGCAAGAAATATTGTCTGGCTTGCTTCCCTTTTTCAGTTCGCTGGATCATCGCAATCTCTTTCGCCATATCAAGTTTTATATGGTGATCGCGTTTTGGTCTTCCTCCTGTACTTTCGCTCAAAAATGAGCTAAAGTCTAAACCCTCTTCAAACCCATAAGTTACCATTCGAGGAAACCAATCTTTATAATCGGTTTTGACTTCTAGAAACTCATGCAATTCACGACCACTAATTATGATTTCACCATCATCATTGTGGTTAGTGGTAATTAATTCATTCATCTACTTACCTCCTACTTGTAATTGAATTGTTCCTTTCTCCCAGTTACTAATTACAGCAACAGGAGAACTGCTCTCTTTCTGGAACTCTCGCAAGAATTTAACGAGAGCAGCTTCTAGTTGTCGTGTTGCTTGATCCATTCCCTCCCCTCCATCCTAAGAACATTTTCTTTTTTTTGGGAAACCATCGTTTGTCCCATCATCTCCTTCATACAAGAAGAGAAGGTCTTTAAGAGTACATCCGAAAAACTCACAAAGTTTCGTGATAAGAATTGGGTCAATTTTGTTCTGGTTGTAATTGTTGAATTGAACTATCTTTGCGTAATCGTAGTTGATCAATTCACTCAATTGTTTCAGAGATTTGACTCGCTTCTTAGCCATCAGTACTCGAAGGTTGTGTCTGAGCTTCATAACTTCACCTCACTTTCCTACCTTCATTTATAATTTTACTACAAAGGTAGTTAACTAACAACCGAATTAACATAGGTATAAAGACTCATTTTTACTACAAAAGTTATAAAATACTGTATAATAATTATAAAATTTAATATAATGATTACCATAAGATATCATTCGGAGGGAAAGAACCATGATTATGAAAAATCGCTTAAAAATATTAATGGCAGAAAGAGGAATCAACAGCGTTTCCGAGTTGCATCGTATGATCCAAGAACAAGGACATACAATGAGCCGTCGTACACTTGATAAGTTTGCTCGTAACGAGAATAACCAAGTTCATTACGATACTTTAATCACTTTGTGCCAGGTACTTAATTGCCAAATCCATGAGCTATTAATCATCCAAGAGGAATCTAATGATTAACCAACAGCTACAAAGACAACCAGATACTACTTATTTAGGGGGATCTCGACACAATAGTGGGTGCCTCCTTTTTGTTGGTAAATATTACCGAAAATATGTTCGCTTTTGTGGTAAAAAGAGAAGGAGAGCGAACTCTCCATTTATGCCATGTAATAACCTTGCTTTTGATATTTCTCCCATTCTTCTGTATTGAAGATGTGATCACCGGTTATCTCTACACCGTAACAAGTGGTCTTCATATTAACCTTCACGAATTTTCGTTCAGGAAATTCACTGGTCCAATCTGATTCATATGGCTCCACGCTAAAAACCTCTAGAATATATTGCTCTAATAGATTCATTTTTTCCTCCCTGACTTTTGTTAGGAGAGGCTTAGTCTCCTACATATATGCCAATTCACCCTTTAGCCCTTTAAGATATTTCTCTATCCCTTTGACAGATAAATAATCGATATCACCTTCGCAACAAGGGCAGTAACCTTCTACTTCATATTTCGCCTGAGCCCCTAATAAAGAAAACTTAAAGTCGCAATCTCGACAAACAAAAAACGTACGATAATAAATGCTGTAATTCAATCGGATTACCTCCTAATTAATATTTGCTTATACAGATACATCCGCTTTAATAGCTGGATGAGATACTAATTAAAGAATGATTCTGTCCAAGGCTCTACCTTAATAACCTCATCTTTTAAAGCTACAGCAAGTTGAGCGATTTTGCCCTGCGCTCCATTACCTGGCTTTCTTTTAGAGTAAAAGTCCAACAACGCTCTTAGGTTAGCTGTCATTACTAGATTAGTAGTAGCTGCATTAGGTAGGACCGCACGAGCATCTTCGGCAGGAACGCCAGCGCTACGCAATTTATCATAAGCGTTTTGAGCATCTCTCATAGCTTGGTCGAAAACATCGTTCGCGGTATAATCTTTCCATCCGTTATCAGTCATATATTGGTATTTAGGAACAATACTTTCTCCGATCGTGGCAGGCTTAACATTATCGAAACCTCCGCTCCGATCGCCGCTCCCGAGTTTTACATAGCGCTGAGATTGCGCAGAGTAGGAGAAACCCACTCTATGACGAGTCAATTGCGCCAACAAGGCTCTGGATACGTCCTCAACAGCGAATGTAAAAGTTAAATGCTCCAACGTACTTAAATGCTTACTGTGAACGATCTGACGAATCAGGCGATCGGCTTCCGTCCCCTTTTCGCCGTCGGTTGCTTTTTCACCAAAATACTTATGACCTTCTTTCGTCACTATCTCACTCGGCTTGTTAGCTGAATAGCACGTCCGAATAGCTGTTAAAGCGATTTGTTGCCCCTCTTGACCCAAATAGAGCGATATTCTATCGAATAGATAATCCCGGAAACTTTTACTTAATTGAGTGTGCGCTATCATTATTACTTGCATGTACACTTCTCCTCTCTCATTTGAGCTAATAAAATCCCCCGCTGCTCGTTAGCTCTTAGACCGGCATTCTCTCTGCGCAATCTCATATTCTCTTTAACTAAATATTGCGATGCGTCTATTACTTCAGCTAACGCTTCTTCTGACCAGTTATATTGATCGTCTGAGGCATCATCTATCGTCACTCCGTATTCTCGTAGTCCTTTTTCTGATTGAGCTTGTAGTTGTTTAGCTATTCTATTAAGTATTTCTCGGCTTACTTTTGTGATTGGCATGCCCATTCTCCTTAGCTATGATTTTTTCCTTAGTAGTTTCGATACACTTAGGACAAAAATGAAATTCTTCGCTCAATTCAGTAGCACACTGTTCGCACATTCTTCTGTCGCAGGTTTGAGGAGTTCTTTTAAAGTCGATGCTCGTCCATATATGACCAGTGATGAAATCGAATAACAACGCCCCTTCTCGCTTTCGGCAGAATACACATCGCTCTCCATAATTGACTATCTCCATGTCCATCTCCCTTTCACAGACAGAGGTTTTAGCCCTCTGTCGGTTTATATTCGAAGCATTATAAAATTGCCCATTTACTATCTATCGTTAGATCACTAATCACAAAATACTGATTTTCTAAGCACGAACCATCTCTCTTAACCCATATAAACCCATAGGATTTTCGAGTTACATAAGTTCCGTATATGTTATTTCTGGCAATTTGACCAATTTGTAACGTGTCGATCATCTGACCAATTGTTAGGTTGTAATTCATTTCCTCACCTTCAATCTACTGTTTCGTTTGCAACGTACTATGCAACATTAGATTTTTCAGAAACGTAATCACACCATTTGCAAAACGCTTTTAAAATAGGTGCTACATTCTTATCATCTAACTCTCCACCGAAACCAATAAAACCAGTTGAACTAAAGGTTATTGCTTCTCGTCTTTTGAAATAGCTACCATCTACTTGTATTCGTGCATATTGTAGACCGTCTTTTAATACCTTTACATCTTTCTTTCTCAATTTGCTTGCTTTCATATCCATTCCTTTTGCGTGTTCCCCACCAAATTTAAGATAAGATTGTAATTCTTCGCTTACCATCTGAACTAATTTATCAATATCATCTAAAGCGACCATTGAATAATCTAAATCGCACCTTTGAAAATATTCTCTAGCCTTTTCTCTATTCAAGTTTTTCACCCTTTCACTTGTTACGCAGTATCCTTCAAAAACTCAGTACCGCGTATATTCGATATAAATTACAGATAGCAAAAGCAATCCGGTCAATGAGGTGAATAGAATATAGATAAACCATTGAGATTTTGTTAGGTGAATGTGATATACCATCTTTTTTTGCTCTTTAGCACTTAATTGTTTCTGTGGTATACTCATATACATCATCTCCTTAGATGGTTAAGGGGCGGCGGATCCGCTAAGATGACGCCCCTTATGATTGTTCAGCCTTTTGCTGAGCCTGTTTGAACCATTTCTCCAAAGTTTTTAATGCTGCTTCCGCCTGTTTGTATGTTACTTGCTCTAGTGGAGGCATATTTAAAGCCTGGTAAATGTTATTAACATCTGTATTTCTCATTGCTGATAACTCGATGATTGTTCCCTTAATATTTTCTTTTTGTTGATCAGTGGCCATTGTAGGTTCCTCTTCAATTGGTGGTGAGATCAATTCACTTTGGCTCGCATCTTCTTGATTCCCCTTAGGTAGCGCCCATGCTGGCAATGCCGGATTTTTCTTTAACGCATATGACTTACCAATAGGTTTAAGCTCGCACCACATTTGAGGGATTTTATATAGATAACGCCCTATGCCCCACTGGTAAGCAGCACGTTTCATACTATCAGATAATCCACCTTTAACTGCTTCCTGATTAGAATCACTCGCACCATCCCATTTGGTGATCCATTCTCCTTCATGCTTAATTGATATTCCGCACAATTGCGAACTACCTTTCCACTCCTTGTACTCATTCTTCCAACCGAACGGACCAAAGATGTCATCTAAACGGTTTTGAATAGCTCTATTTGTTACATAAGCAAGAGCCAACCCTTTCGTTTTATCCTTTGTAGTACTGCCAACTCTCCATTCAATATCCGAGTATGGAAATGGTTCTTGTAATCGTTTCATGATTTGACTTTGGTCACTCATCGTAAATCAACCTCCATTCTTCTTCCGCTGTTAAAGGCCTGTAACCACCTACATACTTTTCATCTTCAACATAAGGTTTACCGTTAATGACAATAACCCTCATATTAAACTTCAACCTTATAACTAGTATCGGCTGGCTTAACGGAAGCTCCTTCAACCAATTGACCGTCTCCATCGACAACTACTTGCTTGCCATCGATCTCTACTACCTTAAGAGTCTTTTTCAAATCTCCCCACTTGACCTCTTCTTTGATTAAGTCAGTAAGTCCAGAGTCTTTTACATAAGCGAGTAACTTTTCCTTATCTTGCTGATCCGGTTGAGCTTTACTAGTGGTACTTTTCGACTTGCCGTAAGGTGTTTTCAGTGTTTTAGCTTTCGGATCCTTATCTAACTGCTCCATGTGATAGAGTTTGATTAATCCTTCAAAGAAAGAGATAGAATTATTAACCGGCTTCTCTTCACCATCTAGCCAAGTTTTAATACGCTCCATTTCTGCCTTAGCGAGTTCTTGTGCTTCTTTCTTTTGCTCATTTAAAGCAGCGATCTTGCGGAATGCCCAGTTGAGTGAATCTAAATCGGTGATCTTAAAGCGTTCCTTCGCTTCCTCTGTAAGCTCCATTTCCTCTAATTCTTCGATTTCAATACGTTCTAATGCGTTCATATTTATCATCCTTTCGGTTTAATTTAAGTATTTATCTTCGTAACCCTTGCATTGTTCTAATAGAGCATTAAAAGCTTCAGGATCCCGTTTGCCATCGATATTATCCAATCGAGCAATTCGCTCTTTTTGTATCAATAATTCTTCTGCTGTAGGGATAAAATCCCCAATTGTTTCTTCTAAAGCATTAAGTAAAGCTCTCTTTTCCTCCAGGTTTAAAGACAAGTCATTTCTAAATTTATAGATAGCGTTGTGAAAAACCGTAAAGTTTATGTTGCCTCTCATAACCATCTTCCTTTCTATTCGTTGTGATATCCTTATTTGTAAGAAGGAGGTGGAAGATATGAAACTTAACCACGATTGTGTTCGTCATGCTTTGTTGGAACTTGAAGAAAAAATGGAATTTCTTCAAAATTTAACTTTAACTGACATAAAAGAGTTTGAATCGTTCCACAAGTATGGCGAAGAAGACTTTATCTACTCATTATTAAAACTAAAAGACGCGGGTTACATTGTTGCCGAGTACGACGAATATTACGACCAATCCTATGACATGGAAATCAAAGCAATCACTTGGGACGGCCATTCGTTCTTGGATAACATTCGAGATCCGATAATATGGAAGAAAGTTAAAGGCGTTTCCGGTAAGCTTGCATCAGTTTCAATTCCGTTCTTATCAAAACTAGCTTGGCACGCCGTGACAAATTATTTTTCTTTGTCTGATTGACGAATACGGAGTTTATCCATATCACTTTTATATTTAATTAATTTCATTTGTGTACCGCCAACCAAGATATAAAAATCTAATTCTGGTTTGAGGGTTAACATTTTATCCCTTGCAGAATGATAACTACTAGTGGCTCCAACGCATATGTTTTCGCCATCCTCACCTTTAACAAACATAAAAATTTCATTTGAATGAGAACTGGCGGTTGCCTGAGAAAAGGCAACCTCCGCCCTTAACTCTGAAAGTTTCATCTCCAAATGCTTAGAAAATCTTTCGAAATCGCTCATATTTATATCCCATCTCCTCAGATTTAGTTCTTCCAAGCCACTAGCAATGACTCATCCAGCTCTTTCACTTTAAAACCTTGATCGGTGTAATACTTTTGCAATTTCTTTTTATGAAAATAGAAGCCTACAAAATCCGTTGGTTCTATAATCATGTGCCCGAAATTGTCTCTTGCTCTATCCATCATGCGTTCTGTTAAACGCTTGATGATTTCCTCGATTGACTCCTGTTCTGGCATAGCTGCTAATACTTCATTGACTAGCATGATTAAGCCTCCTTTTTAAGTTTGGACTGAGCTTCTAACCAACCAAAGAACGCTTCCCTTTGAACTCTTTTCTGACGACCAATTCTAATTAAAGGGAAATCGGGTCTTTCCATAATTTCGTAAGCTGAGCGATCAGAAACACCAATAATCTCAGCGATATCACCAACTTTTAGGATGATGGGATAGTCCTCCACCGATTTAAACTTCATAGTTTATACCTCCTAGCAGGAAATTTAAAAAACTAGTAGAATACTAATTGTGATTCACAACATCTCTTTGTCCTTTTAAATCACAATTATTATCAAAAAAAAGGGTCCAATTTACACCAAGAACACTTGCTATAGACTTTGCGGTTTTTACTCTAACAGGATAACCATTTTCAGCTTTCGTGTAAGTCGAACGCTCTATCTTAGCCATTTTGGCTACTGCTTCTTGAGTTAGACCAATGTCATTTCGTAGTTCAGCTAACCAATTTCTTTTAACGAGTTCCACTATATATCACCTCCGATACTCGTTATTGTTATTTATAATCACATATTACAGTTATTTTAAATCACAGTCAAGAAGTATTTGTTATTTTAGATAACATTTTATTTAACTGTGATAAAAAATCACTTATAATAAATTTAGTCGATAAAAATGAATCGGGTGAGTTAAATGGAATTTAAAGATCGCTTAAAATTGTGTAGGAACAACAAGAAAATCACCCAAGAAAAGTTAGCAGAAAAACTGGGGATTAAAAGGCCGACATATGCTAAATATGAAACAGGTGAAAATCTACCTGATATTACTATGTTAAATAAACTCGCTGACTTCTTTGAGGTTTCAACCGATTATTTATTGGGAAGAACAGATCAAACTACACCTATTAGTTTTGCAGCTAAGGACGGATACTCTAAAAGAGAAAAGACAGATGACGAAACCGAGCGACTCCAAAAGAAATTCAACGAGTTTTTAAAGTGGCAAAAACAACAAAAAAACGATTAAGTCCCAAAATATGGGCTTTTTCTTTTTCTTTACAAACCGAACATACATTCGTATAATAAAAACAAATGTTGTTGGTGGTGGTCATGTGCGCTTTGCGAATATCAGAGAACAAGCATTAGAAAAACGTTATAAAGAACTAGGGATCCAAACCCCTTATGATTTATCAATTGATAATTTATCCTCTCTTTTTAAAATTAAAGTTATTTATCACGAAGACGAAAGTGAATGTTTTTATGATGATAACTGTGCCTTGATGTACTTAGATTCAAGGGTTCCACAAGAATACATCAGGTTAGACTTTTTTCACGAAATGTCTCATTTTACTCAGCATGTTGGAGATCAAAGATATATGAATGTTGAGTTTGAAAAACTCCAGGAAACTCAAGCGCACTGGATTTCTATGTATCTTTCTATGCCAAGGTATATTTTCGAACCTATTATGAATGATGTTAGATCGATAAGAGCATTAGTAGATATATTTGAACTACCTGAATCTATGATCAGGGAACGAGTTCGAATTATAAGGCAACAAAATAAAACAGAAGCCTTTTATTCAGAACAACAACAACGAGAACAAGATCGAATTAACCGATCGCTTCAAAAAGGGAAAGTATATAAGTCAACAATAGCAATCTTAGATCAATTAAAGAGACAAGTTGGAGAGGAGAATTTAAGCTATGACGTTAAAAATTTACTACGATGATATTGACGGAGAGCTAATTCCGAAGTTGGCGATGTTGCCACGCCAAGCCGACGAATTACTTTCATATAGCGTAGAAGGTCCTTATGAAAGGTTCTATCAAGAGGACTTCCATGACGACCTTAAACTATTGTCCGTAAGCCAAGGAGCCCTTACCTCCTGCCCTTTTCACGATCATCAGTTTGATATTAATCTCGAGCAACTCAAACGAGACCTCGAACGCCTAGAACACGACCCAGAAGCTGTTTATGAAACTGATTATTATGTAGTGCTCGTTGATGATTTACAGGAGTTATTGTCATACGATGTAATAGGTCGATTCTCTTAATCTATTGATATTTTTCTAATAAGGAACGATAATGATGGTGTTGGTTTACACTCACTTGATTATCGTTCTTATTTTTTAAGTGAGGTGGTAAAAATGAAAGGTTATTTCCGGAAGCGCGGGGATAAGTGGTCCTTCACTGTAGATGTAGGTAAGGATCCGAGTACAGGAAAACGAATCCAAAAGACTCGTTCCGGTTTTAAAACAAAAAAAGAAGCTCAAGCAAAAGCCAATGAGCTCATTCATCAGTTTAACCAAGGTGTTACATTTGAAAGTAAAGATGTTTTAATTAGTGACTTTATGGATCACTGGTTAAATAGCGTTGCGAAGCATCGAGTAAAAGACAGCACGTTCGTCAACTACAAAAGGGCTGTAGTCAAACGAATCGTGCCGAGATTTGGAAAAATTAAGCTTACAGAATTAAAGCTACATCATGGACAAGAATATGTCAATGAACTGATAGAAGATGGTTTAAGCGAACGGTATATCGAGTATGTTTTTACCGTTTTCGGTTCTGCTATGAAATATGCGCTCAAGTCTAATCTTGTTTTGAAACATCCATTCGACTATCTTGAGTTACCGCGACCAAGAAGGAAAACCATGAACACCTGGAGTCCAAGCGAGTTAAAAAAGTTCGTACTTTTCGCTAAAATGGAGAATCCTTTTTATTACATCCCTCTTTTATTGGCAGCTCATACAGGGATGAGGAGAAGTGAGTTTTTAGGACTAAAATGGGAAGATATAGACTTCGAACGAAATAAAATCACCGTGAACCGAGCGATCATCTATAACGAGGAAAAAAAGCAATTCACTTTCTCCGATTTGAAAACAAACTCATCCTATAGACAGATTTCAATAGACGATAACTTAATCAGTGAATTAAGAAAACACTTGGTAAAGCAAAAAGAAATGAAGTTGCTTATGGGTGGCGGGTATGATGATTGGGGGTTGGTCTCTTGTCGAGAGGATGGAAAACCTATTTACGGTAGACAGTTAGCTCATGTTATGGATCGAGTCGCCAAAAAAGCAGAATTACCTAAGATACGTATTCACGATCTCAGGCACACTCATGCAACTGTTCTCTTAAAATACGGAGTAAATCCAAAAGTGGTCGCCGAACGACTAGGTCACTCATCTATAAAAATGACGCTAGATGTTTATTCGCACGTGACCAATGATATGCAAGAAGACACCGCCAAAATTATCGGCAATGCCCTCTCTTTTTAGAAAACGTGGTCAAAATGTGGTCAACCACAAATTAAGGAGTGCTAAAACCCTATTAAATCAAGGTCAATTGGGCAACGCACTCCACATGCGTTGAATGGGGAAACATATCCACCGGCTGCACTTCCTTCGTTAAATACCCACCAGCCTCTAATATCTTCAAATCCCGAGCTAACGTAGCAGGATTGCAAGACACATATACGACACGCTTCGGCTTCATTGACAGAATCGTATCTAACAATTCCTCGTCACAGCCTTTACGAGGTGGGTCAACAACAACAACGTCGGCACGGACTCCTTGTGCGTACCACCAAGGCATGATTTTTTCCGCTTCTCCCACTGCAAAGTCAACATTGGTAAAGCCATTTAACTCGGCATTACGTTTTGCATCTGCAATAGCGTCTGGAACGATCTCAACTCCATATACATGCTTCGCCCGCTGAGCTAAGAAAAGCGAAATGGTCCCAATGCCACAATATGCATCAATTACCGTTTCCTCCCCTGTTAAGTTGGCGTACTCAAGTGCTTTGTCATAGAGTACTTTTGTTTGCTCTGGGTTAACTTGATAGAACGAGCGCGCTGAAATGGCAAACTTAATGTCCCCGATGTAATCATAAATGTACTCATCTCCCCAGAGGACATTCGTTTCTTCACCAAAGATGACGTTGGTTCGTTTCGGGTTAATGTTTTGTACGATTGATTTAACATTTGGAACTTCTGCTAGAATCTCTTCAACAATTGCTTTTTTACTTGGTAGTTCTTTTCCTCTAGTTACGAGTACTACCATCACTTCTTCAGTTATTTTTCCTTTCCGTGCTACTACATGTCTTAACGTTCCGCGATGCTTCTCCTCATCATAAGCACGGATACGGTGTTTATTGGCAATTTTTTTAACCGTGCGAATAATGTGATCGTTATCTTCATGTTGGATTAAACATTCTTCTGTATCAATAATCCGGTGGCTACGCTCTTGATAGAAACCCGCAATGACCAGTCCGCCTTCTTCTCCTATAGGCACTTGAGCTTTATTACGATAACGCCAAGGGTCATTCATGCCTAATGTTGGGTGAACAGGGATATCCTTAATGCCCCCAATGCGCTCGAGGACATCTTTAACTTGTTTTTGCTTTGCGAGTAGCTGGGCCTCATAACTTAAATGTTGGATTTGACAGCCACCACACTGGTTGTAAATGGGACAGGAAGGTTCAGCACGGTGTTCACTTCGTTCTTTCACTTCGAGTAAGCGTGCGAACCCGTACCCTTTGTTCGTCTTAATAACTTTAATATCAACGACTTCACCAGGTAACGCTTTCGGTACAAATAATGTGTACCCTTTAACTTTTGCAACTCCTGCTCCTTCGTGAGTTAAGTCCTCAATCGTCACTTGAAGCTGTTCATTTTTTTGTACAGGTAGTTGTTGTTTCATTCGTATATTCCGTCCTTTTAGTCTATTCGTCTTGTTATTGTATCACAAAGGAGCATCTTCACGAAATTTACACCTACAAGAAAAAAGAAACCTTCATCTTACTTATGAAAGTTTCTTTAAAGGTCTATCTCCGCTGTTTTCGTTCTTTAGGTGTTAGCATTTCAAAGTGTTGATACAAGTTAACAAACTCTGCTGGAAGAGCTCCTCCATGTTCACCATCTAAGTTTAGCTGCATATCACCTTGAACTTCAACTTTTATACGGTTGGCATGGACATACATCACTTTTGGATGGTGAATGTGCTCACCTCGTAAGGCAAGTGTGCACAGGTGCAAAAACTCTGGAAAAGAAAGCTTCTTAACGACAATAAAGTCGAACATTCCGTCCTGTATAGAAGCATCTGGTGCTAACTTCTCAAATCCTCCAACCGAGTTCGTATTGGAGACGAGAAACATCATAATTTCTCCTTCAAAAAGCTTTCCATCATATTCAATCCGTACCATTCTCGGTGTAATCTGCGGGAGCTTTTCGAGCCCTTTAATATAATACGCAAGTTGTCCAACAGCTGTTTTCAATTTACTTGGAACTTCATACGTTAATTCTGTTAATGTACCCCCAGCAGCAATGTTAATAAAATATCGATCATCTACTTTTCCGATATCTATTGGTTCATAGTGTTCACCACAAAGAACATCGCATGCTTTTTCTATATCACGTGGAATATGAAGCGCTCTAGCAAAGTCATTTGTCGTTCCAGCTGGTATTAATCCTAGTTTTGGTCTATCTTTTAATTCAGCAAGTCCATTGACGACTTCAAAGATTGTGCCATCTCCACCAGCTGCTACGACGAGTTCATAACCATTTTCAGCTGCTTTTCTCGCTGCCTCTTTTGCAGAACCCTCTCCTGTTGTTGCATGTGCTGATGTTTCATACCCTGCTTTTTCCAGTCGCTCTAGAATATAAGCTAAGTTCTTTCGTATTTGCTCTCTTCCCGAAGTTGGGTTATAGATAAGTCGAGCCCTTTTCATAGCAGATCCCCTACTTTATCGCATTATTATCTCCAATTTTTGTCACATACTGCTAGTATTGTACCTTACAAATCTATGTTCAGCAAATATTTCTCTTAATGTTCATGACTCCTTCTATGCTTATTTTCTAAAAAAAATCTGACTCCTCTAGCTATAGAGAAATCAGATTTATATACGCGATTACCGTTTTGCAATTTCCTCTAGCAATAATTTATTAACCATAGGAGGATTTGCTTTTCCTTTTGATGCTTTCATAATTTGTCCCACTAAGAAGCCGATTGCTTTCTCTTTTCCATCCTTGTAGTCTTCAACCGACTTAGGATTGTTATCGAGAACCTCTGTTACCATTTTTAACAATTCGCCTTCATCAGAGATTTGAATAAGCCCTTTATCTTTAACGATTTGTTCTGGATTTCCGCCATTCTCAATCAATTCTTTAAAGACTTTTTTCGCGATCTTGGAGGAAATTGTTCCTTTTTCGATTAGCTTAATCATCCCAGCTAACCCTTCTGGTGTTAGGGCTACTTCTTTTAGCTCTTTTTGTTCAGCATTTAAATAACCTGATACTTCTCCCATCAACCAGTTCGAGGCTTGCTTTGCACTTGCGCCTTGGTCAATTGTCGCTTCGAAGAAATCAGACATTTCCTTTGTTAAGGTTAGTACTGTCGCATCATAGGCTGGTAAGCCAAGCGCTTCAACATAACGTTTCTTCCTTGCATCTGGGAGTTCTGGAATATCAGAACGCACACGAGCTTTCCAATCTTCATCAATGTATAAGTCAACAAGATCTGGTTCTGGGAAATAACGATAGTCGTCTGATCCTTCTTTCACACGCATTAAAAGTGTTTTGTTTGCAGCTTCATCATAACGACGCGTTTCCTGCTCGATAATCCCGCCAGATAGTAGAACTTGCTCTTGACGCTTTTCTTCATATTCAAGACCTTTTCGAACAAAGTTGAACGAGTTTAAGTTTTTAAGCTCTGTCTTTGTTCCAAACTTCTCTTGTCCTACAGGACGAAGTGAAATATTGGCATCGCAACGTAACGAGCCTTCTTCCATTTTACAATCCGATACACCTGTGTATTGGATAATTGCTTTTAATTTTTCTAAATATGCATACGCTTCAGCTGGCGTACGGATGTCTGGCTCAGATACAATCTCAATTAAAGGTGTACCTTGACGGTTATAGTCAACAAGTGAATAGCCACCACCAGAGTGAGTTAACTTTCCAGCATCCTCTTCTAAGTGAAGACGCGTAATACCAATTCGTTTCTTTTCGCCTTCTACTTCAATTTCAATCCAACCATTTTCTCCAATAGGCTTATCAAATTGCGAGATTTGGTACGCTTTAGGATTATCCGGATAGAAATAGTTTTTACGGTCAAACTTCGTATCTGTAGCTACCTCACAATTAAGCGCCATTGCCGCTTTCATCGCAAATTCAACAGCTGTTTTATTTAACACAGGCAAAACACCTGGATAACCTAAATCAATCACACTAGTATTGGCATTCGGCTCTGATCCAAAGTGGTTTGGACTAGCTGAGAAAATTTTCGATTCTGTTTTTAATTCAACGTGGACCTCAAGTCCGATAATCGTTTCGAAACTCATCGCTTGTCTCCCCCCTTACAATGTTGGTTTTTGCGTGTGATAGTCAGTTGCTTGTTCAAAAGCATGTGCCACACGGTAAACGGTACTTTCATCAAAATGTTTTCCAATAATTTGCAGTCCTAGAGGCAGACCATCTTTAAATCCACAAGGAACTGAAATGCCTGGTACTCCTGCTAAGTTTACAGGAATGGTTAAAATATCGTTTGCGTACATTGTTAACGGGTCTTTTGTATTTTCACCAATTTTAAAGGCTGGTGTTGGCGTTGTCGGTCCAATGATAACATCATAGCTTTCAAACACTTTTTCAAAATCTTGTTTAATTAATGTACGAACTTGTTGCGCTTTCTTATAATAAGCATCGTAATAACCTGAGCTTAACGCAAATGTACCTAACATAATACGACGTTTCACTTCATCTCCAAAGCCTTCAGAACGTGTTTGCTTGTACATCTCAAGAAGCGTCTCCGCATTGTCTGTGCGATAACCATAGCGAACCCCATCAAAACGTGCTAGGTTAGCTGATGCTTCAGAAGATGAGATTAAATAATAAGTGGCTAGAGCATATTTTGAATGCGGAAGCGATACTTCCTCCCAAGTAGCCCCTAAGCCTTCTAGAACTTTTAACGCATCAAGAACCGATTGCTTCACTTCTTCTTGAACACCTTCACCAAGATATTCTTTCGGAACAGCAATCTTTAACCCTTTCACATCCCCAGTAAGTGAGGATAAGAAGTCAGGTACTTCAACATTAGCAGAAGTGGAATCCATTGGATCGACCCCTGTAATCGTTTGTAATAAATAAGCATTATCTTCAACTGTACGAGTGACTGGTCCAATCTGGTCTAATGAAGAAGCAAAAGCAACTAGCCCAAAGCGTGATACTCGTCCGTATGTAGGTTTTAATCCAACAACACCACAAAATGCAGCTGGTTGACGAATCGAACCACCTGTATCAGAACCTAATGAAAAAGGCACTTCTCCAGCTGCCACCGCTGCAGCCGAACCGCCACTTGAACCACCTGGTACAGTTTCAAGGTTCCATGGATTTTTCGTTTCTTGGAAAGCCGAATTTTCAGTTGATGACCCCATTGCAAATTCATCCATGTTCAGCTTACCAATTGTGATCGCCTGAGCATCTCTTAACTTTTTCACAACCGTAGCATCATAAATAGGATCAAAGTTTTCTAGAATGCGGCTTGAGCAAGTAGTACGAAGGTTTTTCGTAACGATGTTATCCTTTACCCCGATCGGCATTCCAAATAATAGACCACGATCCCCTTCTGATCCAAGAGCATCGTCTAATTCCGCTGCATATGCACGTGCTTTTTCTTCATCTAAAGTAACAAACGCCTTAACTTTTCCGTCAACTTCCGCAATGCGTCTGTAAGATTCATCAACAAGGTCAGAAACTTTCACTTCTTTGTTTCGAAGCATCGTGTGAAGCTCTGACATCTTATGGTCAAATAATGACATGAAGCTTGTCCTCCCTACTATTCTATAATGGACGGTACACGAATTTGACCGTCTTCATGATCTGGTGCATTTTTAAGTACTTCTTCTACTGGAAGTCCCTTGTCTGCCTTGTCTTCACGTAATACATTTTTCATATCTAGAACATGCGTAGTTGGCTCTACACCTGTGGTGTCTAGTTCGTTTAACTGCTCAGCAAACGTAATAATCTTATCTAACTGCTCAGTAAACATTTCAACTTCTTCTTCTGTTACTGCAAGCCTTGCTAAATGTGCAACGTGCTTGACTTGTTCCGCTTGAATGCGTGACATTTCTCCTTCACCCCCGAAAAAGTTCGATCATTTTGACAATATGATTAATAATACCAAATTACATTATCATAGGCAACAAAGCCTAACAAATGAAATACCTATTATATATGAAGAAATCCTCTCTTAGAGAAACCTAAGAGAGGATTTCTAGTTTCTATACTACTTCAGATTTCGCCCGCTCGAACTCTTCTTGAATTTCTTTTGCTGGCTCTTGACCTAGAATACTAACCAGCCATATCGCTAACCAACCAAGAATGAAACCTGGAATAATTTCGTAGAGACCTAAAATCGGATATTGCTCAGCAGATAATCCAAACCACGTATCAAGCTCTGCCCACAAGATAACCGTAATTCCACCTACTAGCATTCCTGCTAGTGCTCCATTTCTTGTCATCCTCTTCCAGAATAGCGCTAATATAAGAACTGGGCCAAACGCAGCTCCAAATCCTGCCCATGCATATCCTACTAAATCAAGAACCGAGCTTTCTGGGTTGTAAGCTAACCAGATCGCTATTAAAGCAATGAGCACAACCCCAATTCTTCCGACCCAGACAAGTTCTGTTTCCGAAGCGTCTTTTCGAATGAAACCTTTGTATACATCTTCAGCAAGTGCACTAGATGATACAAGAAGCTGTGAGTCAATCGTACTCATAATCGCTGATAAAATCGCCGCTAATAAAAACCCTGCAACCCATGGATTAAATAATACTTGGGTAAACATAATAAAAACTGTTTCATGTGCCCCATTAGCAAGCGGTTCTCCTCCTGGACCACCAGCTGAGAAGAAAGCAATGCCGGCAAACCCTGTGAAAATCGCACCAAACAAAGCAAGAACCATCCAAGTCATCCCAACAGCTCGCGCTTTTGGAATTTCTTTAACTGACTTAACAGCCATAAAACGGGTAACAATGTGTGGTTGACCAAAATACCCTAATCCCCATGCAAGTAACGAGACAACTCCAATAACGGTAGCACCACGGAAAGCATCTAGATAAGCAGGGTCAATGGCACCAACAGCATTAACTGTTTCAGACCAACCACCTAAATTTGAAATGGCTACAATTGGCAAGATGATCAAAGCTAAAAACATGAGAATCCCTTGAAAGAAGTCGGTCCAACTTACAGCCAAAAACCCACCTAAAAACGTATACGAAATAATAACCGCTGCACCAATCCAAAGCGCTTGTGTATAAGTCATTCCAAATGAAGCTTCAAATAATAAAGCACCACCAACAAGTCCTGAAGATGTATAAAATGCAAAGAAAACAAGAATTAATAGAGCAGAAATAATTCGTAGCATCTTCGACTTGTCACGAAACCTATTCTCGAGGAAATCGGGCAATGTAATGGAGTCATTTGCAATTGCGGTATATGTTCTAAGCCTTGCCGCTAAGAACTGCCAATTTAAATATGCCCCAATTGCAAGTCCTACCGCAATCCAAATTTCACCCATACCACCAGCATACATTGCACCAGGTAAACCAAGCAGTAACCAACTACTCATATCTGATGCACCTGCACTTAAAGCAGCCACACTACCTCCGAGTCTACGTCCCCGAGTACATAGTCTGATAAGTTACTTGTCAATCGATACGCAGCTAGCCCGACTGCTAGCATTCCTATTAAATACACAACAAATGTAATAACCGTTGCTAATTCCATGTTCACTCACTCCTTCTCTTCAATAATGAGATAATCGAAAATACAATTAATAATGGCATTGGAAGATACAACAAAACCCAAGTAGCAGTCGTTAGTCCATAATCCATTGATGACACCTCCTATCTAAGTACGCTTATACAAAAGATATGCATTTTCCCGTATATGATTACATTAAACAAACGTTTATTTTAATCCTCTTTTCTCTTTAAACAAACGTTTATTTAACACAACCAATGTGTTTGGACATGCTATTTACCTTAACATAATATAATAAACAGAACATTAAAACTAGATAAACATTTTTAGCTCTATGTATATTTATTCATAATAACCTTATATGAAAGCGTTTTATTGAATTATTAATTATATAAATACATTCTCATTTATCTTCATAAATTTCTTTTTTCAAGTACTGTATTAAAGGGTTTTATCAAAAAACACCTCCTGAACAGATTCATTCAGAAGGTGTCAATCTCTATCTTGAACCTTTAATATAAGGTTTTCCAATCGCTTTTGGACCTTCTGCACGACCAACGAAACCAGCAAGAGCTAAAATCGTTAATACATAAGGTGCAATCAACAATATGACAGATGGGATATTAGCAAGCAGTGGAATTTGCTGTCCAGTAATACTCAAAGCTTGAGCTAAACCAAAGAATAATGCAGCGCCTAGCACTCCTAATGGGTTCCACTTACCAAAAATCAAAGCAGCAAGTGCCATAAAGCCTTGTCCAACAATGGTTGTACCTGAGAAATTTCCTGCTACGGTTACAGCAAAAACAGCCCCACCTAAACCGGCAAATGCTCCACTCAACATAACACCGATATAACGCATACGATTTACGTTGATCCCCATTGTGTCAGCGGCCATCGGATGCTCACCAACAGAACGCAATCTGAGACCAAATGGTGTATAAAAAACGATAAAGTAAACAACAAACGCTAAAATAATAGCGATATAAGAAGTAATATAAGCGTTAGAGAAAAATAGTGGGCCGATAATAGGAATATCACTTAAAATTGGAACATCCATTCGGTAGATTCGATTTGAAATGTAATCAGTTTGACCTTTCCCATACATAAAGCGAATGATAAAAACCGCTAATCCTAGAGCTAGAAAATTCAGTGCCACCCCACTTACAATTTGGTCAGCACGAAATGAAATCGTTGCTACTGCATGAAATAATGAAAATAATGAACCAATCACAACAGCTGACAACAAGGCAATCCAAGTTGAAGCAGCCCCAACGCCCAATCCTTCTAACGTTAAAGTCATGACAATTCCAGTGAAGGCACCAATAACCATTAAACCTTCTAGACCAATGTTTACAATCCCTGAACGTTCACTAAACAAACCACCTAAACCTGCTAAGATGAGGGGGCCGCTGCATAAATAGCAGCAGGTATGACAAGAGCTAATATTTGCATAAAGTCCATTTAGATCCCCTCCTTCTTAATACGATTCATCACCCAACGGATAATGTAACTAGACGCAACAAAGAAAATAATTAACGCAATAACGATGTCAATCAATTCCGTTGGCACTCCCGCTCTTGCTTGCATATTTAGTGCTCCGACTTGTAACCCACCAAATAATAAAGAGGCTAAAAGCACACCTATACTAGTATTTGCCCCTAATAGTGCTACTGCGATGCCATCAAATCCGACACCCGTGAAACCAGACAAAATACTCATGTATCCATACGTACCTAACCCTTCCATCGCCCCAGCAACACCAGCGAAACCACCGGAAATAACCATCGATAAGACAATATTTCGTTGTACATTCATACCTGAATACATGGAAGCGTGCTGGTTAAAACCAACAGCACGGAGTTCAAATCCTTTTGAGGTTCTCCATAAAATAAACCACATGACAACACAACCAAGCAATGCAACAATAAATCCATAATGCAACCTTGAATAATCCGTTAATGACTGCAGAAATGGTGATGCTAAAGAAGCAGATGGAGAAATTGATTCGGTCCGTTCTCCTGGCACAAGTAAATAAGCTCGAATCAAGTAGTTAGCTGTGTATAAAGCAATATAGTTCATCATAATAGTTACAATTACTTCATGAACTTGAAATCTTGCTTTTAGGACACCCGGTATTAACCCCCATAACGCTCCCGCTAATGCTCCGGCTAAAATTGCCACAGGCAGGTGAATCACTTGTGGAAGGTCTAGGACAATCCCGACATAAACGGATGCTAACCAGCCGACTATTACTTGGCCTTCAACTCCAATATTGAATAGACCAGTTCGATAAGCAAAAGCAACAGCCAGTCCAGCTAACGTTAACGGCGTGATTGCTCTAATTGTTTCACCAAGATAATAAGGATCGCTAAAAATTCCGCTAATTAATGCTGAATAACCTAATACAGGATTGTAACCAGTCAAAAGCATTACAATTGCCCCTATTAATATTCCTAAAAAAACCGCAAATAAAGGAACAAAGAGCGATGTTACTTTACTTTTTGGAAGCAACTTTTTGATCACTGTGCTTCACCTTCCTTCTCCTTCTTTCCACCAGCCATAAGTAATCCTAATTCACGTTCATTTGTTTGAGCTGCATCAACGATGTCGACAATTTCTCCTTCATAGATGACCGCAATTCTATCACTTACATTTAGTACCTCGTCTAGTTCAAGTGACATAAGAAGTACTGCTCGTCCCTTATCTCGTTCCATAACTAGACGTCTATGAATTGATTCAATCGCCCCAACATCTAATCCACGTGTTGGTTGAGCCGCAATTAAAAAGTCAGGGGAGCGATCCACTTCACGCGCAATAATCGCCTTTTGCTGATTTCCTCCTGAAAGAGCTCTTGCAGGCGTATATTCGCTAGGGGTTCGCACGTCGAAGTCTTCGATTAACGCTTTCGCTTTCTTATACATCTCCGAGTGATTCAAAATACCGTTTTTAGAATAAGGTTGTTGATAATACGTTTGTAACACAATATTTTCCCCGATCGTAAAGTCTAGAACAAGCCCATACTTATGCCTATCTTCAGGAATGTGGCCAAGCCCAGCCTCAGTTACTTTTCTTGGTTTTAGATTCGTAATATCTTTGCCGTTTAAGGAGATTGTACCTGACTCTACTTTTCTCAACCCTGTAATCGCTTCGATCAATTCTGATTGGCCATTCCCGTCAACACCAGCTAGACCAATAATTTCTCCAGCTTTAAAATCCAAACTTAAGTTTTTAACAGCTGTCACACCTCTAGAATCATTTACTGTTAAGCCTTTAATGCTAACAATTGTTTCTTTTGGAGTAGCTGGGTTCTTCTCGACGCTAAAATTGACTTCACGCCCTACCATCATTGCAGCTAATTTATCTGGATTCGTCTCACTCACATTCACTGTACCAATTCCTACACCTCTACGGATTACGGTACAACGATCACAAACAGCCATAATTTCTTTTAGCTTGTGAGTAATTAAAATAATTGATTTTCCTTCTTTCACAAGCATTTTCATTATATTAATTAATTCTTGTATTTCTTGAGGAGTTAACACAGCTGTTGGTTCATCAAAAATTAAAATCTCAGCTCCACGATAAAGGGTCTTCAAGATTTCAACTCTTTGTTGCATCCCAACAGAGATGTTTTCAATTTTGGCATAAGGGTCAACTCGTAACCCATAACGATTTGAGATTTCTTCTACTTCTTTAGCAGCTTTCTTAATGTTAATACGTCCAAATTTACTCGGTTCATTTCCTAAAATAATATTTTCTGTGACTGTGAATTTATCAACAAGCATAAAGTGTTGATGGACCATTCCAATTCCAAGGTCATTCGCTACATTCGGGTCAGTGATTTTCACCTTTTCCCCTCGAACGACAATGTCACCTTTTTCAGGCTGATATAGTCCAAACAAAACATTCATCAATGTTGATTTCCCAGCTCCATTTTCACCTAAAAGTGCATGAATTTCTCCCTTCTTCACTTGCAATGTAATATTATCATTAGCAACTATGCCTGGGAATTCCTTGCGAATGTTATTCATTTCAATAACATAGCTCACTTGTTAATCACTCCTAACTTCTATCGAACGTAAACTTTAAGAGGCAATGAAGAATTGGGCTAGCAACAATTCTTCATTGTCCCTTCAAACTCTCGCAAAAGTATCTTAAAATAGTGAAAACAAAAGGCTAGTTTCAAACTAGCCTTTTGAATTTACTTTAAAGAGAAGAAAGAAAATCTTCATATTCTTCATCTGATTGTGGTACTGAAATATCTCCAGCTTGAATTTGTGCTTTATAATCTTCTACAGCTTGCAATGCCTCTTCTGACATGTTATCAGTTGTTGGAGCAATTCCTACAGCTTCATCATCTAAGCCATACTCAAGAACTTCCCCACCTGGGAAATCACCGTTCATTGTACGTTCAGATACAATTTGTACGGCTGTATCTACTCGTTTAACCATTGATGTTAATGTTACTGATTGTCCATCACCGTATGCACCTTCTTCATGCTGATCACGGTCAACTCCAATTGCCCAAACATCCTCACCATTACGAGCACGGTTAATTGCTTCCGTGAATAAACCATTACCAGTATCACCAGCAGCATGATAGATGATATCTGCTCCTTGGCTATACATTGTATTAGCTATTTGAGATCCACGATCAGGATTGTTAAAGCTTTCTGCATATTGAACAATGATCTCAGCATCAGGATTAACAGCCTTTACGCCAGCTTTGAATCCGTTCTCAAACTTTTTAATTAAAGCTCCTTCAACACCACCGATAAATCCTACTTTATTCGTGTTTGATTGTAGGGCTGCAGCAACACCAACTAAGAATGAACCTTCATGCTCTTTGAATGTAATGTTTGCTACATTTGGATAAGTGTTTCCATCAGCATCAACAACTACTGAGTCTACTATTGCTAGCTGAGAATCTTCAACTTGTTCTGCAATCGTACGTACGGCATCCTCCATTAAGAACCCGATACCCCAAACTAGGTCCACATCTTCACGAACTAATTGACGAATGTTCGGTTCAAACTCAGACATATCTCCAGATTGTAAATAGCGATAGTCCGTCCCTTCTGTTAAGCCAAACTCTTCTCCAAAGGCAGAAAGACCTTCCCATGATGATTGGTTAAACGACTTATCATCAATTCCCCCAACATCTGTTACCATACCTACTGTAAAGTCAGTAGCTTCTACTGCTTCCTCGCCACCGGGCGCTGCCTCACCATCTGTCTGCGGAGCTTCTTCTCCTGCTCCACAAGCAGAAAGTGTTACAATAGCTGCTGCTGTCATCGTTAACGTACGTAACCACTTTTTCATGTAAAATCCCCCTTTTTTCTATTGTGCGAACGCTTTACTATGTACGTACACACTCTTGGAAGTTAACGTGTCTTTAAGGAAAGACATTTCATTTATAGGATTTCACTCAATAGAAGTTCTATTCCTATTGTCTCATTAGACCCGTCAATTAAGATTGTCTATGTATGTGTGCAGCGTACTAAAACACATTCATAAGACATCTGACCTCTGACAAGATGCCCTCTGAACGAGATAAATATATCATGTAACACCAAAATAATAAATAGTTTTTTCCCGGAAAACTCGAGGATATTCGACAAGTATTTTAGATCAATAAAAAAAAGCAGCTTTATCGAGAGAAAATTAACTTTCTTACTCGATAAAGACTGCTGTTACGGTCAATCAAACACATGGATAAAAGGTTCTTCTTCTGGATTCTGTACAATAATGCTTTCGGTATTACCAGAAACAGATGTAATTTCTACACTTACTTTGTAATTCCCTTGGAACCTTTGTTGAATTTGGCTGGCAACAAACTGTGATAAAGCAACAATTTCTGCCTTCCCTTGGTACCGTAAAGGAATTTCAATGGACAGCTCCTGAATTTGATTATTAACATAGAATCCTTTTCCAACTACGCCTAAATACGTATCAAAGAAATCTTGAACATCGTCTTTAAATCTTTGGAACTGATCTGCTTCATTTCGTACCTCTTGATTTGCCTCACTTGATGGGAACAAATAATAACGTTCATTTAGTCGCTGAAAACGATCTAAATCACTATTTGGTTCAGCTAAAGCCGTAGCGATAAAGTTTCCTGGAATGACCGATTCACGAGGTTTTTCTTGAAACACCGCGAACAGAATTGGAATCTCTTCAAAAGCACCATCTTCCATAGTACGCAATCGACTTAATATTTCTGTTGCTATTCGCTCGGCTTCCGCTTCAATTTTTTGCTGTTCAAGCTGCAATTCATAGTTGTGATATAGACCTTTTTCATCTTCAATCCTGAAATTATAAACACTGTTCATGGAAAGACCAATGACAATTCCACCTAAATTCAACTGGCCATTAGAGCCTTCAACAAGGTAATTGTGTTCTAGAATGTGAGATAAGTAGCGAGGTTGATTTTCCTCTCGCGCTCTCATATCTCCCCCTTCACCAAGTGGCGGGTTCAATCCATTTGGGTTAGACTCCTCATCATAACGCATTAACCAACTGTTCAGTTCATTTCGCTTAATAAACTGGCCCTCTCTAAAATAATAATTATTAATATCAAACTGTTGTTGAGCTAATCGAGTTAAACCAATCTCCAAACGATCTAAGTCTAGACGGTTGTATACGACTGCGTTCCCGAAACCTCTAGATTCCCCATGTAGATAAGACCCATCATACAAGACACTTTGATAGTAATTATCAGGTGTAATAATTTGCGGTACAACTTCAACAACTTGCTCTTCTCCATCTTCCGCACCTTCCTCTAGGATTGGCTCCTCTTCTTCGGGCGAACCAAAACATCCCGTTAGCAGAACAAGAACCATTAGAAAAGATAGAATTCCCCATTTTCTTCTTAACATTTACCGTCCCCTCCTCTCATCGAGCTTTTTTTACAAGTTACTTAATACATCGATCAGTTTCACTTCATCCCAAATCTCAATGTTTAACTCTTCTGCTTTCGTTCGCTTAGAACCCGCATCTTCACCAGCAATGACAAGATCTGTTTTCTTACTAACACTTCCTGTCACTTTCCCACCGAGCGATTCAATTTTCTCCTTCGCTTCCTGTCGCGTTAACTGATGAAGTTTTCCTGTTAGGACAACGGTTTTATCCGCAAACTCACTGTCTTGAACCTCACTTGCAGCTGGAGCTTTCGGCCCTTTATAAAGTACATTTACCCCTAGGCTTTTAAGTTCTTCAATTAGATCTACTACTTCAGGTGTCTCGAAATAACGCTTAATGGAAGAAGCCATTTTTTCACCAATTTCATTAACAGCTACTAACTCTTCTTCTGTCGCACTCTTAATCTTTTCAATTGATTCAAATTCCAGCGCTAAGGTTTTCGCAGCCTTTGCTCCAACAAAGCGAATTCCTAGACCAAATAACAGTCTTTCAAGAGAGTTACTTTTGGTCTTTTCAATTGCAGCTAATAATTTATCAACTGATTTCTCTCCCATTCGCTCTAGCTTCAGCAACTCTTCCCGTTCAAGCTTATAAATGTCAGCAACATCTCGGACAAGGTCATGATCAAACAGCTGACTAATTACCTTTTCTCCAAGTCCATCAATATTCATTGCATTTCGAGAAACAAAGTGTATAAGCCCTTCTCTTATTTGCGCCGGACACTGAGGATTAATACATCGTAACGCTACTTCTCCCTCCAATCGCACAAGCTCGCTTTCACAAGCTGGACAATGTGAAGGCATCGTGAAGTCACGCTCTGACCCATCTCGGCGCTCGGTTAAGACATTCACAACCTCAGGGATAATATCACCAGCTTTTTTGATGACAACAGAGTCCCCAAGCTTCAGATCTTTTTCACGAATTAAATCTTCATTGTGTAGAGAAGCTCGTTTTACGGTTGTACCAGCAACTACTACTGGAGTTAAAATCGCCGTTGGTGTAACCACCCCAGTCCGACCAATATTAAGCTCAATATTTTCTAATTTTGTTACAACTTCTTCTGCAGGGAATTTATATGCAATGGCCCAACGGGGGCTTTTCGCTGTAAATCCCATTTCCTTTTGTTGATCAAGCCTGTCGACTTTAATCACGATACCATCTATTTCATAAGGCAAAGACGCTCTTTTTTCTACCCAATCTTCTGTGTAGGCAATCACTTCTTCAATATCAGAACAGTGCTTACTTTCCTGATTAATCCGGAAACCAAGCTTATGTAAATAAGCAATCGCTTCATGATGAGATGGGATTTCCTTGTTCTCAAGATAGCCAATCGCATAAACGAAGATTGACAAGTTTCGCTTTGCAGCAAGCTTAGGGTCTAATTGCCTGAGTGAACCAGCAGCAGCGTTTCGAGGATTGGCGAATTTCTCTTCTCCAGCTTGCTCCTTTTGTTCATTTAATTTTTCAAACGACCCTTTTGGCATGAATGCTTCTCCGCGCACCTCTATGTTGACCGCTTCTTTTAAGCGAAGAGGGATAGCAGGAATGGTCTTTAAATTAGCTGTAATATCTTCTCCAACAGTGCCATCTCCTCGAGTAGCTCCTCTTACAAACTTTCCATCTTCATATACGAGCGACACCGCTAATCCATCAATTTTTAATTCGACACTGTACGTTACTTCACCAGAAGAGAGTTGTTTTACTCGACGGTCAAAATCTCGTAAGTCATCTGCCGAAAAAGCATTCCCTAAACTTAACATCGGAGAACGGTGTTCGACTTTTTCAAAAAAAGGCAGAGGTTCTCCTCCTACACGAACAGAGGGAGAATCGTCACTTACAAACTGCGGATGCTCTTCTTCTAATTTAATAAGTTCTTGCATAAGCGCATCATACTCAGCGTCTGAAACGATTGGATTATCGAGCACATAATAATGATGTCCGTATTCTTCCAATAGACCCCTGAGCTCTTCTATTCTTTTCTCGGCTTGTTGTGACTCCATAGCTTTCGTCCTTTCTTAAAAAGAAGCGGAAGAATAACCGCTTCAGCGATTACTTCTTCCATACAACTTAGATTATCCTACTGCTAACTTACATTATGAAGAACTTCATTTATTGTTTTGTTATTGGAGCAAATTTAGCAAAAAGACGTTTCACACCTACAGGATTCGGGAAAGCAATATCTAATTCTACTGACTCGCCCTCGCCTCTTAAGCTGACAACAGTCCCAACTCCCCACTTTTTATGAGCTGCTTTATCACCAACACTCCAAGCAATCTTATCTCCACCAGTTTGTGTCACTCTTGGTCGCTCGATATTACGGCTCGGCTTAACAGGAGCAGCATTTCGAGATGTCTTCATCCAATCTGGTGTTTGTTTTTGTGTTGTCTCATTTAACGATTCTAGACAGTCATCTGGAATTTCTGTAATGAATCTTGAAGGTGGATTCGTGTTTGTTCGTCCAAACATTGTCCTCAGCCTTGCATTTGTCACATATAATTGCTTTTCAGCTCGCGTGATCCCTACGTAAGCTAGACGGCGCTCTTCTTCCATTTCCTCTTCCTCAAATAATGAACGATTATGAGGGAAGATTCCTTCTTCAAGTCCAATTAAAAACACAAGTGGAAACTCAAGCCCTTTTGCGGAGTGAAGAGTCATAAGTGTTATTGCATCTTTCGGTTTGCCCTGATCCTCTTCATCAAGCTGATCGATATCTGCGACTAGAGCTAGGTCAGTTAAAAAAGCGATCAATGATTTATCATCGTTTTTCTTTTCAAACTCATTTGTTACCGTAAGAAACTCGTCAATGTTTTCTAAGCGGCTTATCGCTTCTAGTGACTTTTCATTTTTTAGCATATCACGATAGCCTGTCCGTTCTAGCAGCTCTTCTACTAATTCTGTTACCGATAAGTAATCTTGCATATCAACCCAGTGCGTTAGCTGTTTCGAAAAATCTTGTAACTTTGCTGCGGTTCTAGCTGGCAAGCCAATTTGCTCAATTTCTTGAAGGGCAGAAAAAATAGAGATTCCTTGCTCAATTGCATATGCACCAATCTTATCTACAGTTGTTGCTCCAATTCCACGCTTAGGTACATTAATAATTCGTTGCAAACTAATATCATCATCAGGATTAGCAATTAAACGTAAATAAGCAAGGACGTCTTTAATCTCTTTACGATCATAGAACTTTGTTCCTCCAACGATATTGTATTCTATATTAGACTTAACAAAATATTCCTCTATTACACGAGACTGAGCATTTGTTCGATATAAAATGGCAATATCAGAGTATGAAAACTGATCTTCTTTAATAGCTTCCCTAATTTGCTCAACAACGAATTGAGCCTCTGACTGTTCCGTATCAGCAGCGTAATAACCAATTTTTGCACCTGTGTCATTTTCTGTCCAAAGATTTTTCGCTCGTCGGTTTGCATTGTTTTCAATCACACGATTTGCTGCTTGTAATATCGTTTTTGTTGAACGATAGTTCTGCTCAAGCAGGATCACTGTCGCACTTGGATAATCTTTTTCAAACGATAAAATATTTGAAATATCAGCACCACGCCAACGGTAAATTGATTGGTCTGAGTCTCCGACTACGCAAATGTTTTTAAACCGTTCCGCTAACATTTTTACAAGCATGTATTGAGCACGGTTTGTATCTTGATATTCATCAACTAATATATATTGAAATTTTCTTTGATAAAACTCTAGAACATCCGGAACCAACTTAAAAAGCTCGATTGTTTTCATGATTAAATCATCAAAGTCAAGGGCATGGTTCTTCTTTAGTTGCTTTTGATATTCAACGTACACTTCAGCAACCGTTTGATCAAAAGGACCTGTCGCGGAACTCTGAAATGCATCTGGCTTTTTCAGCTCATTTTTCGCACTACTAATTGATCCAAGGATGCTTCGCGGTTCAAACTTCTTTGGATCAATGTTTTTATTTTTTAGAATTTGTTTTATAACTGATAATTGATCTCCTGAATCTAGAATTGTAAAATTTCGATTATACCCAATGCGATCTATATCTCGTCTTAGAATTCGCACACACATTGAGTGGAAAGTCGAAATCCAAATATCTTCTGCAACAGGACCAACGAGCTTAGCAACACGATCTTTCATTTCCCGTGCCGCCTTATTTGTAAACGTAATCGCAAGGACACTCCATGGCGCTACTTCTTTCTCTCGTAACAAGTAGGCAATTCGATGTGTCAACACTCTCGTCTTTCCACTACCGGCACCAGCCATCAATAACAGAGGTCCATCTGTATGTTGGACTGCTTTTCTTTGCTCTGGATTCAATCCAGAGAGCATCTTTTCAATAATCTTCGCTTGCATACCTCCACCACCAAACATATGTTCTTAATTTTATATTAGCCTGTTTTCATTTTTATTTCAATGTCGCTTTGACAGCTGCTACTGTTTTAAGTGCCGCTTGTAAATCTTCATAGACAATATTGCCTACCACAACTGTATCAGCAAATTGAGCCATCTCTTGTGCTTGCTCTACTGAATGAATTCCTCCACCATAGAATAATTGTGTCTTATCAAGCACTAATGATACATTCTTTACAATATTTACATCTCCATATGTTCCACTATATTCAAGATAGAAAATAGGAAAATGGTAAAGATGCTCCGCCATTCGTGCATAGGCAACGACATCTTCCAACGTTACATCTGTTTTTGCTTGCGTTAATTTAGCAGCCTTAGCTTCTGGATTTAAGATACAATATCCCTCAACCATGATTTCATCCCAATTCATGATGGGACCAAATTCTTTAATTGCTTCATGATGGTAACCTTGGACCCACTTTACATCTGCACTGTTCATAACAGATGGGATAAAGAAATAATCAAAACCTGGAGTAATGGCATCTAAAGTTGAAATCTCAAGCGCACACGAGACTGTGTAACGACGCACACGAGCAAGTAGCTGTAGAGTATTATCAAGTGTTACACCATCAGTCCCCCGATAATTAATCCATCCGTACCAGACTCGCAGATCGCTTCTAAGGCCTCATCCGATATCTCCTTGTTAGGATCCAATTTAAATACATGTCTCCACTCTTTTACTTCAAGCATCCTTACCACTCCCATAAAGCTATTCCAGCTAAATTACATATCTGATTAGTCATTATATCAAAGATAAGAAACGTTGTCGCGCGAGTATCACATCCAATATTTGAACATATATATACTGGTAAATCTTGAAGAATCCGACCCGCCATAACAAAAAAGCAAACCGCTCTTTTTGTTTAGAGTGTTTGCTTTTTTTAGTGCATTATAGTTCATCAAATCCGTTTACATCAGACACCTTCACATATTGTCGAGACTTCTGCTCAAAGAAATCGCTTTTTCCACTATCAACATCTTCATATGCTTTAATCCACTTCATTGGATTATGGCGGTATCCTTCAAAAGGACGTTCAATTCCTAGTTGATTCACACGCTTATTCGCAATGAATTTAATATAGCTTTCAAGCTCATTCATATGAATTCCTTCTAATTTATCACCAATAATTGCTCTTCCCCACTTAATCTCAAGTTCTGCAGCTGTTCGAAACGCCCCTTGTACAAATTGGATTGTTTCACTAGTATCTAGCTCTGGGTTCTCCTTTAATAACTCTTTAAAAATATGAGCAAATAAATTCACATGTAACTGTTCGTCTCGGTTAATGTAATTAATCATTGTGCTTGTTGAAACCATTTTTTGATTTCGTGCCAAATTATAAAAGAAGGCAAATCCCGAATAGAAGTTTAGCCCTTCTAGAATCACATCAAAGACAATAGACTCCATAAACGTTTTGGGTGTCGGGTTATCGACAAACCTCTGATACCCTTCTGCAATAAAATCATTTCGTTCACGTAAAATAGGGTCATGCTTCCAGTATTCAAATATCTCATCTTGTTCATGCTTTGGAACAAGACTTGATAGCACATATGAGTAGGATTGATTGTGAACAACTTCTTGAAAGGATAGCACTTGCATTAGAGCACTAAGGCTTGAGTCTGTTAAGTATTGAGAAACTTTCCCTGAATAATCTGTTTGGACACTATCAAGAAATGCCAGTAAACCAATAATTTTTTTAAAGGCATAGCACTCGTCTTCGGAGAGCTGCATCCATTGTTTAATATCATTCGACATATTAATCTCAAATGGAGTCCAAAAGTTAGCTAACATATTCTTATACATCGGATATGCCCAATTGAACCTTACATCATCCCAATTGAGTATATTAGAACTTTCTCCATTAATAATTCCCGTTGAGGCATTCGGAGCTGTTGGATCATATAGTTTACGAAATTGTAATGTGTTCATTTGACGATTTCCTCCTTCTTTACCTTCCTAGGAAGAGCAACTTTCGCACTCTTCAATTTCAACCATAGATGTTGATCGTGTATAATAAGTCGTTTTTAAATTTGATCTCCACGCTTCTAGGTGAATATTTAATAACTCTTTCGCTTTAATCGTATTTTTGACATAAAGATTAAAAGAAATTGACTGATCGATATGACGTTGGCGTGCTGCATTTTGCTTTATGCTCCACACTTGATCAATTTCATAAGCTGATTTGTAATACCATGTCGTCTCAGCTGAAAGGTCAGGCGCCGTAACGGGAACTTTGTAGTTTTTCTTTTCCTCTGAGTATTCTTTTTTAAAGATAGGATCTATAGACGCAGTCGTCCCAGCAATAATTGCTGTTGTAGAATTCGGAGCGACAGCCATCAAATAGCCATTTCGAATTCCGTTTTCTTTAACCTTATTCTTAAGGGCGTTCCACTTTTCGCTCGTATATTGACGTGAATCAAAATAATTGCCTGTTGCCCAATCTGAATGTTCAAAGAGAGGGTAAGCTCCTTTTTCTTTTGCTAACTCATTACTTGCCTCAATTGTTAGGAAAGCAATCTCTTCATATAATTGATCTGCAAACGTTACCGCTTCCTTTGATTCCCATTTAATTCCTTTTAGAGCAAGCAAATGGTGCCATCCAAAAGTTCCTAAACCAATAGCTCTATATTTCTCATTCGTTATTTGCGCTTGAGGGACAGGGATCGTATTTAGGTCTATCACATTATCTAGCATTCTAACTTGAATCGGTACAAGCCTTTCCAATACATCTTCCGTTACAGCTTTTGCTAGATTAATTGACGACAAGTTACACACAACGAAATCTCCTGGCTCTTTTATAACAATTATCTTGCCGTCCACAGTCTTTTCTTCAATAACGGTTGTTGCCTTCATATTTTGTGTAATTTCGGTACACAGGTTACTACAATAGATCATTCCTTGATGACCGTTGGCATTACCTCTATTGACCGTATCCCGATAAAACATATACGGAGTTCCTGTTTCAAGCTGGCTTTTCATAATTTCTTTTAAAATATCAATTGCTGGTACAACGTCCCAAACTTTCCCTTGCTCCCCTAATAAACCATTAGTAGCAGCTTCTATACATCGCTCGTACTTCTCGCGGAAACTTCCCTTCCCTTTTTCTTCATCATAATAATCTTCTAAACTAAACCCTAACACTTTACGGACCGAATGAGGATCAAACAAATACCACGATTCTCGAGCTTCAACCTTTTCCATAAATAAATCAGGAATACTTACTCCTGTGAATAAATCATGCGTACGTTGCCTTTCATCACCGTTATTTAATTTCACTGCTAAAAAGCTATAAATATCACGATGCCAAACGTCTAAATAAACACTTATCGCTCCCTGCCTTTGTCCTAACTGATCAACACTTACAGCGGTATTATTTAATTGCTTCATCCACGGAATAACACCAGAGGATATTCCTTTAAACCCTTTAATGTCACTACCTCGACTACGCAATTTACCTAAATAGACACCGATCCCTCCTCCACTTTTACTCAAAGTTGCTATATCAGTATTCGAATCATAAATCCCTCTTAAACTATCATCGACAGTATCGATAAAACAGCTAGACAATTGCCCATAACTTTTTCCTGCATTTGCTAATGTCGGAGTTGCCACCGTCATATATAAGTGAGATAGAGCCCAGTATGCTTCTTTAATGAGGTTCATTCTCTTATCCTTTGACTCGTTCATCATTAACGTCGCAGCGATAAGTAAAAATCTCTCTTGAGGAAGCTCATATATATCTCCACTATGAGATTTAGCTAAATATCGATCGGCTAATGTAAGAATACCAATGTATGTAAAGTTCGAATCGCGCTCTGGAACAATCAACGTTTCCATCTCTATTAATTCTTCTTTAGAATACTCCTGTAAAATTTTTTCAGAGTAAATTCCTCTCTCTGTTAGTTCTTCTATTAATTTCAAAAAGGAACCATAACGACTACTTGAATTATACCCTCTTGAACAAGCAGCCTTCTTATAAAGCTGATTCAGATAAATGTTTGCTGCTACATAGGTCCAATCTGGCTCTTCCATCGAAATCCTTTCAATACAAGATAAAATTAGTACATTCGTTAGTTGCTCCTCTGACATACTCTTTTTCGTTGCAAAAATTTGCTCAACCTTTTCCTTATATGCTTTAAAATCAATCTGTGGCAATACCCTTTCAAATTCTTTAATCTGTTCTATCAATGTTTCACTAGACATTACAGTTGTTTGCACTTTTACTCCTCCTTATCAAATAAAAAACGCCCTTTCTCCTAGGTATTGGAGAAAGAGCGTAAAACGGCGTAAGAAGAAAAATGAGCGGTGATAGAATGATCCAGTTACCCACCTCATTGCCGTCTTACTTCTCACACCCCGAAGAAAGTTTGACTAGAAATGTAGGTAGGTCTCCTGACTCGTGCTTCATCCTACTATGAGCCTTCCCATGCTTTGTTACTTAGCACAGTGGATCCCTCATTTCGTCGACACTTACAGTTGCGGGGGCAGTTCTGGTTTTCCACCAGATTCCCTATTAAGCCGTTAAGGCACCTATCATTCCGCGAAATCAATATATAGTTGTTAGACAATCATTTAATTACGATATATTGTATATAGTAATCTAGTATCTTTTAATAAGCAAGGGATTTTTTCCTTTTACAAAATCAAAAATGCCCAAAGGCGCTTGCCTCTAGGCGAAGATAGCTAATTGATTTTCTCAAGCACAACTGCCGTTCCGTACGTAATAATTTCGGCTGCTGCACTCATCACTGTGGATGTTTGCATTCTCATCCCAATAATTGCATTAGCCCCTTTTTCTTCAGCTTCTTGAACCATGCGATGCATAGCTAGCTTACGCGCCTCTGTCATCATCTCGTTGTAGCCTTTAATCTCACCACCAACAATTCCTTTTAGACCAGCCGTAATATCACGTCCTATGTGCTTTGTTTGGATGGTGCTTCCTTTTACATACCCTTTTACTTCGACTATCTCATACCCTGCCACCTGATCAGTAGTCACAATCATCATAATCAATTTCCTCCCTTTTTTCTTTCCAACGTTCAACGATAAAGACAGCAATGAGTATGACTATCCCAATACCATACACACTAAATGCCCATATTGCCCATGTGACATTTACAAATATCAGAACAATGCCACCTAGTTGAGCCATCACTACAACAGCAATTAAGAAATATTTAAGCCATTCAGACATGCTTCATTAACCAGCTTTCTAGCGATTCTAGTAATTCTTTTGAGATAGGCTTTTCTCCGACATTCTTATATGCCTTCTTAAGTTCAAGGATGCCGTAATCTTCATTTTGTTCTCGAAGCATATGATTCATGCCTTCAATAATTCGTGCTTCTGTTTCAACATTTGTATGTTTCACGATTTCGTAAACTCTCTCCGGTGTTGCCTGTAAATCTTTTGAACCTGTTACAGCAAAGATAGGACAATCTACTTCAGCTAAACTTTGGTAGACATTGGTTTGAAAATGTTCTCGAAACCACTTGGCATTAATTTTAACACCTTGGAAACGAATGACATCTTTTTTTGAGTTCAACACTTTCTGATCAAACGTTTGACCCTGTTTCTCCGCCTTCTTTGCAACGTTAAAAAGAGAAAGTAATTTTCCCTTTATTCCTTTTAATTTCTTCAGTTCTTGGATGCTTTGTTCGCGCTGGTAAACGAGAGCTTCTGCTAATGATTGCGCTGCACCAGCAACCAACATCAACCCAGCTAAATCATTCTCTTTGGAAATCTCAGCGGCTAACATACATCCTTCACTATGACCTAAAACAAAAATTTTCTTAGGATCAACATTCTGATCTTGCTTTAAAAAGTCGACCGCTTCTCTTGCGTCCTCTACCAAATCCCAGAATCCAGTTTCAATAAACGATTCCTCGCTTTGACCAGTTCCTCTTTTATCGTACCGCAACGAAACAAATCCTTTTTCCGTTAAAAAGTGAGCCAGTTGATTATAGAGATTTAATTTCTGTCCTTTCCTCTTTCCATTTCCGTCCCGATTTAAAGGTCCTGAACCCGGGACTATGAGGACGGCAGGCAGTTTCTTTTCTGTCATGGTTGGAATCGTTAATGTACCATAAATATTTATTTTCGAACCAAATTGTACGCTTTTTTCACTCAACTTTATTGCCCCCTATTTTTGTGGGATAAAAACAGTTGCAAATGTACGTGGATTCCGTTCAGCTGTTGGCTTATTTCGGGCGTATTTTTGAATAACTTCTGACAGTTCCTTACCTAACTGTGTCATTTCTTGTTCTGTTAGATTTACTGTTGTCTGCCAATATCCCATTCCGTCGCTTTTATACTTATCAGGTGTGTGTTTAGTTACGTATCGCTCAAATTCATTTAATAAGTTTGCCTGATAAGCCATGAAATAACGAATATGCTCTTCTGTCGATGTATTTTGCAGATCACTTTCAGAAAGAGTAATCTTATCCTTTCTCACAGCATAGGTCTTTTCTATTGTTCCTCTTACTTTATTTGTTGCAGTCACTTCAATTAATTCATTATCTAGCAGTTGTTTTAAATGTCGGTACATGGTCGCCTGTGGAATATCTGGTAGCTTTTCAAGCAATTGTTGTACGTTCATTTCTTCATATGTCATTAACGCTTGGATGATCCTCATTCGAACCGGGTGAAGCATCAAATCTGCTTTATTAGAACTCATGGCCACTCCTTGTTTATTATTATCATTATTTAGAATGATAATAATCCTTTTTTAATTGGAATGCAAGTTAATTTTTAAAATCTATGCTATAGTAACAAATAGGAAAAATCGCAAAGCCTTCTATTGGTCCTTTGCCTACTAAATAATTCGGTCTGAGGAGTTGAACGATGGATACAAAAAAGTTTGATCGTGTCTTTGATTCTCTCGAAGATTTCGTCGACACAGTTAGTGAGACTCTTAATTGTCCTGTTACACTTGAAGATGCAAATCACCAATTACTAGCCTATAGCTCCCACGATGATACAACCGATGCAGCAAGAATTTCGACTATTATTGGTCGCCGGGTTCCTGAAAAAGTTGTTAACCGTTTTTGGAAGGAAGGAGTTATTCCTACCTTAAATCAGAGCGATGAACCCCTTGATATTGAGGATATATCAGATATTGGGCTTCGAAACCGCGTCGCTGTTTCAATTCGAAAAAACCAAGAAGTGTTAGGATATATTTGGGTCATAGAAGTTGATACAAAGCTGACAACAAAAGATAAACAATTACTAAAACTTGCCGCAAGTAAAGCAAAGAATCTTCTGCTTCAATTAAATATGCAAAAAAAGCGCCGTGAAAAAAACCATCAAGAGTTACTATGGCAAATTATCACAGGCGATACAAATACACATGAAGCAACGGCTAAGCTCCTCGAAAAAGCGGGTATTACCGCTAAGTCTTTATCAATAATGATCTTTCACTTTAATGAGATCTCTGATTCCCTTTATCGTAATATCTTATATATTATTAAGACTACTAGTAAAGTTACAATGCTCATCCATACGATCGATGACAACCGTATAATATGTCTTGTGAACCCCAACCATGAACATTCAAAACAAGCAGACTTGATTTACTTCATGGAAACATTACAAGTCCAAATGAAAGAGCGTTTTAACATTGATACAATGCATATTGGATCTGGGTATTTATACGAAGACTATGCTAAGCTTACTGATAGCTTTCAAGAGGCTCAAAAGGTAGTCGAACTCAAACACCGTAACGGTGCTATGATAAAAAATGCTTATTTCTATCATGAGTTAGGGGTCTTTCGTCATCTAGATTTATTATTGCAACAAGAAAGAAATCTACCAATAAATCCAGCTATTACGAAAATACAACTCTATGATAAACAACATGCCTCTTCATTATATGAAACTCTCGAAGTTGTCCTTGACAAAGATGCCAATATGAATGAAGCTGCGAAGGAACTTCATATTCATGTAAACACATTGAGTTACCGTTTAAAACGAATTCAAGAAATTACAAATATCCAATTAAAAGACCCTATTCAACGGATTGGCCTTTATTTAGATATGAAGCTATATCGCCTTAGCCAAGGACCAAGGAAATAAAAAATAGTCATATTCCCTTCCTTTTTCAAGGGGAGGAATATGACTATTTTTTTGTATATTATCCTTGCTCTACAGAAATATGCTTAAATTGTTCAACATTAAAGAGCCCTGTATCGGTTAATTTCAATGATGGAATAACAGGAAGAGCTAAAAAGGACAATGTCAAAAACGGATTCCAGTCCTCTTCAAAGCCTATTTCCTTCAAAGCAACTTCCAATTTCTGTAGGGAGTTATTTATCTCTTCAAATGGTTCAAGTGACATCAATCCCGCTAACGGTAAGGACAATTCTGCAAGGATTTTGCCGCTCTTCACAACCGCAATCCCTCCTTGAATCGTTGCAACATGTTCAATTGCTTGTTTAATGCTTTGATCGTCAGTTCCGCACGCAACAATATTATGAGAATCATGGGCCACCGTTGCTACAATAGCTCCATCTTTTATCGGAATTCCTTTAACAATCCCTACCCCAACATGTCCAAGCTTATGATGCCTTTCAGCTACTACAAGCTTCAACTGATTCCTAGAAACAGCTGGCTGGAAGAAACCATCAAGAACATCCACTTCTTCTACAAGGTGTTCTGTAACGATTGAACCAGGTGTCACGCCAATTATATTCGCCTTTCGATTCGTAAGTTTAAGTTGTAAGCTTTTTTCTGTTAAAGGTGCAAGTTGAACACTTTTCATCAAAAAGGCTGGAGGATTAATTGGCTCACGAATATCTTTAAGCATTTTACCATTTTGAGCAACATGCTCACCTTTTATAAAAACTGATTCTATTTCAAGATTACTTAAGTCTCGAATAAAGACAAAACTCGCCTCATAACCAGGTGCGATAGCCCCTTTATCTCTAATTCCAAAACACTCAGCTGCATTCAAACTAGCCATCTGAATTGCTTGAAGAGGGTTGACACCTAACCGGATCGCTTTTTTAATACTCGCATCTATTGAACCTTCATTAATTAAATCATCCAAATGCTTATCATCTGTCGAAAACACACAACGCCTAGCATTTTCCGGTGTCAAGATTGGCAGCAAAGCTTCTAAATCTTTGGCCGCTGTTCCCTCTCGCATTAGCACATACATTCCTCTCCTTAACCGAGCGAGCGCCTCTTCTGCTGTAACGGCCTCGTGGTCATTTTGAATTCCGGCTACTCGATAAGCATTCAAGCCTACCTCATCTAACCCAGCCGCATGGCCATCAATTATCTTCCCTCGCTCGATTGAAGCTAAAAGCTTTGAAAGGATCGGTTCTTCCCCTTTTAAAACTGCTGGATAATCCATCACTTCTGCAAGTCCGAATGATTGATAGTGATCAAAAAGTTTCTCAATGTCTTCTGCAGTTAATTCAGCTCCGTTATGTTCAAAGTCAGTTGCTGGAACACTCGAAGGCGCCATCATTTTCACATCAAGTGGCAAGCCTTTAGAAGCCTCGATCATGTACGTTACAGCTTCTAACCCTCCAACATTTGCAATCTCATGTGGGTCAGCAAAAATTGTTGTTACCCCACGGGGAACGACGACTTTTGCAAATTCCTCAGGTGGTACCATTGCTGACTCAATATGAACATGCCCATCGATAAATGTTGGTGCGAGATAAGCTCCTTTTGCATCTACTTCTTTAATTCCTGAATAATTTCCTAATCCAACGATCACCCCATCCGTAATAGCTACATCCGCCTCAAATAACGTTAGGCTAAAAACATCAATGATTTGCGCTCCTTTTATAACCAAATCACACTTTTCTCGTTTAGAAGCTGCAGCTAACCTTCGTTGTAACTGTTCTTTTATCATTTTTGCCACTCCGATCTTTGATATATGTTTTCTTATTGTAGTATGAAAGTGAAGAAAATACACGCGGTCGGAAAGATAACCTGACAATCAGGTGTACTGTAAATGATAAGTACATTTTCCAAAAACAAAAAAAGATCACAGGATATCTCCTGCGACCTTCTTATTCTTCTACTTGTAATTCACTTTCTTTTACTCGATCGAGTGTCATTTTATAGCCATCATTCCCATAATTCAAGCAGCGTTTCACTCTAGAGATCGTTGCTGTACTAGCACCTGTCTCCGTCTCAATCTTATGGTACGTAAAGCCGTTTTGAAGCATTCTTGCAACTTCCAAACGCTGTGCTAACGATTGAATTTCGTTAATTGTACATAAATCATCAAAGAACTCATAGCATTCTTCAAGATCACGTAAAGATAAAATCGCCTTAAATAACTGATCTAGTTCCTTGCCACGAAGTTTATCTATTTGCATATGTCCCTCACCTTTCTAGAGCTATTAATAAGTGACCATTTTTTCCAAACCTGGGTCTGTAGGTACAATGTTAATCCAAGATTGTCCTCGTTTGAAAGGTACTATTTGACCATCGTTAACGGGAATAATTTGTCCATCTCTACTTTCCCAATTCACTTCCATTGCAATTCCACTTTGGAATAAAATCCCTCTACCCCCAGATGTTAAGTCGATCGCTCGCCGGCCTTGATCATCTAGAACAGTGTGCCCGGTCTCGACTATAAACAGGTTGGAAAGCTCAATTGGCAGCTCGTTTTCTAGATCTATCGTTTGATCTTCACCGTTATAACGATGGTAATAACCGCTTTGTTCATCATATTCATAATGAACTCGGTTCAAATTATAGTAGTTAATCTCGATGTTGTCACCAGCAACGCCAACAACTCGTATATCATCCTGTTCATGAAAAGTCAGTGGAGTCACTTCGCTTTCCAATGAATAATTAAGTTCCATGACCCCTTCAACGATGTGCTCGGAGGTAATATAGGAATTATGAGGAGCCTTCCGCTCAGATGAACGCTGAAAAAGGGTTCCATCATAAGCTAAACCATTCAAAGAATCAATCTCTCCTCTTTCAATCCTCACTTGCGCTTCTGGGCTCCAGCCATGATGAACTAGTATCCCCTGATAACCATTCACCAAATCAATATGATAAGGTCGTGCGCTTCTTACAGGACCAACTCTTTCTGGAAGCTCACTTTGATATAAAGCAACTAATCGTGTAACTTCATATTCTGATAAAATTTCATAAACAATATCAGCATCTTTTAAGCCAGATTGTGGACGAGCAGCAGGGTGATTATTTATCGTTACACCAATCACTCGCTTGTCGATTTCCTCCTCTGTTTCAAGACCTGTAAGCGGATAAGTATTTAAGGAAGGAGCTTCAACTAACTCTTCTTCAGCCTGTTCTAGCTCTTCCGCTTCTTCAACCGCTTGATCATTATTTGCACATCCGCCGATGATCAAAGCAGTTAAAATAAAAAGATATTTCCAGCTTTTCTTCATATCACACACGACCTTTTTCAAATTAACACATTAAAGCAAGCAAGTCTCTTTCTTAGTTTAACGCATAATAGCAGGAAAGAGTACAGTTTTCTTTTTCACATCATAAATTCCCCGCTGAGTAACTCGAATATAGGGCAAATGAGTCGAGGAGAAAAACAATAAGCTATAAATTGGATCCTCATGCTTATACCCACGTTCTCTCAATAACGAGACGAAATTTTTCTCATCCTCCATTACACCTTCCATCGTCTTGGATGATAAGATTCCTAATAACTCCAACTCAATACGTCCAATGACTTCACCTTCCTCAACGAGTGTCATACCTCCACGTTGTTCTTTCAATGCTTGAAAGGCTGCCACCATATCTGAGACATTTTTCCCTATTAAAATAATGTCCCCTGTATTTGTGAATGAACTTGCAAAACCTGAAACATGGGTCGCAAACCCTTTAATCATGGTTGCAATATGCCACTCTCCATGTTTATCAATCATCACAAAGAAACTTTCATCATGTTCTGTACTTAATACGTGGGTTGTTCCTTCTATAGGAATTTGATAAGGCTTGAGTATTACAGAATTAACCATCTCAATTCCCATCGGCATTGAAAAATGAAGTTCATCTTCATGTAAGTCCCAGTCAATTTCATAGGAATTTATTCCATACTTCTCCCAAGGAAACTCATTACTATAATTGCATTCTCTTCCATTACGAAGAATCCATTGACCTTTAGCAATTACAGAAGTAGGAGTAGGGTTATTGATGTCATCTAAAATATTCAAATGAGCAATACGCCCTGGCGCAATCATCCCTAATTTATGGTCAAGTTGATAATATTTGGCTGCATTGTAACTAGCCATTGCATAAGCATCGATCGTATCTATACCACTATCCAAGGCAATTCTGATTAAGTTGTCCATTACTCCTTGTTCGTAAAACGAAGGTGGTGAACCATCTGTAGTCAGTAGGCATCTCTCAAAATAATCAACACCAAGTTCTTGAATTTCCTTAAATAACTTTGGCAGATCAGGGCGTATGGATGAATGTCTTAACGAAGTTGTATACCCTAAATCTAATCTTCTTACCACTTCTTCTCCAGTTATAGCCTCGTGGTCACAAGTTACACCTAGCAAAGCCATTTGAGCGAGTGTCCGCTCCGAGGCGCCCGGTAAATGCCCTTCTATTGGTTTACGTAGCCTTGTTGTTTCTTGCATCCAGTGTAGAGTTGAATCATCTCCATTTAAAACTTTAGGCCAAGCCGTCAATTCTCCTCCTTGAACAACAAGTGGATGCTCTAACCACTCCTTCATTTTTGAGTTCGATAATGGTTCTTCATCCCTTAACTCAGTTTGAGGATCATATCGAGCCCACCAAAACATTGAGGTTGGCAATTTATCCAACTCCTCAATCAAAGAAAGCGCTTTCTTTTTTTCGAGGTGTAAAAAGAACATCATATTATCGTTAATAAGAGTTGTCGTCCCTCTCGCTGATGCATATTTAGCAAAACTATGGGGATTATAAAGTTGGAAAGGGTGAGCATGGTGCTCAATATATCCTGGTACAACTCGTTTATTGTTACAATCTACAACTTCTGTATTGTTTGTATTAGCGGGCATATCTTTTCCTACGTAAACGATGCGGTCTCCCGCAATCCAAATGTTTGCTGTTAGCCACTTACGCCTTGCAAAGTTTAAATAATTGGCGTTTTTGAGGACAAGTGAAGGAGCTTTCTCTCCTTGAACAACAGCTAGTTGCTGTCGTAAACGTTGTTTGGTCCAGCGGTAAAGTCTCTCAGTCATCCTGTCATCACCCATTTCATCTTTCTATTTTTATAATCGTAACATAAATTTGTTCAAAAATTCACTAACTTTGTGAAATCTTTTTACAATCTTTATTATAACATTGACAAACATGTGAAAGGTGGATCAGTTTTATGAAACCAAATATTGGTCGTGTTGATGCATTATGCCGAATTACAATGGGATTCACCATCCTTGCTTGTTCTACCGCAAAGCTTGTTCGAAAGCCTGACCAAGGAATGTTGCTTCTATATGCTATGTGTGGCGGTATGAAAGTAGCAGAAGGCATTACACGCTTCTGTCCTCTTGTTTACGCAGCAGAGCAAAACATGGTTTCATTTCAAGATCCTTCTCATGAAAAAACAAGTCATGAAGAAACTTCCCAAAATTAAATAGCAAAAGAAACCGTATAAGATCCTATGTGATCTTATACGGTTTCAGTCACTTGAATTCGGAACACTAGATTACTCCAATTTAATTTTCAACCTTGAAACAACGTAAAAGATGTGAGAACAGAGTCCCACACCTTTTTAAACCAGTAATACAAAAGGAGCTGACATCATGTTTAATATTCAAGAGTATGCAACAGATAGTCTGTTTATTTACGCCATGGTCATTGGAAGTATTATTGCCTTACTTTATCTTTTCATGAAGAAGAAACGCGCGCGATAGCTTTATTTCCTATGTCTGTTCTATAATATAAGCCTTCTTTGCTTACTTTCTCAAGCTCGCTATAGACACGTTTTTGTGCCTCATGAAGTGAGCTTTTTTTTGTTGCAAGTAGTAATACTCGTCCACCGTTCGTAGTCCATTCATCGTTGACCTTTTTCGTTCCAGCATGAAAAACAAGAATGTCCTTATCTAACTGATGAAGTCCTTTAATAACCGTACCTTTTTGATACATACCAGGATAACCTTCACTTGCAACAACAATTCCAACCACTTCTTCTTCATCCCATTCTAATTCAGGAGTCTCGCCGTCAAGTAAAGCTGTATAGACATCAACTAGGTCTGTTTTTAATCTTGGAAGTACAACTTGCGTCTCTGGATCACCAAATCGAACGTTAAATTCAATTACCTTTGGACCTGCTGTTGTCATCATTAACCCCGCATATAAAATTCCTGTAAACGGAGTTCCTTCTTTTATAAGAGCATTTGCCGTAGGTTGTAATACTTTTTCTACCGCCTCTAGAACATCGGCTTCAGAAAACTGAGGTACTGGAGAATAAGCTCCCATACCACCAGTGTTAGGGCCTTGATCTCCATCTAACGCTCGCTTATGATCTTGTGCTCCAATCATAGGAATTACTGTATCTTCACGGACAAATGCCATTAATGATAGCTCTTCCCCTTCAAGGTATTCCTCAATCACAACTTGTTCACTTGCCTTTCCAAAGGCTTGATCATTTAACATTGAAGACAAAGCAGTAATAGCTTCTTCTTCCGTCATTGCTACTACGACACCTTTTCCAGCAGCTAAGCCATCTGCTTTAATAACAATAGGAGCACCTTGATCTTTTACATAAGCTACTGCCTGTTCATAATCTGTAAAAGTCTCGTAACTTCCAGTTGGGATGTTATACTTTTTCATGATCGATTTGGCAAAGGACTTACTTCCTTCAAGCATTGCTGCTGCTTTATTCGGTCCAAAAATACGTAAGCCTTCTTCTTGAAAGCGATCTACCACTCCACCTAATAATGGAACCTCTGGGCCTACTACCGTCAAGCCAATCTCTTCCTCTTTAGCAAAAGCCACAAGTTCGTCAAAGTTTGTTTCAGCAATGTTCACAAGAGTTGCTACATCAGTCATTCCATCATTTCCAGGTGCAACAAAAACTTGTGTTACCTGCTTACTTTGAGCAATTTTCCAGGCGATTGCATGCTCACGCCCACCGCTTCCAATAATGAGAACTTTCATCGTCGATTCATCCCCCTCATTCTATTAATGTTTAAAGTGTCTGACTCCTGTCATGACCATTGCAATTCCATATTTATTAGCCATCTCAATAGACTCTTCATCACGAATTGAACCACCTGGCTGAATAATCGCTGTTACACCTGCTTTTCCTGCTAGTTCAACCGTATCTCCCATTGGGAAAAAGGCATCAGAACCCATGACCGCACCCTCAATACGTTTACTCGCTTGTGTGATTGCAATATCAGCAGCACCTACACGGTTCATTTGACCAGCTCCAACACCAACTGTCATTTGACCATTTGTCAAAACGATCGCATTTGATTTCACGTGTTTGACTACTTTCCATGCCAGCTTTAATGCTTCCCATTCTTCTTCAGTCGGCTTGCGGTCCGTTGGGATAGAAAGTTCCGCATTCTCTAACCCATAATGATCCTCATCCTGAACTAGAAGACCTCCATGAATCGATGTCAACATCGCTTCAGGCTGCTCTTGTTTGTCCATTGGAACCGTTAATAGACGAAGGTTTTTCTTAGCTGTTAGTACATCTAATGCTTCTTGTGTAAATGAAGGAGCAATGATGATTTCTAAGAAAATCTCTTTCATTTTAAGTGCCGTAGCTTCATCAATTTCACGGTTCGCTGCAACAATCCCTCCAAATATTGAAACAGAGTCGGCTTCATATGCACGACCATATGCTTCTTCAATCGTTGTACCTGTCCCTACTCCACATGGATTCATATGCTTCACTGCTACAACTGCTGGCTCTTCAAATTCTTTTACAATGGCAAGAGCTGCATCTGCATCATGAATATTATTGTAAGAAAGTTCTTTACCATGTAGTTGAATCGCACTTGCAATCGAACTTTGATCTGCTAGCGGCTTCTTATAAAACGTTGCTTTCTGATGAGGATTTTCTCCGTAACGTAAGCCCTGTTTGCGCTCATACGTCACCGTAAATGTTTCAGGTTCCTCTTCTCCAACAGCCTCAGTTAAATACTCTGCGATTAACGCATCATAAGCCGCTGTATGTCTAAATACTTTCGCAGCTAAACGACGCTTCGTTTCGATTGAAACAGCTTGTGCATTTGAAAACTCTGATACTACTGTCTCATAATCAGCTGGATCGACCACTACTGTTACATGCTGATGATTTTTAGCAGCGGCACGCAACATGCTCGGTCCACCGATATCAATATTTTCGATCGCGTCTTCAAATGTACAATCTGGTTTAGCGATGGTCTCTTTGAACGGGTATAAGTTCACCACTACTAAATCAATTGGCGTAATATTATGTTCTGTAAGCTGCTGTTGATGTTCTTCACGTTCTCTCATTGCAAGTAAACCACTATGAATATTAGGGTGCAGTGTTTTCACACGACCATCTAAAATTTCAGGAAAACCTGTTACCTCAGAAATCCCAATAACAGGGACACCGGCTGCTTGTAATGCATTCTTTGTTCCGCCAGTAGAAACAACTTCAAAACCGAGATTCACTAACTCTTGGACAAACTCGACAATTCCTGTTTTATCTGAAACACTAACTAATGCTCGCTTTTTGCTCATGTTCTTACTCAACCTCTCTGTCTGATCTAAAGATCTTCTGTAATGTGTTGGGATACAATTGATGTTCGACTGCTTGTACTTTTTGGTGCAACGTCTCCACAGTGTCCGTCTCTTCTATTCGAACAGCCTCTTGAGCGATGATTTCACCCGTGTCCATTCCTTCATCAACATAATGAATGGTTACACCAGTTATCTTCACGCCCGCTTGAAAGGCTTGTCCAATTGCATCAAGACCTGGGAAAGAAGGAAGCAAGGAAGGATGTATATTAACGATCCTTCCTTCATAAGCGTTTAGTAAAGTTGAACCAATTAATCGCATGTAACCGGCTAATGCGATAAAGGTTACTTGCCTTTTCTTCAACTCTCTGACGACCTGTTCTTCGTAAGCATCCTTTGTCTCAAATGACTTGGGATCGCAAATAAGCATAGGCACATTCAACCGTTCTGCTTTTTCAATGACCTTTGCCTTTGGCTTGTCTGTCACAACAAGAGCAATTTCCATCTCAAGTGTTTGTTGCTGCGCTGCATGAATGATCGCTTCTGCATTCGTGCCACTACCCGAAGCAAAAATAGCCAACTTCATTACTCAATGCCTCCAATTTTCACACCTGAGCCTTGTTCTACTCTACCAATTACATGAGCAGATTCACCACTCTCTTCAAGAAGACGAAGAACAGCTAAATGCTCTTCCTCTGGAACAACCACTACCATTCCAATACCCATATTAAACGTCGAGAAAAGTTCCTTCTCTGTTAACTCTCCGTACTTTTGTAACATAGTAAAGATCGGAGGAACCGGCCAAGAACCATTTTCGATATTTACTTGCACTCCTTCTGGCAACATACGCGGAATATTTTCATAGAAGCCGCCTCCTGTAATATGAGCCATGCCTTTTACCGTATGTTGTTGCAAACAAGCGAGTAGTGGTTTTACGTAAATCTTCGTAGGTGTTAGAAGTTCTTCTCCCAGTGTTTTCCCAAGCACTTCAACATAATCCGTTAAAGAGAAAGAATGATCATGAAGGAAAACCTTTCTTACTAATGAAAAGCCATTACTATGGACACCACTTGATGAAAGACCAATGACGACATCCCCAGGCTTGATTGCTTCCCCACTGATTAACTGTTGTTTTTCAACAGCTCCTACAGAAAAACCAGCTAAGTCATACTCATTCTCTGAATACATGCCAGGCATTTCTGCCGTTTCACCGCCAACTAACGCACAGCCAGCTTGTTCACAACCGTCTGCTACCCCTTTTACAATAGCTTCTAAACGTTCTGGAACTGCTTTCCCACAAGCAATATAGTCAAGGAAATAAAGTGGTTCTGCTCCTTGAACAACAATATCATTCACGCACATCGCAACTGCATCAACACCTATTGTATCGTGTTTGTCTAGCATAAAGGCAAGCATTAACTTTGTCCCTACTCCATCTGTTCCAGAAACAAGCACAGGCTCCTTTAGATTTAATGTAGATAGATCAAACATTCCACCAAAGCCACCAAGTGAACCCATAACTCCAGCACGTTGTGTTCTATTTACATGACTCTTCATTCGCTCTACAGCTTCATAACCTGCTTCAAGACTGACTCCTGCTTTTTTATAAGCTTCCGACATTCTTCTTGCTCCCTTCTCCTCTAAACCTTAGCATATGGATGTAACGTATCTGGATAAATTTCCGTCGGGTACTCTCCAGTAAAGCATGCGAGACATTGGCCACAATTAGATGTTGCATCTGAACGTCCAATTCCCTTTTTTAACCCTTCTGTTGATAAAAACGCAAGAGAATCAGCTCCCATTATTTCTCTCATCTCTTCAAGTGAATGGTTCGCTGCGATTAATTCTCCTGAATTTGAAGTATCAATTCCGTAAAAACATGGGTGTGTAATCGGTGGGGAGCTTATACGCACGTGAACCTCTTTTGCCCCAGCTTCACGAAGCATTTTCACAATTCTTCTACTTGTCGTCCCGCGTACGATTGAGTCGTCAATCATCACAACACGTTTCCCTTCGACTACTCCTCGAACAGCAGAAAGTTTCATTTTCACCCCTTGTTCACGTAACTCTTGTGAAGGCTGAATAAATGTACGTCCTACATATCGATTTTTTATCATCCCAAGCTCGTAAGGTATTCCTGTTTGCTCTGCATAGCCAATTGCAGCAGATATAGAAGAATCAGGGACTCCAGTTACAACATCTGCTTCTACCGGAGACTCAATTGCTAACTGTTTGCCTAAACTTTTTCTAGCTTTATGAATATTAATTTCATCTACATTGCTATCAGGTCGAGCAAAATAGACATATTCCATACTACAGATGGCTCTTGTAGCAGAACCTGCAAATCTTGTTGAGCGAAGCCCATTTTCATCAATAATAACGAGTTCACCCGGTTCTACTTCACGCTCATAAACAGCACCAATTAAATCAAATGCACAAGTTTCTGATGCAACAACGTATGCATCACCTAATCGGCCAATAGAAAGCGGGCGAAGTCCATTCGGATCGAGCGCTACCATTAACTGTTTCTCGTTTAAAACCGCGAAAGCATAAGCTCCCTTTAGCATTTCAAGTGCATTGCGTAGCTGATCTTCAAGTGTGTTATAACCACTACGTTTAATTAAATGAGCAACAACCTCTGTATCTGAAGTCGATTGGAAAATACTTCCTTGATACTCGAGCTGATGTTTCATGCTATTGGCATTTACTAAGTTACCATTATGAGCAATCGCTAAGCTACCTGTTTGCGAGCGGAAAAGGAGGGGTTGCACATTGGCAAATCCCCCACCTCCTGCTGTCGCGTAACGAACATGACCAATTGCAGCATGCCCACTTAAATCTGAAAAATTATCTGGACTAAATACGTCATTTACTAGTCCTAACCCTTTATGAACCTTCAACTGTTCTCCATCCGTTACAACAATACCGGCACCTTCTTGTCCGCGGTGCTGCAAACTGTGAAGACCATAATACGTTAAGTGCGCTGCGTCTTTGTGACCCCAAATCGCAAACACTCCACATTCTTCATTTAGGCCTTTGATTTCAGCAAACATGGAATGGCTCCTTTCCAAGCCGTTACAATTTCATCCTGAGTTGCTTTAAGGATGATACGTTGTTCATCATCTTTTATTTGAAGTTCTTTTGTATCTGTTACTTCTCCAATTTTCACACAAGCAACAAGCTCCTCGAATTGCTCAGCTTTATCACTTGGAACTGTAACGATAAAACGAGATTGAGATTCAGCAAATAGAGCAGCCGTCTTCTCTCCAGATAATGTAACACTTGCACCAACTTCACCAGAGGTCATAGATTCAGCAAGAGCAACACTCACTCCTCCTTCTGCAACATCATGAGCAGAAGCTACAAGACCAGAACGAATCGCTGTTAATAATTGCTTTTGAAGTCTCTTCTCTAATTCTAGGTCAAGTGTTGGTGCTTTTCCTGATATATCACCTTCAACTAACTTCTGTAACTCACTTCCACCAAATTCAGGTTTTGTTTCACCTACTAAGTAGATATAATCTCCAGCTTGTTTAAACGATTGTGTTGTAATATGATCAACATCTTCAATTAACCCTACCATCCCGATTACTGGAGTTGGATAAATTGCTACTCCCGCAGTTTCATTATAGAGAGAGACATTTCCGCCAATAACAGGCGTTTCTAACACACGACAAGCCTCACTCATTCCATCTGTAGACTTCTCTAACTGCCAGAAAATCTCAGGCTTATCAGGACTTCCATAATTTAAGCCATCCGTAAGACCTAGTGGAACGCCCCCAGAACAAACAACGTTACGTGCTGCTTCTGCAATCGCAATCTGACCACCCACTTCAGGATCTAGATAAATATAACGAGAGTTACAATCTGTTGTCATTGCTAGAGCTTTTCTCGTTCCACGGATACGAACAACCGCTGCATCTGAACCTGGCTCAACAACTGTATTTGTTTGTACCATATAATCATATTGGTCATAAACCCACTCTTTACTAGCAATTGTTGGTTGAGCTAATAAGTTTAATAGAGTTTCTTTATAGTTTTCAACAACAGGTGTTTTTTCCTCTAGTTGCTGAAACTTTTCATAGTATGCAGGAACTGCAGATGGTTTATGATAGACTGGCGCCTCTTCTGCTAATGCATCAACCGGAAGATCAGCTACTACTTCTCCTTTATGAAGCAAACGAAGGCGTTTATCATCTGTTACATGACCAACTTCAGCAGATAGTAGTCCCCAACGATCAAAGATTTCTTTGATTTCTTGCTCGCGACCCTTCTTAACAACAATTAACATACGCTCCTGAGATTCTGAGAGCATCATCTCATACGGTGTCATGCCTTTTTCACGTTGCGGCACTAAATCTAGGTTCATCTCAATCCCAGATCCAGCCTTACTTGCCATTTCTGCAGATGAAGATGTTAATCCAGCCGCACCCATATCTTGAATTCCAACAAGCGCATCGTTTTGGATTAGTTCTAAGCATGCTTCAAGTAAAAGCTTTTCCATAAATGGATCTCCTACTTGAACAGCAGGACGCTTCTCATCAGAATCTTCTCCAAGCTCCTCTGACGCAAACGTTGCACCATGAATACCGTCACGACCAGTGCTCGCACCAACATACATGACTGTATTGCCAACACCCTTCGCTTGACCTTTTTGAATGTCTTTATGGTCAATTAAACCAACACACATTGCATTTACTAATGGATTTCCTTCATAGCAAGGATCGAATTGAATCTCTCCTCCAACTGTTGGTACACCCATACAGTTTCCGTATCCTGCAATACCGGCTACGACTTCCTCAAATAAGTAACGTACACGCGGAGAAGTTAACTCTCCAAAACGTAATGAGTTTAGTAACGAAATTGGACGAGCTCCCATTGAGAAAACGTCACGTAAAATTCCACCTACACCAGTGGCAGCCCCTTGATATGGTTCAATAGCCGATGGGTGATTATGACTTTCCACCTTAAACACAACTGCCTGTTCATCACCGATATCAATAATGCCTGCACCTTCTCCAGGGCCTTGTAATACACGTTCTCCCTCAGTAGGGAATTTCTTTAGGACTACTTTTGAATTTTTGTAACTGCAATGTTCTGACCACATAACCGAAAATAATCCTGTTTCTGTATAATTCGGTGTGCGACCAAGAATTTCTTCAATCATTGCAAATTCATCATCTGTTAAGCCCATTTCGCGGTAAATTTTCTCCTCTTTCACTCGCTCAGCTGTTGGTTCAAGAAGTAGTGACATGAGATTCCCTCCAATTTCTTACGATCGATTGAAATAAACGTAAACCATCTGCGCTTCCTAGTAATTTCTCAACGGCACGCTCCGGGTGCGGCATCATACCTAGTACATTTCCTTGCTCATTTGTAATTCCAGCAATGTTGGCTTTTGATCCATTAATAGCTTCTTTATAACGGAAGACAACTTGATTATTTTCTTCAAGTGTTGCTAATGTAGCTTCATCGCACTCATAGTTTCCTTCACCATGGGCAACCGGAACAGAGATGACTTCCCCTTTTTCATAGCTAGAAGTAAACATTGTTTGATTGTTTTCTACTACTAAGTCAACTGGACGGCAGATGAATTTCAATCCATCGTTCCGTTTCATTGCTCCAGGTAGCAAACCTAACTCTAGTAACATTTGAAATCCATTACATACACCTAGAACTGGTTTCCCGTCTATCGCAAACTGCTTCACTGCTTCCATAATCGGTGCAAAACATGCAATTGCACCTGAACGAAGATAGTCTCCATAAGAGAATCCTCCTGGTAAAAGAACACCATCAAAACCTTCTAATGAAGTTTCATCATAACGAACATATTCGACTTCTTCTTGCAAAGCATCTTGTATCGCAAAGAACATGTCAGAATCACAGTTCGAACCAGGAAACACAATTACTGCAAATTTCATGATGGGACAACCTCCTCAATTTCATAACGGTAATCCTCAATCACTGTATTAGCAAGCAATTTAGAACACATTTCATCAATACGCTTTTCAACGTCATCGGTATTCGTTAATGTTAATTCCATGTATTTACCAATACGAACTTCTTCTACTTCTGAATAGTTCATAGTATGAAGAGCACGTTTTACAGCTCCTCCTTGTGGATCTAAAACACTTTCTCTTAACGTAACGTAAACTTTTACTTTGTACATGATGCGCCTCCTAAGCGTGATAAAATTTCTTGATAACCTTCTTGCAAGTTTCCTAGATTTTTTCTGAAAATATCTTTATCAAAGCGTTCGTTTGTCTCTTTATCCCAAAGACGGCAAGTATCTGGGGAAATTTCATCTGCTAGAAGAATGTCTCCTGCAGTGGTTCGACCAAACTCGAGTTTGAAATCAATTAACCGAACATTTAACCCATCAAATAATTTAATTAAACGTTTGTTTACTTCAATTGTCTTTTCTCTTAATACTTGTAAATCGGCAGGTGTAGCTACTTGTAAAACAGCAATATGATCTTCTGTTACAAGCGGATCACCAAGTGAATCATCCTTATAATAGAATTCAACAATCGGTTCAGCTAATACAGTTCCTTCTTCGATGCCAAGCCTTTTTGATAAGCTGCCCGCAACAACATTTCGTGCGACCACTTCTAGTGGAATAATGTCTACTTTTTTTACTAACTGTTCTGTTTCAGAGAGTTTTCTAACAAAATGACTTTCAACACCATTTTCTTGCAAATACTCAAAGATTAGTGAAGTAATCTCATTGTTTAAACGAGCTTTACCTATTAATGTTTCTTTTTTCTCACCATTAAAAGCTGTAGCGTCATCTTTATAACTAATCCAAAGCTCATCTTCATTGCTCGTTTGAAAAATCTGTTTCGCTTTACCTTCATAAAGCAAGATCCCTTTTTCCATCATTCACCCTCCGAAATACAGAATTTTTGCTCTTTTTTAGATAGAGAGGGCATTAGCCCTCACCATTACTCTTGTAACCCTACTCTTGTAAAGATCGTATCTACATGCTTTAAATGATGCTCATAGTTAAAGCAATCTTCAATTTCGTCCGGAGTAAGAACGCTTGTAATTCTTTCCTCAGCTTCAACAAGCTCACGGAATTGAATTCCCTTTTCCCAAGCTTCCATTGCTTTAGGTTGAACAAGGTCATATGCTTCCTCACGTACCATTCCTTTATTAATTAGAGATAATAGCACACGTTGCGAGTAAATCAGTCCATATGTGCGCGTCATGTTTCTCTTCATATTCTCTGGGAACACCGTCAAATTTTTCACGATATTTCCGAAACGATTTAACATATAATTCAGCGCAATCGTTGCATCCGGAAGAATAATTCTTTCTGCTGACGAATGTGAGATATCACGCTCATGCCATAATGGAACATTTTCATAAGCTGTTAACATGTGACCACGAATGACACGTGCAAGACCTGTCATATTTTCAGAGCCAATAGGGTTGCGTTTATGTGGCATAGCAGAAGAACCCTTTTGTCCTTTTGCAAAGAACTCTTCAACCTCGCGTGTTTCACTTTTTTGAAGGCCACGAATCTCTACAGCAAACTTCTCAATAGAAGTCGCTATTAAAGCAATCGCTGCTAGGTAGTCAGCGTGACGATCACGTTGTAACGTTTGAGTTGATACAGGTGCTGCTTCTAGTCCTAACTTTTCACAAACAAACGCCTCAATTGATGGATCAATATTGGCAAATGTTCCAACCGCTCCAGATAACTTCCCGACTCTAACTCCCTCTGCCGCATCCTTAAAACGTTGAAGATTACGTTTCATCTCTTCATACCATAAGGCAAGCTTTAACCCAAATGTTGTCGGTTCAGCATGAACGCCGTGTGTACGCCCCATCATTACCGTATACTTATGTTCTTGAGCTTTGTCTTTTAGGATTTCAATAAAACGCTCAATGTCAGATAATAGAATCTCATTCGCTTGCTTAAGCAAATACGATAGAGCTGTATCAACTACATCTGTTGACGTTAAACCATAATGAACCCATTTTCTTTCTTCTCCTAACGTTTCAGAAACGGCACGTGTAAATGCTACAACATCATGACGTGTCTCAAGTTCAATTTCATTAATACGATTAATATCAAAGCTGGCATTTTCACGGATTTTTGCCACATCTTCTTTCGGAATATCGCCTAGTTCCGCCCATGCTTCACAAGCGACAATCTCTACTTCGAGCCAAGCCTTAAATTTATTTTCCTCTGTCCATATTGCGCCCATCTCAGGACGTGTATAACGTTCGATCATTCTTGATCATCCTCCACTCTATTTCTCATTGACAACACTCTCTGTTTCTAAAAAGCTTAACTGCTTACAGGCTTCTTCTACTGTGTTTGCGGTAACAGTAACGTGACCCATTTTTCTTTTTATTTTTGCTTCCTTTTTTCCATAAAGATGTAATTTTACATTTGTTAAATTTTCAACACGATTGAGAACACCGTCTAGATGTTCACCTAAAATATTCTCCATCACAACAGGGGAACGTAAAGTTGTTGGCCCAAGTGGCAGTCCGCAAACCGCTCTTATATGTTGTTCAAATTGCGAAGTCTCACATGCTTCAATCGTATAATGACCGGAATTATGTGGGCGTGGAGCAAGTTCATTGGCATATAATCTGCCATCTTCAAGCATAAATAGTTCAACAGCTAAGGTGCCAACAACACCCATGCCCGAAACAATCTTTAGAGCCATTTCCTTAGCTTGTTCACAAACCTCATTTGTCACTCTAGCAGGTACATGTGATCGGTGCAGAATGTTTTCCCGGTGTTCATTTTCGGCAACAGGGAAAACCGCAGTTTCACCGTTTCTCGAACGAGTCACTATAACGGATAATTCAAGTTCAAAAGGAATCCAAGCTTCCAATACGCAATCTCCATTTATTAATAACTCCGATGCTGCATTCTTTAACTGTTCTAGATCTTCAACCACTCTCTGCCCTTTACCATCATAACCACCACGACACGTTTTTAAGACAGATGGAAAACCTAATGCTCGTGCTGCTTCTTCTACATCTTCTATTGAACGAACTGGATAAAATGGCGCTAATGGTACTCCTAACGATCTGATTGCTTCTTTCTCAGATAACCGATCCTGTGTAATCCCTAACACCTTTGCTCCTTGAGGAAAGTCAGCTTGTTCGGTTAACCAATTCGCCGTATCTTCGTCAATATTCTCAAATTCATAGGTAATTACATCCGACACCTCAGCTAACTTCTTAGCTCCTTCTCGATCATCATAAGCAGCTTCAATGACAATGTCAGATACCTGTCCACAAGGAGAATCCTTGGTAGGCTCTAATACAGCAATTCTATATCCCATCTGCTTTGCAGCAATTGCCATCATTCTACCTAACTGACCACCGCCAATAATTCCAATCGTTTGTCCCGGTTTTATGATTCGAGTCATAACGTATCACTGCTTTCTATAACAGTTTGTTTTGTCTGCTCTCTTCTTGCCTCCAAACGTTCAGCAATTTCAGGTTGTGTCGAACCTAAAATTTGGGCCGCTAACAAACCAGCATTCGTTGCTCCAGCTTTTCCGATCGCGACCGTTGCAACAGGTACTCCCCCAGGCATTTGGACAATTGAAAGAAGAGAATCTAACCCTTGTAAAGCCTTTGACTGTACTGGAACTCCAATGACAGGTAATGTTGTTTTAGCTGCAACCATTCCAGGTAAATGTGCAGCTCCCCCTGCTCCAGCAATAATCACCTGTATACCACGCTCTCTTGCTTGCTCTGCGTATTCAAACATTAAATCAGGAGTTCTATGAGCCGAAACGACCTTTTTTTCGTATTGAATCTTTAACTCATCGAGTATATCACAAGCAGCTTTCATTGTTTCCCAATCAGAAGTACTTCCCATTATCACGCCAACTTTAGGATTCATAAAATTCCTCCATATCTAATCATTCGATATCATAAGAAAAAAGCGCAGAATAGTCTTCTTTATCTACACTGAGAGAAAGGAAACCGCACTGCGCTTTCAAGGCTTCATAGAGACATCAGATCTCCTAAGCAACCACTTTCCCTCATAGTCCGATTTTTTTACGGCAACCGGGTAGAAACTTATGGACCATATTCCCAAAATTATATGAGGTCTTATTCGTTTTTCGATCAATCTTATGTCTATATCTTACATTCATCATCCAATACTGTCAACAAAAAGTCGAACGATTTATACCGTCCGACTTTCATTGTTCGCCTTCTACTAATAATCCTTCAAAAATAATTTGTTGCTTAACAGGCACATATTCCTTATTTGAGTTGATTTTTCGCTCTTCAAAGATCGGTTTTTCAATTCTCCTAACTGGCTGATACCCTTCTAACTTCATTCTTTCCAAACATTGCTCAATCGTTTCTTTCTCCCCTACTTCAAACCGCTCTTTTCGTTTTTTTGCCAAAACTGATACCTCCAACATTATTTTAGTAAGAGTAACATGTTATTCACATTTAAGAAAGAGGGAGCTTCATCAGTCATAAGACATCGAGCTACCCTCTAAATGATTACTCTTCATATTTCGGAATAAACCTCCGGTGATTTTTAAAGGCTTTCGTATAATTTGTTGCTTCATCAAGCGCTTTTTCCTCAACTCGGATTCTTACAGAAAGGATAAATGCGTTTAAAAGCGTAAAAATTAGCGCTGTCCAATAGGCTTGAAAAATTAAAGGTAAACAAGCTAATTCCGTCACTACAACGGCATAATTAGGATGCCGTAAATATTTATATGGACCTTTTGCCACAACCTTTGCACCAGGTAAAATCATGATCCTTGTATTCCAAAAGCGCCCCAAAGAAGAAAGAGCCCATACTCGTCCTACTTGTGCAAGTAAAAAGGCAATTAAAGGAATAATAGACCATAATACAAACCCTTTGTTAGTTATCGATATTTCTATTAATAAAGAAATGAAGAACAAAGAGTGAAGAAGAACGATATATTTATAATGGTCTTTCCCAGCTTCATACCCTCCCTGACTCTTTACCCATTTTGCATTTCGATTCGCAATAATCATTTCAATTATTCGTTGTATAACCACAAGTCCAATAAAGAAGTAAACAGCAAGCACGTTAATGTACCCCCTTCCAAGTTACTAGAACAAGCTCCGAACAAAACCCTGGTCCTAAAGCAGCCATTAACCCATAGTCTCCATCATTATGTTGTTCGAGCATGATTTTCTCAAGAACATATAAGACCGTGGGTGATGACATGTTTCCATGCTTTCTTAGAATTTCTTTTGACTGCTTTAATAATCTTTCACTGATTTGCAAAGTATCCTTATATGCCTCCAACACTTTCTTCCCACCTGGATGGGCAATAAATGCTGACAGTTGCTCTATACTGATATCTTGCTTATTGAGAAAACCAGTTACATTGGGTTCAAGCCATTCCTTTATAATTGTCGGAATGTCTCTAGAAAACACTACATGTAAACCACTGTCCTTAACATCCCAGCCCATAACATCTTCAGAATTAGGCATAAGCGTTGACTGTGTGGCAACAATCGTCGGCCTAATAGGTGTCTTTAAATGACTTATAAGAGAAGAACCGTCTCCAGCAATGACCGCACAAGCTATTCCATCGGCAAACAAAGAAGTTCCGACGAGGTTACTTTTTGAGCGATCATTTCTCTGAAACGTTAAACTACACAACTCAACGCAAACGACTAACACATTCTCTTCAGGGTACGCTCTACAATACTCATACGCACGACTAATCCCTGCAGCTCCTCCCGCACACCCAAGTCCCCACAAAGGAATCCTTTTTGTGTGAGAAGTAAAAGGTAAATTATTCATAATGCGTGCATCTAAGCTTGGAGTAGACATCCCAGAACTTGAAACGAGTACAATAGCATCAATATTTTTTATATCGATTGATTTCTTTAAAAAGTGGTCATTTATTAAACATTTCTTAATTGCTTCAGTGCTAAAGGAAGTCGCTAACTTAATATACAAATCATTTTTTTCCTTCAAACTATGATCTTGTTCAAACCATTCAATTGGTACAGCAAAATGTCGCTCTTCAATTTGACCATTTTGAAACACCTTTAATAATCGTTCAATATCTTGAAAGTCTTCATTAAAGAGTTCTCTTGCAAATTCAGTTGTCGTCTCTTGATCTAGTGTATGTGGGGGGTTAAACGTACTAACGGAAATAATTGAAGGCATTCTATTACACCTACCCCTTCTATTCTGTAACGTTAGATTCACCAAATTTTAGAAATTCATACATTCAATTTGAAGTAAAAAACTCTCTCTTAAATATTAAGAGATTTGTTATTTTTCTCTTTCTCCTTTATGAGGTATGTCATAGCTGGCAAAAGCCATCAAGGGGATTTTATTTTAAAGAGGAGTGATAAAATAGGACTTCTAAAATAACGCTTTTTTCTATATACAAAAAAAAGCACAATCCATTGGATTGTACTTTATCAGCCTGGCAACGTCCTACTCTCACAGGGGGAAGCCCCCAACTACCATCGGCGCAGAAGAGCTTAACGACCGTGTTCGGCATGGGAACGGGTGTGACCTCTTCGCTATCGCCACCAGACTATTTATTGAACATCGGATTCTCCTCAGAGTATCTTCGTTCACATTTGAGAAATGGTTCTCTCAAAACTAGATAATGCGTAATAGAAACTCAAGAATATATATTGGATAAGTCCTCGACCGATTAGTATCTGTCAGCTCCACGTGTCGCCACGCTTCCACACCAGACCTATCAACCTCATCATCTCTAAGGGGTCTTACTGGATTAACTCCATGGGAAATCTCATCTTGAGGGGGGCTTCATGCTTAGATGCTTTCAGCACTTATCCCGTCCACACGTAGCTACCCAGCTATGCTCCTGGCGGAACAACTGGTACACCAGCGGTGTGTCCATCCCGGTCCTCTCGTACTAAGGACAGCTCCTCTCAAATTTCCTACGCCCGCGACGGATAGGGACCGAACTGTCTCACGACGTTCTGAACCCAGCTCGCGTACCGCTTTAATGGGCGAACAGCCCAACCCTTGGGACCTACTTCAGCCCCAGGATGCGATGAGCCGACATCGAGGTGCCAAACCTCCCCGTCGATGTGGACTCTTGGGGGAGATAAGCCTGTTATCCCCAGGGTAGCTTTTATCCGTTGAGCGATGGCCCTTCCATGCGGAACCACCGGATCACTAAGCCCGACTTTCGTCCCTGCTCGACTTGTAGGTCTCGCAGTCAAGCTCCCTTTTGCCTTTGCACTCTACGAATGATTTCCAACCATTCTGAGGGAACCTTTGGGCGCCTCCGTTACTGTTTAGGAGGCGACCGCCCCAGTCAAACTGCCCACCTGACACTGTCCCTGAACCGGATCACGGCTCGAGGTTAGAATGTCAGCACAGTCAGGGTAGTATCCCACCGACGCCTCCACGTAAGCTGGCGCTCACGCTTCCAAGGCTCCTACCTATCCTGTACAAACTGTACCAACATCCAATATCAAGCTACAGTAAAGCTCCATGGGGTCTTTCCGTCCTGTCGCGGGTAACCTGCATCTTCACAGGTACTATAATTTCACCGGGTCTCTCGTTGAGACAGTATCCAAATCGTTACACCATTCGTGCGGGTCGGAACTTACCCGACAAGGAATTTCGCTACCTTAGGACCGTTATAGTTACGGCCGCCGTTTACTGGGGCTTCAATTCAGAGCTTCTCGCGAACGATAACCCCTCCTCTTAACCTTCCAGCACCGGGCAGGTGTCAGCCCCTATACTTCGCCTTGCGGCTTCGCAGAGACCTGTGTTTTTGCTAAACAGTCGCTTGGATCTTTTCACTGCGGCTCTCTCGGGCTTGCACCCTAATAGAGCACCCCTTCTCCCGAAGTTACGGGGTCATTTTGCCGAGTTCCTTAACGAGAGTTCTCCCGAGCGTCTTAGAATTCTCTTCTCGCCTACCTGTGTCGGTTTGCGGTACGGGCACCTCTCACCTCGCTAGAGGCTTTTCTAGGCAGTGTAGGATCAGGAACTTCGGTACTAATATTTCCCTCGCCATCACAGCTCAGCCTTTATGGAAAGCGGATTTGCCTACTTTCCAGCCTAACTGCTTGGACGCGCATATCCATCAGCGCGCTTACCCTACCTTTCTGCGTCCCCCCATTGCTCAAACGGTGAGGAGGTGGTACAGGAATTTCAACCTGTTGTCCATCGCCTACGCCTTTCGGCCTCGGCTTAGGTCCCGACTGACCCTGAGCGGACGAGCCTTCCTCAGGAAACCTTGGGCTTTCGACGGAGGGGATTCTCACCCCTCACTCGCTACTCATACCGGCATTCTCACTTCTAAGCGCTCCACCAGTCCTCTCGGTCTGACTTCGCTGCACTTAGAACGCTCCCCTACCACTGACACCAGAAGGTGTCAATCCATAGCTTCGGTGATACGTTTAGCCCCGGTACATTTTCGGCGCAGAGTCACTCGACCAGTGAGCTATTACGCACTCTTTAAATGGTGGCTGCTTCTAAGCCAACATCCTGGTTGTCTGGGCAACTCCACATCCTTTTCCACTTAACGTATACTTTGGGACCTTAGCTGATGGTCTGGGCTGTTTCCCTCTTGACTACGGATCTTAGCACTCGCAGTCTGACTCCCGAGGATAAGTATTTGGCATTCGGAGTTTGACTGAATTCGGTAATCCTGTGGGGACCCCTAGTCCAATCAGTGCTCTACCTCCAATACTCTTCCCTCGAGGCTAGCCCTAAAGCTATTTCGGGGAGAACCAGCTATTTCCGAGTTCGATTGGCATTTCACCCCTACCCACACCTCATCCCCGCACTTTTCAACGTGCGTGGGTTCGGGCCTCCATTCAGTGTTACCTGAACTTCACCCTGGACATGGGTAGATCACACGGTTTCGGGTCTACGACCACGTACTAGGGTAATGTATTCATTACCCACTGCGCCCTATTCAGACTCGCTTTCGCTGCGGCTCCGCCTATTCAGCTTAACCTTGCACGGGATCGTAACTCGCCGGTTCATTCTACAAAAGGCACGCTGTCACCCGTAAATGGGCTCCAACTAGTTGTAGGCACACGGTTTCAGGATCTCTTTCACTCCCCTTCCGGGGTGCTTTTCACCTTTCCCTCACGGTACTGGTTCACTATCGGTCACTAGGGAGTATTTAGCCTTGGGAGATGGTCCTCCCGGATTCCGACGGGGTTTCACGTGTCCCGCCGTACTCAGGATACGTCTCGGAGAGACGGGCATTTCGGCTACAGGGCTGTTACCTTATACTGCGGATCTTTCCAGATCGCTTCACCTATGCTCGTCTTTTGTAACTCCGTATGAGACGTCCTACAACCCCAAGAGGCAAGCCTCTTGGTTTGGGCTGTTTCCGTTTCGCTCGCCGCTACTTAGGAAATCGCATTTGCTTTCTCTTCCTCTGGGTACTTAGATGTTTCAGTTCCCCAGGTCTGCCTCCTCATACCCTATGTATTCAGGTATGGGTACCATCCCATTACGGATGGTGGGTTCCCCCATTCGGATATCCTCGGATCAAAGCTTACTTACAGCTCCCCGAGGCGTTTCGCCGTTCGTCGCGTCCTTCTTAGGCTCCTAGTGCCAAGGCATCCACCGTGCGCCCTTCATAACTTAACCAAATTAAAAAGGTATTTCGGATGTGATTTTTCAAAAATCACTTGAATTCTTGACATGCTCGTTTGATCTTCTCTTATAAATAAGATACCGATAAAACTAACATTGTTTCTATTTGCATTATCTAGTTTTCAAAGAACCAGTTTACTAATTAGAATACAATTCTCATCAGTAAACACTAAAGTATATTTTGGTGGAGCCTAGCGGGATCGAACCGCTGACCTCCTGCGTGCAAGGCAGGCGCTCTCCCAGCTGAGCTAAGGCCCCAAATAAAAACGTCCATATAAAACAAACGTTTAATTAAATTCTTATAATGGTGGGCCTAAGTGGACTCGAACCACCGACCTCACGCTTATCAGGCGTGCGCTCTAACCAGCTGAGCTATAGGCCCATACGACTTTTTTATCGAGTTAACTAACTTAATAGAGAGTTTTGAGCCCTCTCAAAACTGAACAAAAGACCAAAGCATCAAACAACCGAAGTTGTTCGTCGACTAGAGTATTACTCCATAGAAAGGAGGTGATCCAGCCGCACCTTCCGATACGGCTACCTTGTTACGACTTCACCCCAATCATCTGTCCCACCTTAGGCGGCTAGCTCCCAAAAGGGTTACTCCACCGACTTCGGGTGTTACAAACTCTCGTGGTGTGACGGGCGGTGTGTACAAGGCCCGGGAACGTATTCACCGCGGCATGCTGATCCGCGATTACTAGCAATTCCGGCTTCATGTAGGCGAGTTGCAGCCTACAATCCGAACTGAGAATGGCTTTATGAGATTGGCTCGACCTCGCGGTTTTGCTGCTCTTTGTACCATCCATTGTAGCACGTGTGTAGCCCAGGTCATAAGGGGCATGATGATTTGACGTCATCCCCACCTTCCTCCGGTTTGTCACCGGCAGTCACCTTAGAGTGCCCAACTAAATGCTGGCAACTAAGATCAAGGGTTGCGCTCGTTGCGGGACTTAACCCAACATCTCACGACACGAGCTGACGACAACCATGCACCACCTGTCACTTATGTCCCCGAAGGGAAATCCCTATCTCTAGGGAGGGCATAAGGATGTCAAGACCTGGTAAGGTTCTTCGCGTTGCTTCGAATTAAACCACATGCTCCACTGCTTGTGCGGGCCCCCGTCAATTCCTTTGAGTTTCAACCTTGCGGTCGTACTCCCCAGGCGGAGTGCTTAATGTGTTAACTTCGGCACTAAGGGCATCGAAACCCCTAACACCTAGCACTCATCGTTTACGGCGTGGACTACCAGGGTATCTAATCCTGTTTGCTCCCCACGCTTTCGCGCCTCAGCGTCAGTTACAGACCAGAGAGTCGCCTTCGCCACTGGTGTTCCTCCACATATCTACGCATTTCACCGCTACACGTGGAATTCCACTCTCCTCTTCTGTACTCAAGTCTCCCAGTTTCCAATGACCCTCCACGGTTGAGCCGTGGGCTTTCACATCAGACTTAAAAGACCGCCTGCGCGCGCTTTACGCCCAATAATTCCGGACAACGCTTGCCACCTACGTATTACCGCGGCTGCTGGCACGTAGTTAGCCGTGGCTTTCTGGTTAGGTACCGTCAAGGTACCGCCCTATTCGAACGGTACTTGTTCTTCCCTAACAACAGAGCTTTACGAACCGAAATCCTTCATCACTCACGCGGCGTTGCTCCGTCAGACTTTCGTCCATTGCGGAAGATTCCCTACTGCTGCCTCCCGTAGGAGTCTGGGCCGTGTCTCAGTCCCAGTGTGGCCGATCACCCTCTCAGGTCGGCTACGCATCGTCGCCTTGGTAAGCCATTACCTTACCAACTAGCTAATGCGCCGCGGGCCCATCCTGTAGTGATAGCCGGAGCCATCTTTTATTCTGAGACCATGAGGTCTCAGATGTTATCCGGTATTAGCACCGATTTCTCGATGTTATCCCAGTCTACAGGGCAGGTTGCCCACGTGTTACTCACCCGTCCGCCGCTAACGTCATAAGAGCAAGCTCTTAATCAGTCCGCTCGACTTGCATGTATTAGGCACGCCGCCAGCGTTCGTCCTGAGCCAGGATCAAACTCTCCATAAAAGTGTTTGATTTGTGCTCAAATCGTATCGCTAACGATACTTCATTGTGATTTTGCGAAATCACTTAAAATTGACGAGATATCATGTATCTCTTTCGCTTGGCTTTTGTTCAGTTTTCAAAGAACTCGACGTCGCTCATTGGCGGCTTTTATATGTTAACAAACTTAAGTCAGTAAGTCAACAACTTTTTTTCGCGGTCATTCTAGTCATTTCGACTTCGTTCGCGACAACGAAATTAAATATACCATCTATCTATATATGCGTCAATAGATTTTTTTATTTTTTATTACACTTTTTATCAATGGTGAAACGTTCGCCTAATAAAAAGCAACTTCTTAAAAAAGAAGTTGCTTTACAAACATATCCCTATTCAGATAAGAAACCGAAGTAGGCTAAGAAGACAAAGAATAACACGTACATGATCGGATGAATTTCCTTCCCTCTTCCTTTAGCTAACATCGTTATCGGATATAAGATGAACCCCATCGCGATCCCTGTTGCAATACTAGATGTCAACGGCATAGTTACAATAGTCACAAACGCAGGAACAGCCACTTCAAATTTTTTCCAATCGATCAACCCTAAAGAAGATGCCATCAAAATCCCAACAACAATTAAAGCAGGTGCTGTCACTTGTTCCGTCACAACCGCTAATAACGGCGAGAAGAAAAGTGCAACAAGGAACAATACTGATGTAACAACAGAAGTAAAACCAGTACGACCTCCAGCAGCAACACCAGAAGCAGATTCAACATAAGCTGTTGTAGTTGAAGTACCTAACAACGCCCCAATTGATGTAGCACTTGAATCTGCCAATAAAGCTTTGCCGGCACGAGGAAGCTTATTATCCTTCACAAAACCAGCTTGATTAGCCACTGCATAAAGAGTGCCTGCTGTATCAAAGAAGTCAACAAACAAGAAAGTTAAAACTACCACGAGCAATTGCACTGTAAACACGCTGCCCCAATCAATTCTGAAAGCTTCAAGGAAAGTCGGCGCTAAACTAGGAACCGCCCCAACTACTCGATCCGGCGTATCAATTACACCTGTGATCATTCCTAAAAGTGCTGTAGCAACCATCCCGTAGAAGATACCGCCGTTAAAACCTCTAACCAATAACACAACTGTAATGATAATTCCAAAAATGGCAATAAGCGTTGGACCCGTTAGCAAATCACCTAAACCAACCGCTGTCGCTTCATCCGGTACGATAATCCCCGCGCCCTTTAAACCAATAAAAGCAATGAATAAACCAATACCTGCAGCTGCAGCATATTTTAATTCAGCCGGGATGGCATTAATAATAATTTCACGAACTTTAAATACTGTAATTAGGATAAAAATAATACCTGAAATAAATACTCCGAATAACGCAACCTGCCAATCAATCCCTAAACCTAAAACAACCGAATAAGCAAAGAAAGCATTTAGCCCCATTCCTGGCGCTAAAGCAATCGGATACTTAGCAACAACACCCATAATCATCGTACCAATAGCAGCTGCTAGTGCTGTAGCTGTAAACACAGCTCCAAGATCCATACCAGCATCAGCTAAAATCATTGGATTTACAAATAAAATATATGCCATTGATAGAAATGTAGTTAAGCCCGCGATTGACTCTCTCCGGTAATTTGTACCATGTTCTTTAAAACCAAAATATCGATCCATGCTGTTTCCTCCATAAGTTTAGACTTACTCGTAATATAAACAAAAAAAGCTTCCAATTCATCACGCTTGGAAGCTTAACTGACAAAAAATCATCTATATCCCGATGAAACAACATGGGGATAGATTGATTTTTTCGTAGTCAAGCTCTTTACGGAAGCTTGGTAGAGACTCGCAGGCCATATCCCTGCAATTATACGAAAAGAATACTATTCTTCACAAAAGAATTGTACCAATCAATCTATTCTCTGTCAACAAAAACACAAACATTAAATTAATGTTTTTTAAAAATGTTCGGATATACCTTTTATTCCCACTCGATTGTTGCCGGCGGCTTTGATGTTACATCATAAACAACACGGTTTACATGTTTCACTTCATTTACAATTCTAGTTGAAATAATCTCCAGAACATCCCAAGGAATACGTGCCCAGTCAGATGTCATACCATCAATTGATGTTACCGCTCTGATCCCGACAGTATAATCATATGTTCTAGCATCGCCCATAACCCCAACACTTCGCATGTTAGGTAAAGCCGTGAAGTATTGCCAGATTTCACGATCAAGGCCTGCTTTTTTAATTTCTTCACGCAGAATTGCATCTGATTCACGAACAATCTCAAGCTTTTCATCCGTAATCTCACCAAGTACACGGATACCTAGACCTGGTCCTGGGAAAGGCTGACGCCAAACAATTTCATCAGGAATGCCAAGCTCAGTTCCAAGCTTACGAACCTCGTCTTTAAACAATGTATTTAGCGGTTCAATTAATTCAAAACGCATATCCTCAGGAAGTCCACCTACGTTATGATGTGACTTAATTGTCTGAGCTGTATCTGTACCACTTTCGATAATATCTGTATAAAGAGTTCCTTGTGCAAGGAAATCCATATCTTTTAATTTACTTGCTTCTTCATCAAATACGTAGATAAATTCATTACCAATAATTTTACGCTTTTGCTCTGGGTCGGAAACTCCTTTTAACTTGTTCAAGAAGCGTTCTTGGGCTTCAATTTTCAATACTTTCATATTGAAACCTTCGCTAAACGTATCCATTACACTTTCAGCTTCACCTTTACGTAGAAGACCATGATCGATAAACATACAAGTTAATTGATCGCCAATCGCTTTATGAATAAGCACAGCTACTACCGAAGAGTCAACTCCACCACTTAAGGCACAAAGAACTTGTTTGTCGCCTACTAGTTCACGAATTTTTTCGATTTCAACTTCAACGAAGTTTTCCATCGACCAGTCTCCTTTACATCCACACACTTCAAATGCAAAGTTCTTTAGCATTTCATTCCCGAATTCAGAGTGACGTACCTCCGGGTGGAACTGAACACCATATAAATTACGCGCTTCATTACTCATCGCCGCAACTGGCGTTGATGGATTAAAAGCGTCCACTACAAAGCCTTCTGGAGGTGCGGTAATTAAGTCACCGTGGCTCATCCAAGTAGATTGCTCAATTGGAAGACCTCGGAAGATTTTTGATTGATTCTCCACCTTAATTACTGCTTTTCCATATTCGCGATGGTCAGCAGCGTCTACTTTTCCACCAAAATGCTGAGTCATTAACTGCATTCCATAACAAATACCTAAGATCGGAACACCTAAATCGTAAATAGCCGGGTCACACTTCGGAGCTCCCTCAACATAGGCACTATTAGGTCCACCAGAGAAAATGATTCCTTTTGGATTCATCGCTTTTATTTCTTCTGCTGTTATCTTATTTGAATGAAGCTCACTATACACTCCTAAATCACGAATTCGTCTTGCGATTAATTGATTGTATTGTCCTCCAAAGTCTAGAACAACGATCATTTCTTGGCTTAATTCCGTCATACGTTCCCACCCTTTATTATTTTCATTCATATTACCTAATAAAAAAACTAGACTCCACCTGTATTACATAAAACAATACAAAGGCAGAATTCTAGTTATATACATTCTGCCTTCATAGTCAGATTGTTTACGGTAATCCGGTAGAGACTCTTAGGCCATATTCCTAAGGATATACGAAGGTCTATTCGCATCTTTTAAATACTGATTCATTTTATCAGTGAGCTATCAAGTGGTCAAGATGCGATTTTCCGAACAATCTTCGCCCAGTTTCCCTTCTGATTCAACCAACATTCTTTTGTTGAATAACCACCATACATAATTTTTTCATATTCTACCGTTAAACTCATCATCTCAGTGGTTGAGAAATGTTTATCTATCCGTTCTGCATACGCTCTTAACGTCTCTCCATCGGCTCGCTTAAGACCAACATACTGTAATAACCAAAGCAATCGGTTATAAGCTTCCGTGAACGCCCTGTCATCATTACGGCGTAAAAACCTTGCTAGCATATAGTATTGAACAATTTTTTTATTCTTAAGCAAAATCAATAAAAAAATGACAGCAAGCATACCAAATAGAATCCAAGGGCCTCCCGGAATGCCCCAGTCCCTAGAAAATGATAATTCCGAATTAGAAGATTGATTCTCCTCATCTTCTATTTCAGCAAAAGCATCTTCTACTTCAGGCTCCTCTTCCTCTCTCTCCGCTGATTCATGATCGACTTCGTCTACTTCTACTTCAGGCTCGATAAACTCTACGTTGTTATCAAAACCTCTGGTCGGTTCAAATGGTACCCATCCGACCTCTGGAAAATAGACTTCAACCCACGAATGGGCATTACCATTTGTCACTTCATAAACATCCTTAGTATCACTTATACTTTCAATCACTTCACCGGATGTGAACCCCTTCACCCACCTTGCTGGGATATCAAGGGTACGCAACAATACTACCATTGAGGTAGAAAAATTATCACAATATCCTCTTTGTGTTTCAAATAAGAATTGATCAACATAATCTTGCCCTTCACTCGGGACAGGAACATCTTGAGTCTCGTAGCGAAAATCACCTTGGCCAAAGAAAGATTCAATAGCTCGTGCTTGATCATAACGATTTTCTAATCCATCTGTAATCTCAAGAGCAAGTTCCCCAACGCGGTCTGGTAAAGTTTCGGGTAACTGTGTGTAATATTGATTGATCTGCTCAGGGTCTCTTTCATTTATTGAACGCAAGCCTTCAATATCATAACTGGGATAGAAATATTCATAGCTATACGTGGAGAGCTTAACCAGATCGGCACCTCTATATGTTGAAACCTTATCGGTATACGCATCATGAAAAACATTTGCATTTGCAATTAGATCAACCGGTGGCAATTCTCCCGGATAAAACAAATGATTAAAGAGAATGCTTTCTTCCTCATTCACAAAAGCCAACTCAGTCTCCAATTGTTCAAAATAGACAACAGAACTGTCAAAGTACCACATTGAATCCTTTCGTTCGACAGGTGTATTCGTTTCCCATCCCTTACCGGTATAGAAGTCCTTTGTTTCTCCCCGCCAGTAATGTTCTTTTGATGCAGCCGCATAAAAAACAGGGGTGTCATCATCAACAAAACCACCACCAAGCCGATCATCATTCTCACCGTAACCAATTCGTTGCAAATCCCCAGCTCCTTCTTCGTCAAAACCGACAGCAGCACGCATAAAAGGAACAGGATCATCCCATTGAGGGTCTAATTTTGGGGAAAGCAACCCTAAAATACCACCAGCACCAATCATAATAACCAATAACGCCGCTAAGCGAACCGGCATCAGTTTCGGCATAGAGTATGTTGGGTTTTGTTCAATCATTCGATAGGCAGTTACTAACCCTAGTAGTAAGAAGCCCACGATAAATGTACGAATAATCGAGAAAGTAGCATCATAAATCGTAAAGGTATCGATCACCGTTACATAAATAATTGTAAAAACAAGAAAGAATAAAATCCTTCTTGCATGAACAGTCCAGTAATACAATAAATAACTCATTATCGACAGGAGGACATAAAATAATAAACTACGAAATAAATCTGATAATTCATGCCACCCACCACTAAGCATTAATCCAATGTTACTGACGATGTCTGTAGCAATCAGATTGAACAATTCAAACGAGAAAAATGGACCCGTAAAGAAAACCAAATACAATCCATAGTAAATGACCATGAGTTTAAATAAGACCGAAACCAAAACAGGCAACTGCAAAAAAGTAATAAAGAAAAAAACAGCTGACAATAAAACAAAAACATGAATATATCCAGTATCCGTTACGTACGGGAGTGGGAAAAGCCATTCCATTAATAACAAGAAACTTAAGCCATATAGGAGGAAGTCCCTACCTGATGTAATTTGCTTATTACTTAGACGCATGAACTTACCCTCCCCCTTTTAATTAATTGTAAAAAATGAAATTCCTAGTTTTTCTAACTCTCTAGCAACCTCTAACTCTTCGTCAGTCAATTGTGCCATGCAAATGGTTAGTGCTATTTTCTGCTCCAACATTGTTTGGCAGACTTGAACGAAGGATGAATCTAGCTCAGCACAAACATAATAAACGTGCATACCTTGCCAACTTTGGTAGACTTTATCAATGACGTAAGCAGGCTGAGCAATTGGCTTTACTCTCGCTAGTAAATGAAGACCTCGACTAGCTGTACGGTGCGAGAGCTGGGAAGATCTCCAGTCTTCTAAACGAATAGATACTTTCGGGACCGCGTTCTCTTTAATAAATGAGTTTATCATTGAGGCAGCTAATTCAACCGCTCTTTCAAAAGCCAATTCTGTCGTTTTGTTCAAATAGGAATCAAAAGCAACGACTGTGCTTTCCCCTTTATAAGACTCAAATTCTTTCGTCATTAAATGGCCAGATCTAGCTGATTGCTTCCAATCAATTGTATTCAACCGATCACCAGGGACATATTGACGTACCCCCGCAAGAGAACGATCATCGTCGAACGATTGCTGGAGACTTTCACCTTCCATTTGTTTAGAAGACTTTGAAAGAAGTGTCGACTTCAGTTTTTTAACACGAGGATAGACAAGAACGGTCGTTTGACAAGGAATTTGAGATTGACGTTCGAACAGCCCAAACAAGTCTCCAAAGGTGAACCTAAGCTCTTCAAAGTTGTACTCACCTCTTCTCGCATCACGGATTGTATACGAGAAAACTAACTTTCTCTGAAAAGAAAAGAAAAAAAGCGCCCCCGCTTCATCACTTGACCCTAACTTTTGAGGTATTGAATCTTGAATACGTAAGAAGAAGAATGGTTGAAACATTCTTTTTTCAATCACTACTGTTACGTCTACATTTTCACCAGCTCGTAACACCTCTTTATTTACTACCCTTTCTGCTTTTAACACCTTAAAAGGAAAAACAGCAACGGCAACTGTCGCGACAATTACAGTTATCACACTATAAAACAAAAACCAGCTGACAAAGCCCCCTTGAAACATCGCATAAGAATAAACCGCCAACACAAACAGAACAAGAAATATATATTTACTATAACGCCGCAACCTATTTAAAAACTGGTTCTTCACGACCTCGCTAACCTACTTTGCTTAATCGGAACTTTTACCGATTCTACTATTGATAGAACTAACTCCCATGCAGTAAAGTTAGCCATTTTGCTTTCAGCTGTTAAAATCAAGCGATGAGCTAAAACATAAGGTGCGAGATACTTCACATCGTCTGGGATGACATATCCTCTCCCTTGCAATAAGGCGTAGGCTTGCGAAACTTTCATTAAAGCAATTGTACCTCGAGGACTAACACCAAGTTCGATCGCCTTATGGTTTCTTGTTTCATGGACAAGGTCAATCAAATACATCTTCACTTCTTCCGTCACTACAATAGTTGATAACTCAGCTTGAAGTGCTACAACCTCTTCCGTTGACATCACGGCTTTAAGTGACTCAATAGGATGGCTTCGCTGCAAACGATTTAATATTTCTAGTTCTTCTATTTCTGATGGATAGCCTAAATTCAACTTTAATAGAAATCGATCCAACTGAGCCTCAGGTAACGGGAACGTTCCCGCATATTCAATCGGATTCTGTGTCGCCATAACAAAGAAAGGTTTTTCTAAATGATAGGTATCTCCATCAACCGTAACACTTCCCTCCTCTAAAGACTCTAAAAGCGCAGATTGAGTTTTAGGAGATGTTCGGTTTATTTCATCAGCAAGAACGATATTAGCCATGATTGGTCCTTTTCGAAATTCAAACTGTTGCGTTTTTTGATTATATATCGATACACCCGTTACATCTGAAGGCAATAGATCAGGTGTAAATTGGATTCGTTTAAATTCAGCTCCGAGAGAACGTGCAATTGATTTAACCATCATTGTTTTTCCTACACCCGGAACATCCTCTAATAGAACATGTCCACCAGCAAAAAGAGCAATTAAACTTAGTTCAACCTCTTTGCGTTTCCCTACTACAACTCGTTCAATATTCGCTATTACTTTTTCTATCTGTTCTACGGCTGCTGACATGCAACGTCCTCCATTCTACATATATGTCTTCCCTCATCATAACATCTCAATATATAAATTACGTTACAATTGCATTACCAATTTTTTGTCGAAAATCACTTACTCATTTGCACAAACATAAAATGTTCAGAACTTTATAAAATTTAATGGTCATATTTCTTTCCGAGAAACATATACATAACTTTAATACATGTTAGGATGTAAAACTAAGGAGGGATCATATGGGTCTTTGTTTAACACTTATTGCTATTGGTCTTACTATAGGTTTCTTAACTTATAGCTACGTAGGGCTATTACTCGGATTCATTGTCTCTTTAATTCTCTCCCTCATTATTAATCAATTCCTCTACAAAAGGCATGGACACAATTCACCTTCTGATCTATACTCTGATCGATTCCCCTCTTAAAAAAAAAGCGATATTTCCTCCTCCCTCGAGCATACTAAATAGTAAAGGAGGAGGGAATATGACTTATCATCTGTACTCTCACAATGACTTAGATGGGGTTAGTTGCGGCATTTTAGCCAAGCTCGCCTACGGAGAAAGCGCGGAAGTTCGTTATAATTCAGTACAAGGATTAGATTTTCAAGTGGAACGTTTTCTAGAACAAAAGAAACCTGATGATGCACTTATTATTACTGATCTTTCTGTACATACCGAAAATGAAATAAGACTAGAGGAATTCTTTAAAAAAGGCGGGTACATCCAACTGCTTGATCATCATAAAACGGCTCTTCATTTTAACGATTATAAATGGGCTACAGTAAAGGTTGAGTACGAAGATGGAAGGTTAGCTTCTGCGTCTTCTATTTTGTACGATTATTTACAAGAGAAAAATGTATTAAAGAGAACTGAGGCACTCGATCTGTTCATCGATCTCGTCAGACAATGGGATACATGGGAATGGGATAAGAATCAAACCATCAACGCAAAGCGATTAAATGATCTTTTCTACATGCTCTCAATCGAAGAATTCGAAGAGCGGATGATGGAGCGTCTCCAAAAAGATGAACCTTTTTCTTTTGACAATTTCGAAGAGAAGATTTTAGACATGGAAGACAGCAAAATTGAACGTTACATTCATCGGAAAAGGAGAGAATTAATCCAAATCGATATTGATAACCATTGCGTCGGTGTCGTCCACGCAGAATCATACCATTCTGAACTCGGTAATGTGATTGGAAAAGACACACCACATCTAGATTATATCGCTATATTAAACGTTGGCGGGCGAAAGATTTCCTATCGTACTATTCACGATCATATAGATGTGTCAGAGATTGCTAAACAATATGGCGGGGTGGTCACGCTAAGGCAGCTGGTAGCGCCATAACAGAGGAAGCCTTTAAATTATTTATTATAAATGCATTTCCGTTAGTTCCTCTTCGAATAGATGCACCTAGGAACCAAAAAAACCTTAAAAAGGCCAATGGTGGCTCTTTATATACTGATCATGGTGACCATTATTATCTAATTTATCCAGAAGCGACGGATCGCTGGATTCTAAAGAAAGATAAAGAGACTATAAATTCTTATCAAACTTTTGAAGAAGCCGAACGTCACTTAAAGCGCACTTTTCAAGCTTGGTTAGTAAGAGATGATGTGTATGAGAAATATATAAAACAAAAGGCGTAACACACAAAAAGGGCATCTTAAAAAGTCAAAACTAGACCTTTTGAGACGCCCCCTCACTTTCGATTGTTACAATTTGTTCAAATCAAACTCCGGCACTAACCCTTCCTCCATTGCTCTTCCAAGCAGAGATTTTACCGCCGCATAACCATCTTTTCCGAGTTCCCTAGTAAATTCATTTACATAGAGGTCGATGTGCGACTTAGCAACCTCTAGAGATAGTTCCTGAGCGTGTTCCATCACGTATTTTTGCGATACCGCGGGATGAGCCCATGCATATTCAACCGAGGCTCTTACCCATTTTTCAATTGCCTTATGATTTAAAGAACGATGAGCAATGATGGCTCCTAAAGGGATTGGAAGCCCTGTGTCCTCTTCCCACCAATGGCCAAGGTCAGCCATTAAATTCAATTCGTAATTTTGGTAGGTAAACCTTGCTTCATGTATAACTAAGCCAGCATCAATTTTACCGTCACGAACAGCTGGCATAATTTCATCGAATGGCATGACAATAATTTCTCCTATCCCTTCAGGAACAAGTTGGCTAGTCCATAAACGAAACAATAAATAAGCTGTTGATTTTTCGCTCGGAACAGCTACCCGCTTCCCAGAAAGGAAAGAAGCATCGCGAAGCTTGTCTTTTGTTAAAACCAGAGGGCCACACCCCTACCTAAAGCACCGCCGCAAGGGATCAGTGCATATTCATTCAATACCCATGGGAGGGCAGCATATGAAATCTTTTGGACCTCGGGACCTTTTCCTTTAGCCGCCCAATTATTCGTCTTGTCAATGTCAGCATACGTTACATTAAGAGCGGGGGCTCCTTCAATTAACCCATGCACCCAGGCATGGAAAACAAACGTATCATTAGGACAAGGAGAAAATGCTATATCCATTATTTGAACACCTCTTTTAATCCTGCGCTAGCTCGTTCCAAGGCTACTAACGCTTCTTTAATTTTCCAAGCTGATCGATCGCGCGGACCAACCATGTTTGAAATAGTTCTAATTTCCATAATCGGAATATTCATTTGCTTAGCAGCTACCCCAACACCATACCCTTCCATCGCCTCAGCCATTGCGTTAGGGTATCTTTTTTGTAATCGATCAGCTGTTTCAGCTGTTCCTGTTACGGTTGATAATGTGAGAACTGCCCCTGTTGCTACCTCTGCACCATTTTCTACAAGAATTTTTTTTATAGATGTCGTTAAACGGTCATCGACAGGAATCAAGACACTTCCTAATTTTAGTTCATCCAAACTTAAAAAACCATCTTTTGACTCCGCTCCTAAATCAGCAGCGACCAATTCATCGGCAATTACAACTGTTTCAACATTTGCTTTCCCGTTAAAACCACCAGCGATTCCCATATTGATCACTACGTCATATTTCTTGGAAGCCAAAAGAAATGCTGTGTTAACAGCAGCCGTAACTACCCCAACTCCTACTACATGCACTTCAATATCCCCTGTATCACCAAGCCCTCGAAGCACCGCTTCTTTCTCTGCTTCAACCGACGTTACAATAAGGACCTTTTGTTTATCTATCTCTTCCACCATCACCATCTTCTCCTTTTTCCGAACTAATTAATTTCAACGTAATACTGGACTTCTATTATCTCAAGTATAACAGTTTCACCTTATTACTATAAAACTCTCCTCACTTTCCACATAAAAAACTCTTTCTGTTGTTTATAAACAACAGAAAGAGCTATTTCATTTAAATTATTCCTATTAACATCGCAACTACAATTAAGATTACACTAAAGCCCCACATCCAAAAGAAGGAATAGCGGATATGTTTCCCCATCTCTAACCCCGCCAGACCTAATGCTAACCAAAGGGCTGGAGAGAATGGGCTAATGAATGTACCGATAATATTTCCTATTGTTAATGCGTAAGCAGCAGAAGCAGCCTCAACTCCATAGCTCGTCACAATTTGTTCTACAACTGGTAATAAAGCAAAATAGTAGGCATCGGTATTTAACACTAACTCAAAAGGTACCCCTAAAAAGCCAATGATAATGTGTAAATACGGAACGAGCACGGCCGGTAAAAAGGTAACAAGATCGGTTGCTAATGAATCTAACATTCCACTCCCACCTAAAATCCCTAAGAAAGAACCAGCAGCAAGAATTATCGCAGCCATCAGAAGAGCATTTGGAGCATGCGCTTTGATGCGTTCCATTTGATCATTTACATTAGGATAATTGAGCGGCAAAGCAATACTTAGAGCAATCATAAAGATAAATCCAGCTGGAATAATGCCCCATACTAACATTGCTATTAAGCCGATCGTTAATAGTAAATTTAACCAAAGCAACTTAGGACGAGCTAAAGAATTTTCTTTCTTATCTTCTACAGTCTCTACAGCGTGTTCAAGAGCGGCTGCCGTTTCTGATGTAACATCATCTCTTACATCAAGTCTAGCGATACGACGTTTTTCACGAATACCAAGAATGACAGCCATCCCTATTAATAAGATCAGTGCAATAATTTGTAATGGAATCAACGGTCTCCAAAGCTCAGTAGGATCAACACCTAACACGGCACCTACTCTACCAATCGGACCGCCCCATGGTACCATATTAATAATACTTGCACTTGTCCCAACTAATAATAACAGCAGATAAGGACTCATTCGTAATCGCTTATATAAAGGTAATAACGCTGGAATTGTTATCAAAAAAGTCGAAGCACCTGAACCATCAAGGTGAGCAATCGCAGCAATAAGAACCGTTCCGACAGCGACGGCAATGACATCTCCCTTTGATATCGCTATCATTTTGTTAATAATTGGATCAAACAAACCGGCATCTTGCATAACACCGAAAAAGAGGATAGCAAAAATAAACATAATGACAACGTTAATAACTTTATCAATGCCTTCACTAAAAAATACACCGATTTCAGTAATGTCAAACCCCGCTAATAACGCTCCAATAATCGGAATAATTACAAGTCCAATAATAGGAGTAATCCTCCCACTAAGAAGCAGTAATACAATAATAAGTATCGTTGCAAAACCAATGATACTAAGCATCCAATCCCTCTCCCTTCTTCTACTAACTTACTTAAGAGAAATTTATTTTGAAAGCGCATACACTATTATTCAGTATCCTTTTCAAAATAAAAAAATCTCCCTTTTTTGAAGTTTCTGATATATCTAGAAACTTACCATAATGAAATAAGAGAGATAAGCTTATGAAATTAAAATAAATATTGTCTATTTTGTGCTTTTTGTTCATAAAGTTCACAAAGGTGTATATCTTCGCTCCGGACGGCCAATATCGCCATATTCCAATTCAGCTTTAACATCTTTTGTAGAGACTAAGTATTCAAGGTACCGCCTTGCCGTTGAACGACTCGCCCCAATTAGCTGCCCTAATTTAATTGCCGTCACTCCTTGGTCACGATGATCTGAAATAACGTGCTTAACTTTCTTAAGGGTTAAACGATCAATTCCTTTAGGAAGGTTCTCTAATCCACTTTCAGCTTCGCTCGAAATAATCGAGTTTACTCCTGTTAGTTTATCAATTTCTGATTGGTCCATTTCTACTTTTGTATTAAGTAGCATGCGATGTTTCTTGTATCTGTTCAATGTTTGCTCAAAGCGAGAAAATTCGACTGGTTTAACAATATAATCAAACGTTCCTCCACGAAGCGTTTCTTGAATTGTAGAAACTTCTTTAGCAGCTGTAACCATAATAATATCCACTTCACGATATTCTTTCCTAACACTCCAAAATAATGCTAGTCCCTCCACATCCGGGATGAAGACATCAAGGAGTATTAAGTCAGGTAAATCATTTTGCTTTAAGTACTCTTTTGTCTCAGCGGCTGTTTTACAAACGTCTAAAGCTTGAAAACCTTCGACCTTTTCAACAAATTGACGAGTCACTTCCGCAACGCGAAAGTCATCTTCTACAATCAAAACTGTGTATTTAGACTTCATCTTAACCTCCTAAATCTCGCCATCTTTCGGAATCGTAATTACAAAACAAGCTCCACCCAGTTCCCCTTCTTCTAAATAAACATTTCCACCTATTTTATTTAAGGCTTGTTTCGTTAATGCTAATCCGATCCCTCTATTTGAGCCTGCTTTCGTTGTAAATCCTAGAGTAAAGATTTGATCCGTTAATTCCTCAGGTACACCAGGTCCTGAATCTTCAATTTCGAAAATTATCTCTTCACCAAGATCGGTAAAAAATATGTTGATTAGTCGATTATTTTTATCGTCATTAAGCTTTGTTGCATCTATCGCATTTTGAAGAAGGTTTCCAAGAACTGTCACAAGAATATCGCGTTTCCTTTCTGTTAGAGAAGACGTCAGTTGACTACTTGGATCAATTATCATTTCAACTCTTTGCTCCATCGCTTGATTTAATTTGCCTAAAAGAATTGCATTTAACATCGGATCTGGTACTTTCTCCATCAAAAAGTCAATCCAGTCTAATTGGATATGATTTTCTCTTTGAATAAACGAAACAGCTTCTTCTTTCTTCTCTAACTGAATCAATCCTAAAATGGTATACAACTTATTTGAGAATTCATGAGTTTGCGCTCTAAGGGCATCCGCATATTCCCTTACTTGAGTAAGCTCCTTTGTTAAACGGTCAATCTCTGTCTTGTTACGAAACGTAGAAACGGCACCAATCAAATTATTCTTATAGAAAATCGGCACTCGGTTAACAAAAATTGTATCTGTATCGTTGAGTTCAACCTCTCTATCAAATTGACTCTTCCCTGTTTTCAATACTTCCGGTAAAGAGGAACTTGGCAAAACTTCTTGAATTGCTCGACCAATGACATCCTTTTTCGGGAACTCTTTCTTGAACAGTAGTTTTTGTGCGGCCGTATTGATTAACGTTATGAGTCCATCTTGGTTAACAGCGATGATTCCTTCATGAGTCGATTGTAAGATTGTTTCTTTCTGTAAAAGAAGATGCGAAATTTCTTCAGGTTCAAGTCCGAACAATACACCTTTAATATAGCGTGCAATAAAAACAGCACCGATCATTCCTAGCGCTACCATAATCAATAAGGCATACCAAAGCTCTCTACTGTAATTGTTAATGACCGTTTGTACGTCTTCTATCAAATAACCAACCGATACGACACCAATAATTTCCCCTTGCTCAGATACAACCGGCACTTTCCCACGAATCGAATATCCAAGTGAGCCCAACGCTTTTGATACATAGGATTGTCCTGCTGTTAACGCAGGTGCATTGTCTTCTCCAACCATTCTTTCGCCGATCTTCTCAGGATTTGGGTGAGCATAGCGAATCTCATTTGTATTCCCAACAACAATAAATTCTGCAGCGGTCGCCTCTTGTATAGGTAAAACGATTGGCTGTATAACAGATGCAGGATCTTCATGTTCGAAGGCATCGACCAACTCCGGTATATGAGCTACACTTTTCGCTACACTTAACGCTCTTTCTCCTAGTTGATCCTCAAGTGTGTGAGAAAAGAAATAATAAAGAAAAACCCCCATAATTGAGAACATCCCAATAATGAGCAATCCAATTAATAAAATCATCTTCAGTTTTAACGGGAGCTTCACATTCGGCTTTTTTAATAATTTCATATTGTCTTTCGTTTGCAAGGTCGTCATCATTTATTCACCTTTTTTTAACAGCATACTTATTATTATAGTAAAGAATGAACCTTGTTACTAACCTCTTTCTTAAGAAGAAAAAAATTATAAAGATAATTAGCTTGTCCTACGATGTTGAACCGGAAATTTCTACAACTATTATAGCCAATGGTATAAGCATAAGAACAATCTCATACTTATAGCATTGGCTTTTCGGAAAACATTAAGCTACTATCATCTGTCGGTACGGCTCGTTTTATGATTCAGACTATCATTTTGAAATTGCTTCAGTCGTTTCATTGTCAGACGCCAATCACGTTGCTCACGCTTTCTTTTCTTCTTAATTAAAAGTTTCAACTCTTTTTTTCGTAACTCTTCATCATACATCGGACGCCACTCCTTTACATAGAAAACTTAGTTCTACATTTCAACTTTATGTAAAAAATAGCCTGACCTATGATAAAAAAAGACAAAACAACAGAAAATTAACAGGGAATTAGACATTTTTCGAGGATCGGAATATGATTTATAGTAAGAGTGAAAGGAGACATGAAATTGAAACAAGTTATTGTTGTTGCTGCTGTCATTCAAAATAACAACAAACAAATCCTTTGTGCCTTGCGTTCAGAAACTATGAGTTTGCCTAACCATTGGGAATTCCCAGGTGGCAAAGTGGAAATCGGGGAAGACCATTACGACGCGTTGCAACGGGAAATTCACGAAGAACTAGCTTGTACGATCATGGTGAAAGAAAAAATTACATCGGTTACTCATCATTATGATCATATGATTGTACACCTACATACGTATTGGTGTGAGATTATAAAAGGATATCCTCTTGCAAAGGAACATGCTTCTTTACAATGGGTCGATCTCAAAGATTTAAAGTCACTGCGCTTTGCACCAGCTGACCTTTCCACCATACATTTAATTACCAAAGGCTAAAGGAGGCTATTATCATGACGTATAGACCTTATCTTGCTATGATCCAACAGTCTGTTTCACAAGATGACGTAAGCTTTAAAGAGATCGCTCCTGATTATCTCTATCGCGTCCTAAAGGATGACAAATCCTTTCTCATGCATGATGTTGAAATTGGTTTGAATAATAGTTCGAGCCTCAAGATCGCAAGAAGCAAATCTGGAACTTATTCCGCTTTACAGGCAACTAATGTGATGGCTGTAGAACACTTTTTCCTTCTTAATCCGGCATCTAGATTCTCAAAAGCGGACTCCTTTAAGCTTGCCCTAAATTATTTTCATTCTTTCAATGAAAGAGTGGTCTTAAAGCAAGATGATGGCTCACAAGGTGAGAATGTTTTCAAGATCGACTCTGAAGATCAACTTGAAACGCACTTATCCGATTTATTTTCCTTACAAGTAGATGCTTGTCTATCTCCTTTCTATTCTGCTACTTATGAATATCGGGTTATTATGTTAAAAGGAAAGCCTCAATTATTTTTAGCGAAAGAGCGAACGACGTCTTGGAAACACAACCTGATTGGAGGAAGTCGGTCTATCGATGTCCCAAGCGAATTAGAGCCTAAGCTAGCTGATCTAGCTACTAATGCTGCATTAGCCGTTGAGCTTGATTTTTGTTCAGTCGACATCTTACACACGACAAAGGGTTTGCTAGTACTCGAAATAAATGAGCAGGTAATGCTTGATGAATATATAAAAGGCGATCCTACTCGAGTAGACAAAGTCTCAAAGATTTACCGTGAAGCCATTTTAGAGAGATTTACCCGTCTCTAAAATGACTTCAAGGTTCACTTTCCAATATCCATTAGCGAGTGGCCGTAGAGCCGCTTGGCGTTGCCGATGAAGGTTTGTGTTCCGGCTATGACGATTAAATCGACATCTAATTTTTTGTGAACATATTGCAAAGCCTTCTCTAAGCTTGCAAGTTTCACACTGTTTTTTTGATAGTGTAAGGCTATGTCGAGATCGTCATCAGGAAAAGTTAAGTGACTCTTATCTGGCACAGTTAAAATAAGCTGATCAGATACCTCACTTAATGTTTTAATAACACCTTGATAATCTTTATTTACTGGTACACTGACTATTGATACGGTTTTCTTTTTATGTTCTTTATTAATCATTTGAACGACATGCTTAACATAGGTTGCTGTTTCCTCATTAATTGCTCCATCGACGATGACAGTAGGATTACGGCCAATGATTTCGCATCTCCCAGGCCATTGGATCTTTTTAAAACAGGCTTTTACCACAATTTGATTAAGTGAACCAGGACAAAAATCCTCTGCAATTCTTAGCGCAATGCCTGCATTTAGCGCTTGAAACTCCCCTAATAGTGGCAATGTAAGCTTGTTATAACTTGCTTTGTTCGTTCGCACATCAAAGACCATTCCTGCTGTAGTCAGCGACACCTCTTCTATTTGAAAATCGCTTCCATAAATAGAATAAGAATAGCGCTTCATAATATCTAACTGTCTTCGTATTAACCTTTCTGCTTCTTCTGTTTGTTTCTGTATATAAACATGCTTTGTTGATTTCTTAATAATCCCTAATTTATGAGTCATAATATTTGAAAGTTTAGGACCCAAATTTTCAATATGCTCTTCCATTACTGGTGTAATGACAGCCCATTCATTTTCCAACACATTCGTGTCATCATATTTCCCTCCTCGGCCGCATTCAATGACATTAATATCTGTTTGCTGCTCTTTAAAATAAATAGATGCTAGTGAAAGAGCAATGCCGATTGGTCCTTGGTACTCATTTCTTTCTAATGTCTTCTCGATGCTATCAACCTTTGTGCTGACAACATTACTTATACGAATAAAATCTGTATCCGAAATTGCTTTCCCATCGACCCGAATTCTCTCATTAAAATGAACTAAGTGAGGAGACGTAAATAAACCAACTTTCATCCCTAGATGACATAGCAAAGAGGAAATGAAACGGGCAGTTGAACCCTTCCCTTTACTCCCTGTAACTAAAATAAACCTTTGTCCTTTATCAGGCGCTCCGAGTAAATCTAACAGTCTTCTCGTCAACTCAGGTCTTTTTACATTTTCATCTTTCACTTCCGTAATATGTCCAATTGCTCGTAGATACGAATGGTATATAAGATCTTCTGCCTCTTTCATCGTCTTAATCTTCATGGTAAACCCCTTTCTCCATTAAAAAAAGAGGCGTCTCAAAAGGTCTGACTTTGACCTTTTGGGACGCCCCTAAAGCAACGAGCGAAGTCGTTACTTTTTTTGAAAAACTTGGGAGAAGTCGTTTCTTCTCTCAAGGCGCGTAGCAAACGAAGCCATTGCCAACTCTGATTCGGCTTTTTGGAAAGCCCCTTATCATTATAAACAATGGTCATTGTTAATAGAAACGCAATAAGTCTCCATAAATGATTTTATCGGAATTCGTTAAGTCTTTGTTAGCTTTATCGAAATAAGGTTCACAGCTTTCGATATCAGTTTCAGCTTCCGTTTCCTTTGAATAACAAACTCCTTTTGTAAAGACATAATCATCTGTGATAAAGCTTCCATCACGTAGAACCGTAAATGACTCACGCTCTGGTGCAAATAAATCAGACCCAAACTGTATATCATATTTTGACTCAATACCTAGTAAATGCATGATCGTCGGCTTCACATCAATTTGCCCAGAAACTGTTTCACGCAACTCGTGACCTTTATGACCAGGAATGTGAACGAGCATTGGAACTCTTTGAAGCTGAACAGTATCAAAGTCTGTAATCTCTTCTTTTTCTAAGAACATACTCATTGCTCGGTTATGGTTTTGAGAAATTCCATAATGATCTCCATACATAATAAAGATCGAATCCTCATAAATTCCTTCTTCTTTTAAGCGGTCAAAGAAGTGTTCCAGAGCATAATCCATATAACGGACTGTTGGGAAATATCGATTTAGTGTTCCGCTATTTGAATCGAACTCATTAATCAAACGATCTTCCTCACCTAGCTCAAATGGAAAATGATTCGTCAATGTAATGAATTTTGTATAATAAGGTTCTGGTTGTGATTGCAGAAGTTCAATCGATTGTTCAAAAAAGTCTTTATCCTTCAAGCCCCATCCAACGGAATTTTCTTCATGGACGTCGTAGGAATTAATATCAAAATACGTTTGATATCCTAAAGATTGATACATCACATCCCGATTCCAAAAGCTTTTATTATTAGCATGCATCACCGAAGTGAAATAACTGTCGTTTGTTAAAATTTCAGGAAGTGCATTATATGAGTTGCCAGCATGGGTAAAGAATACAGATCCACTATTTCTACCAAACAAAGAAGTAGCAACTAGAAATTCAGAGTCAGATGTTTTCCCTTGTGCCGTTTGGTGGTAGAAATTCTCAAAGTAGTAACTCTCATTAATTAATTCATTCAAGAATGGTGTGATTTCTTCGCCATCTAACGTTTCATTGATCACAAAACTCTGAAGCGACTCTAGTGACAGCACAATAACATTTTTACCTTCAGCTATCCCAAACAAGTCCTCATCAGGCTCTTTGTAATTCTCATTACGATAATCAATGATTTCTTCCATTTCAGAACCATTCGCAAACACTCGCTGCGTTTTAGATTGGGATTGAATAAAAGCATCATACACATGGTAATTAAACATTCCAATGTTTTTCACTAATAACTCACGGTCAAATGACCTCGTTAATAATTCTGTCCGTTCTTTATGAGCAATTTGCAAATTAACAAAGAAAAGTACAAAGGCCAAAGCTACAATTGCAAAACCTTCTAATCTTTTTTTATTAACAACAGGTACTTTCCCCTTAAACATTAATACAATTAGAAAGAGAACATCCACGAACAAAAACAAGTCACTAACATGCATTAATTCCAAGACACTGCTGGATAGATCTTTCGCGTTATTCGTCTGAAATAACACAGGCAATGTAATAAAATCTGAAAAAAAGCGATAGTATACGAGATTAAAGTACAGAATAAGCGTTGCGATCGTGCTTGTCACGATCACCATGTAATTTCTCACTTTCCCTGTAAAAAATAAGGAAAGTCCAATGAACAGCACAGCCGAACTAATTGGATTTATCATTAAAATAAATTCTTGAAGACGATTTTCAATCGGGATCGTAAACCCTACTTTATAAAGAACGTATGTTTTAATCGTTAGCAAAAAAACCGCTAACCAAAAAAACTTTAATCTAGAAAAGATTGATTTTAAGTTAGTCATTTCTAACTCCTCTCCCCTAGTAACTTCACAAAACCTTTACAATTTTTTACCAGATTTTTATATTATACCAAATTTCTTCTCTAATAAGTCGTCTGATCTTTGAATACTTTTTAACACTATGAAAATATTATCAATCTATAGCGATAGAAAAGAGCCAAAATGAATCATACCACAAGACTTCAAACGTTGAAACTATCATGAAAACGAAAACAACGCAAAAGCTCGTTCATTTTCTTTACATTGCTTTTACATACACAGCCTTTTACACTTCGAATTCCTCCACTGTTAAAGCCATCGAAAAGCTATTTGTACTAACACAAAAAAGTACCGAAAAAGACGGTACCTAGTTTGTTATATTCGATATCTTTTAGAGCATCCATAAAAAGTCAAAACAATATAGCTGCTCCTCATGATAGATTTTTCAGAAGGCAAAACCTCTCTTTATCGGAAACAAATAGTTGTTTTTTAACGAAGATGACTCATCTTCTTTCGTCTTGCATGATATATAAGAAAAGACTGACTCAATCATCGCTATCTACTTGCGACTTTTCGAGTCAGCCTTTTTTTAACATCATTCCTACTTAAGCGCTCTTTTTATTTATCAACATCGTCTCTAATTCTTCCAGTGATCTTCCTTTCGTTTCAGGAATAAACTTCCAAATGAAGATTGCTGAAAGCAAACTCATTATTCCATAAAAAGAATACGTTAAACCACCGCTAAATTCCATCATCGCTGGATACGTAGAAGATATGAAATAGTTGGCAGCCCACTGAGCTGCTACAGCAATTGCCACAGCTTGTCCTCTAATCTTGTTAGGGAAGATTTCGGAAATTAATACCCAAACGACTGGTCCCCAAGACATCATAAATGATGCTGTGTAAATAATAATGAAAATTAGTGTTCCGATTCCAATTGTATTTGAGAATGCCATTCCTGCCACTCCAAACATCCCAATCGTCATTCCAATAGAACCGATAATTAAAAGTGGTTTTCTACCAAATTTATCGACTGTAAAAATGGCAATCAACGTAAATAATACGTTAACTAAACCCATAACGATCGTTTGAAACATAGATGCATCTCTTGCTGCTCCCATGCTTTCAAAAATACGTGGAGCATAATAAAGTGCAACATTAATCCCAACAAATTGCTGGAATACCGATAATAAAATCCCGATCACAATAATCGTTTTTCCAAATGAGAATAATCTTGCTTTACTTACATCAAAAGACTTCTTAATCTCAAACATGGTGGCTTTTGCCATTGTTTGATCATAGATCTTAGACAGGACAGCCATCGCCTTTTCATCCTGATTTTTAGATACTAAATACCTTGGTGTTTCTGGGACTGTAAACAACAGAAGTAAGAATAGCAACGCAGGAATGGCCTCTGATAAGAACATATAGCGCCAACCGACGTCATTAATCCATTCCATTGATTGTCCTCTTCCAATTCCCCAGTTAACAAAATAAACGACTAACATCCCAAATATAATCGCAAATTGGTTCAAGGAAACCAATGTACCTCTTATACGAGCAGGAGCAATTTCACCAATATACATTGGTGAAACAGCCGAGGCTAAGCCAACACCAATTCCCCGATGATCCGATAAATATTAAAAGTAATCAATAGCGCAATCGAAGGCTCTCCTTTTGTAAAAAATAAAAATTCAGGAAACGCAGAGCCTAATGCAGATACTAAGAATAAAAGCGCTGCAAGGATTAGCGTATTTTTTCTTCCGAATCGAGTGGCAAAATAACCTGAGATCAGCCCCCCGATGATACAACCAATCAATGCACTTGAAACGGTAATGCCATGTACAAGGGAACTAAGACCTAAGCTATCTGCAAAATACGTTTGAAGTGAACCTTCAGCTCCTGAAATAACTGCTGTGTCATATCCAAATAACAGTCCACCAAGTGTTGCAACGAGTGTAATTAACACAATGTATAACGTACTATTTTTCTTCATCATACGTGACAAAAGAGAAATTTATTTTCTCTTTCTTCCTCCCCTCTCTTAAACATGTTTTTTTATTCATTCTTAGACCCTTCTGATTATCTCTTACCTTCTCACTAGGGCCATCACTTAATATGATTCCGCTTTCAATACCTTGTTTAACTCGATAAACAATCTTTTCATACATTAAAACTATCATGAAAACGCATACTAGATAGCGCTTTCACCTTTACTTTCTTGCCATTACCTATAAATTCTTGTAAAAGTTGATACCGTACTAGAAACCTTGCCTAGTCAGAAGAATTGACAGCAACGCATATTACAAAAAAAACAGCAGTACATAACCGCTGTTTTAATGATGATATTTATTTCGATATTCACTCGGGCTCATACCGACTTCCTTTTTAAAGGCAGTGCTAAAATAATTAGGATCTTTATATCCGACATTCAACGCTATTTCCTTTAATGGCATGTTTTCTCTATCCAAAAGTAGTGCGATTGCCTTTTGTATTCTAGTATTCTTCAAATATTCCATAAAAGTGACTTGGAATTTTTCTTTAAACAACTTACTTAAATAATAAGAACTAATTCCAATCTCATCGGCTACCCCTTCAAGAGAAATAGATTTGTGGTAATTGTTGTCCATATATTCCTTAGCTTGTAAAAGCAAATCTCGTATTCCATTCGTGCGCCACTCTCCCAAGAGCTCAGTTACCGTTATTAGCTGTGACTTAGCAACCTCTTTTATTTGCATCGTTGTTTCTAATTTTCCTAATCCTACTTGAATATCGCCATCAAATCCAAGTTCTTTTATGGAGCGGGTTAACACAATAAAGAAATCCTCTATCGCCCTTTGAACGAGGTTCACCTTAAAATCAGTGGCTTGCTGAATTGATTGAAAATACGAATCGAATTTTTGTAGTCCTTCTTGTATATCCCCTTTTTTAACAGCCTCAACTAAACCTTTTTCTAACTCAAAAGGAATCAAATCTTTGCGTTTTTGCTTCAATCTTTCATTGTACACTAAATAAGTGGCACTTCGATGACTATGAACGAACTCCAACGCATAAACAGCTTCCTTGTATGAGTTTGAAAATTGGTTTACGTCAGTTACAACCGTACCAACACCAGCATACAGCCGACAATGCTCCAAATTTTTTTGGACTTGGCGAATGACCGTACGTATAAAACTGTGTCTGACTTCATCATCTGTTTGCTCTTGATCGGTAAATAACACAAGAACAGGAACTTGGAAACCGGTTAGCGGACCAATAAAACAAGATGTGCTTTGCTTTTGTAATACTTGTTTCAAAATTCGATACCACCGGCTCTTTTCTTCACGGTCTGGGTGGCGGCTATCTGATTCAAACGAGAATACTGCTGCAAACCCTTGCTTATGTTCTAGTTTCAAACTTATCCAATCATCCCACTCTCCCTGTGCAAACTCATGAACGTGATCCATAATTAAAGAAACAATAAAGTCTCTTTCTACTAAAGAATGGACTCTCTCAAGGCGATGATTGATTTGCTCTACTTCTGTCACTCTTTGTTTTTCACTTGCAATTTCTTCTGCCATACGGTCGAACGCTTCTAACACCTCGATCACTTTGCTTGGTTTTAATAAATATTCTTTAATTCCAAATCTCATTGCTTCACGAGCATAATCAAAGGTATCAAAGGCTGATATCATAATAAATTTCGTGTTTGGAAGCTCGGCTGCAATTCTTCTTATTGCCTCTATGCCATCAAATTCAGGCATTTTTATATCCATAAATATTAAATCTGGTTGATAAGTTAGGGCGCGCTCAACCGCTTCTTTTCCATTCTCGGCTTCTGAAACAATTTCAAAATTAGACCGATTTCTACCAAGTATTAAGCTGAGGCCTTCCCTTTCAATTGGTTCATCATCAACAAGCATGACTTTTAACACATAGCTCCCCCTATCTTGATTGACTTAATCGGATGCTAACCTTTGTCCCTTCACCAACATTTGAAGAGATTGTAAAGGAACTTTCTTTGTCAAATAATTTAAGTCGATTCCTTACATTGTTCATTCCAATCCCAGTAGAATGACCTGAACCTTTATTAAGTATTGAACCCTCTGACTCTTCCTCTTTGCCTAACAACCGGTTAATCTTCTTTTGATCCATCCCTACACCATTGTCAATGACATCAATACAGACCTTGTTCTTGTCATCGTATATATGCAAAGCAATTTTTGCTCCCTTAGCCATACTTTCAATTCCATGAATAAACGCGTTCTCAATGATAGGCTGTAGCGTTAGGCATGGAATCGGTGTGGATAGGCAACCAGGATCTACTTTCTCGATAAACTCTACTCGATCACGAAAACGCGCCTGTTGAATAAAGAAATACTCTTTTACAATTTCGACTTCATCTTTCAATGTCGTTGGACGTTCTAAATTTCCAATATTATATCGAAGCAAGGTAGAAACAGCAGAAATTAAGTCACTTGTTCGTTCTGCTCCCTCAATATAAGACGTCTTTGATATTGTGTTTAACGTGTTAAAAAGGAAATGCGGATTGATTTGGTTTTGCAAGCTTTTTAATTCCATCTCTTTTAATAATTGAGCTAGCCTAGCTTTTTCTTCTATCTCACTTACCGACTCTAGGATATTCTGTTTCATTTCATTAAAGGTCTTCGTCAAAAACCAAAGCTCATCCTTTCGCGAAACAACGACATCCTCACCTTTATAACGTCCAGTTGATATTTCTTGTGCTGCCTTGGTTAACCTTTCAATTGTTCTCGTTATTCCATTTGAAAACCATAGAGCAAATAAAATACTGAGGACAATGATTGCGATTATGATCGCTGTCCCCATTTTCTTTGTATTCGCTACCTTCTCATTTAAAAGCACAGATAACTCTTGAGAGTTTGTAAGTTCCACGTTAATAATATCAAGTGTTTTTTCATGTATATAAGAAGCTGTTCTCTCAGCTTCACTTAAATGAATGGAATACTGCTGAATATCTTGGTTCACTATCCCGTCTATTGTCTGTTCTGTTTGGTCGAGAAAGCTCGTTATCATGTGTACAACATTTTTCTTAGCTACCCCATCTTTATCTGTATCTCTAACTATTTGTTGTAACTGAAGCAGTTGCTCTTTCTCTGTTTGATAAAGTTGTAAGTTATCGGTCAAAGGCTCGTGAACATAAATTTGTAGAGATTGAAAAGTCTGGTTCGTTGCTTTCGTAATTTCATTTAAAAGAAAGAAATATTCAACATTCTCATTATAAAGTTCCATGACTTTGTCGTTGCTTTGCTCCCTAACAAGAAATAACAGCACTAGTAATACAAGGATACTAGCAAAATAAACGAGTAACTTTGTACGAATTTTTATCATAACGAGCCACTCTGTTGACGATTTCTATTGGGCAAGTCCGAGCTCCGAATAATCGATAAATCTGTATGGTACACCTCTTGAATCGGCTCGCCGTTAATGTTCTCTACCATTTTCTTAATACTAAGAAGACCCATTTCAAATGGTTGTTGTTCCACAATTGCATCAATATCGCCATTTTCCAGCAATTGAATATTCTCATCAATCGGATCAAAGGTAATCACATACATATCATTCTGCTTATTAAGGGATTTTGCCGCCGCGACGATTCCCACTCCATTATAGGAACTCGTTCCATAGAAGGCGGTAATGTTATCATGCTCGCTTAACATTTGATAAGCTTTTTCCTCGGCATCTACTCGTGAGATGTTTGACTCCTCGATTGCGACAATCTTAATCCCTTCAACTTCTTCTACCACATCTTTGAATCCTTTTACTCTCTGTAGGTGATGGGCGTTATCAAAACTGCCGGAGATGATTCCGACTGTTGCTTCACCTTTCGTATCTTCAACTAAAGCTTTCCCAGCTAATTGACCCGCTAAGTAATTGTCAGTTCCAATGTAGGCACTGCGCATACTTTCTGAAGAATCCGTATCAATCGTGATTACAGGAATTCCTTGAGCTACAGCCTGATCTATTAATGGAGTAAAATGTTCGTTAAGCGCTTGCACAATAATTCCATCTACCTTCGATTTAATAGCCATATCTAACAACTTAAGCTGCTCAACTGGGTTGGAACGCTTAGGCCCCTCATATTCAACAAAAACATCGTAACTACCTTCTGCTTTCTCCGCACCTTGTCCAACTAATCGCCAGTAATCATGATTCATTTCTTCTCCAATTAAAGCAAAATGGTACTCCGGAAAGTCGTTTTCAGAAAGCATCGCTTCAACTATTTTCTCATCAGTTAGCTGAGATTGTTTATAAAAGTAAACAGCGTATCCTGTTGCTGTCATAAAAGCAAAAAGTAATACTGTATAAAGAAGAGTACGATTCATGCTTTCCTCCTAAAATAAATACAACATACATTAGATTTTATCCTAATAGGATTTTAACACATCAGATTGCTTACAAATAAAAAGAAGCGCCTCAAGGTCTGTTGACCAACGAAAGACGCCCCTTCAAAAGTATTTAGATTACGTTAGCGCTTGAACAACCTCTTCTAACTTCATACCACGTGAGCCCTTAACTAGGACAATATCCCCTTCATCGACAACTTCCTTAAGCTTCGTAATTAGCTCCTGTTTCTCATCAAAGGCAAACACGCGGTTTTCCGCGAACGTACCTTGCGCACCTTCTGCAATCTTTCTTCCTAGTTTGCCAAAAGTGAAAACAAAATTAATTTTAGCAGAGTCAATTCCTTGCCCAATGTCATAGTGGAAAGTTTCTTCATGTTCACCTAATTCTAGCATATCACCTAGAACAACTATTTTTTTGCCATAGCCATTTAAATCTTGAAGCAATTGGATTGCCGCCCGCATTGAAGTTGGGCTAGCATTGTAGGCGTCATTAATAACGGCAACATTATTTTTTCCTTGGATCAATTCGGTTCTCATCCCCGTAATCTTAATCATCTCTAGCCCTTTTCTGATATCTAAGATAGCCACATTAAATGTCTTCGCAACTGCGATAGCTGAAAGGGCGTTATTGATATTATGTTTGCCAAGAACCGGGATAAAGAACTCAGTTTCACTTTCTTCATTAATTGAAAAAAATGTACCATCACTTTTTTGTTCGATTTTCTCTGGATAATAATCATTGGACTCCGAATTTCCAAATGTAATTACATGAAACGGGCTGTTTGTCACTTTCTCCGTTAAAAGCGGCTCATCACCATGGATTACGAGTGTCCCGTCCTTCTGCAATCCTGTTGTAATTTCAAATTTTGCTTCCGCTATTCCTTCCCTTGAACCCAAATCCTGTAAATGTGATTCGCCAATGTTCGTAATAATCGCCGCATCAGGTTTTGAAAGTTTAGAAAGAAGTTCAATTTCTCCCCTTCCACTCATCCCCATTTCCAACACAGCGATTTCCGTGTCTTCTTCTAATCTAAGAATCGTCAGCGGAAGGCCAATGTGATTATTGTAATTCCCTTCTGTTTTTTGGACCTTATATGTCGTTGCAAGCACGGACGTCACCATATCCTTCGTCGTTGTTTTCCCATTGCTTCCAGTAATTCCAACGACCTTAACAGACAGACTCGCCAAATAGTTCTTGGCTAATTCCTGTAAGGCTAATAAAGTATCTTCAACATAAATAAGCGGGATAGTAGCAGGTGGATTCGGTTGATCCCTCTGCCAAAACGCTCCTGATGCTCCATTTTCAATAGCCTTTTCTACAAAATCATGGCCATTAAAATTCTCACCGACAAGCGGGATATAGAGATTTCCTTTTTGTATCGTTCTTGTATCTGTAGAAACCCCTGCTATTTTAACGGGAGTATCCCCTTGACCAACAGCTTCTCCGTTTACCCATGTAGCAATTTCATTGAATGTCTTTTTAATCATCGCAAACGCTCCTTTATTTAAAGTCTATACGCACCTCAGGCGGAACAGATCCGTTTCTTTGTTCACATAATCTATTCTATTTTATATAAAAGGAGGCTGACTCACAATGGAGTCAACCTCTTTCCTAGTTATAGACCTTAAAAGGTATGTTTAATTTGTTGTTTTTCTTCGTGTCTCTTTACTCCAAGCTCTACTAGTTTCTCAATCAACTTAGAATACGATAAGCCTGATTCCTGCCATAACATTGGGAACATGCTAAATGGTGTAAAGCCCGGCATCGTGTTCACTTCGTTCATGAGAACGTCACCGTCTTTTGTTAAGAAGAAGTCTGCACGGACTAACCCAGAACAATCAAGAGCTTTAAAGGATTGAATGGCTACACTCTTAATCTTTTTATATTCTTCATCGGTAATATCAGCAGGAATTATAAGACCTGTGCTACCGTCCTCATATTTTGCTTGATAGTCATAGAAGTCTGTAGTTGGAACAATTTCACCAACAACTGAACATTGCGGATCTTCGTTTCCTAACACTCCGATTTCTACTTCACGGCCATCGATTCCTTCTTCGATGATGATTTTACGATCATATTCAAAAGCTAACTCAAACGCCTTCTCTAAGCTTTCACGGTCCTTACATTTGCTAATTCCAACACTTGAACCTAAGTTCGCTGGTTTAACAAAACATGGGTAGCCAAGTGTATCTTCAACATTCTTGTATGCCGCTTCTCGATCGCTTTGCCAATCTCTACGAAGATACCATACGTAATTCGCTTGCTTAATACCAGCCTGCGCATATATGTTCTTCATCATGACTTTATCCATTCCAGCCGATGACGCCAATACTCCATTACCCACATATGGAATGTTCATTAGCTCTAATAATCCTTGAACGGTTCCATCTTCTCCGTTAGGTCCATGAAGTAACGGGAAAACAACATCTATTTTATCTTCATTATTTTGGCTTGAATTAACAGGGAACAACTCCGAATTTAACGCAACAGGCGAGATCAGTTGTCCCGCTTCTTTCAATCGAAGTTCCTTCACATCTTCTACTGGTCCAAGAAGCTGCGCTCCTCTGACCCACTCTCCAGTTTCCGAAATATATATTGGATGGATTTCATATTTTGTTAAATCTAATGCTTTAATAACAGCTTTTGCCGTTTGCAATGAAACATTATGTTCAGCAGATTTCCCACCATAAAGTAATCCCAGTTTTATCTTCATATTCACCCTCCATATCCATTTGCACTTCTTATTGTAACATTATCGCCCTTAAGTTAAATACTCAATTATGACTAGTTTATCACCATGTACTCTATTCGCCTATTCTTAATTAATGTATGTTGAAATCATGGCTTTGGGCATGTTTAGTGGCAAAGTTTTTATCAAAATAACCCCACATAACTTCTTCTCCAATAAAAAAAGTTACCGGTAATCAAGGACTAATCACTTCTATCCAATGCATGTACGAATGGCGTAACTGCTGAAGATGTCCGTTTTTTAATTTTTATAGTGATATCTGATCCTATTTCCGCTATCTTACATACGATACAGAAGTACCACTATCGTTTTATAGGAGGGCGTCACATTGACCAAACATAAACCAGATCATTGTAAGGGAAAAAATAAAAGACCAAATTTTCTCGTTATTCTTGTTGATGAGCAACGATTTCCAACCGTTTATGAAAACGACGAGCTAACAGAATGGCGTAAAAACCATTTGAAGACACAGGAACTTCTACGAGGAAATGGGATGACATTTCTAAATCATTATATTGGAAGTACAGCTTGTTCACCTAGTAGGACAACACTTTACACAGGACAGTATCCTTCCCTGCATGGGGTTACTCAAACGACAGGAGCAGCGAAAGGATCGTTTGATCCAGATGTATTCTGGCTGGATCACAATACAGTCCCTACTTTAGGTGACTATTTTCGTTCTGCAGGTTATCGAACGTTTTGGAAAGGGAAATGGCATGCTTCAGATGAGGACCTTATCATCCCAGCAAGTCATAATGCGATGTTGAGCTTTAATCCAACAACTGGATTCCCTGATCGAGAGAAACAACGACAGTATTTAAATGCCAATCGGCTAGCTTCCTATGGCTTTGATGGATGGATAGGTCCTGAACCGCATGGATCAAACCCGCGAAATTCAGCTTCATCCGCTGCGATTGGGATAAGTGGCCGTGATGTAGTTTATTCTGAAGAGGTTGTTCGATTAATTCACTCCCTAGAGGAGGACCATACAAATCATCACAAACCTTGGACAATTGTTTCATCATTTGTAAATCCACACGATATTACCCTATATGGGCTATTCACAAAATTGCTACCAACATTTAACTTTTCTGTAGATCCTTCTGTTCCTTTTATACCACCAGCCCCGACAGCAAATGAAAATCTTCTAACGAAGCCCTCAGCCCAAAGTAGTTACCGGGACGTTTATCAACAGGCATTACAACCTACACTAGATACACCTTTTTACAGACAACTATACTATTCACTTCATAAGCAGGTTGATGATGAAATGTATAAAGTTTTTACCGCTCTTAAGCAGTCTATTTTCTATGAAAATACCATTGTAGTTTTTACTGCAGACCATGGTAGTCTCGTTGGGGCCCATGGAGGATTGTTTCAAAAATGGCATAATGCCTATGAGGAAGCAATTCATGTTCCACTCATTATACACAGTCCTAGATTCTTCGCTGACTGTAAAGAAACGGATATGCTCACAAGTCATGTCGACATTGTTCCTACCTTATTAGGACTAGCAGACATTGATGTTCAAGAAGTTCAAGAGAAATTGAAAAAGGATCATACAGAGGTCCATCCCTTAGTAGGTCGTGACCTATCTTCGTTAATTAACGGAAATTCTGAGTTTACTAGAGGTGAAGAGGCTCTTTACTTTATGACAGATGATGAATTTTCAAAAGGCTTAAATCAATACACTCTAACAGGCCAACCATATGAAGCAGTTATTCAACCTAATCATTTGGAAACTGTAATTGTCAAGCTACCAACAGGCGATGCCAATTCAAAGGAAATATGGAAGTTCACTCGTTATTTCGATAATCCACAATTTTGGAGTGATCCAGGTGTTGAAGATGTTGAAACGATCCAGAAAAAAACCACAGATGTTTCAGAGGATCATCAGGCTGCAATTTGTATTACAACTACAAAAACTCAACCAATTCCGGATCAATTCGAACTATATAATATAACAAAAGATCCATTAGAAAAAATAAACCTAGCACACCCAACACATGAAACACCAGAATCAAAAGTGATTCAGAACCTTTTAACAAAAATTCTTCAAGAACAGCGTAGACAAAAAAGAAATACTCCAACAAGTGGTTACTAGGTTATTCCTGTTTCAAATTAAATAGTTTTTTGGGGTTGATTTTCCACTAATTACCATTAAAAGTATACACAATTTATCTTCTCTTTTTGACAAGAGGGGTCTATAGCGGTACTCCTCTCCCTCTCTTTAATAAGAGTACTTACTCTAATATAAATTCTGCAAACTACAAGAAAACACAACAAGAGCAAGTCCACTATGAGATAAGATTCTATGAACGAAAGCTTTGATAAGGCTACCTTTCATACAGTAACAGGGAAATTGCAACAGCACCTACATACTGAGATTGTCATTGAGATCGTTAGGAAGATGAGCATTAACCATGTTTAGAAAACAGAAGATATCAGATAAATAATATTTTATTTTATAATACGATAAATTATTTTGTCAATACAAAAATTTGTTATACTTCCATAAATATGTTACTGTAATATTATAGTTATTCTTTTAAAAGTCGTATTCAAATTCTTATGTAAACTTCTACAGATAGAATTTGGATGCTTTTTTATATTCATTCTTCTAACTTAAAAGACTTAAAGAGAAAGGAACAAAAAAACTTCATCTTCAAACAATAGAAATAAGAAAATACAATTTCATACAAGTTGATGAAGATAGCTAACAATTAAATTTAAAGATTGATCCAAGTTTTATGATTACAAGGAGGGCAAAGATTATGAATCTAATCAATAAAGAAGTAACACACAAACGTTTTGGCGAGGGAAGCGTTGTGAAACATGATGATTCTATCATAGAAATACATTTCGCAACGGCGAATAAAAAGTTTGTCTATCCCGATGCATTCGGAAAACATCTAAAGCTTCATGATAGAAGTGCTGCCCATTCCCTTGAAAAGGTTATACAAAAAAAACAAATGGAGTGGGAGAAGGAAGAACAGGAAAAGGTAGAAAAAAAGAAACTACAACGTAAAGAACAGCAACTTCTCTTGAAACATGAAAAACTTATGAAGAACCATAAACTTCACCCCAAATCACAAATGGTTTTTTGGTGTGACGTCGATGAACTGAGTAGGGTTTTTAGTGAGTGGAAAATTTTCACTGGTGAAATAAATAGCGGTAGTAACAAAGGAAAGCCAAACAAACCTTCTCGTTTATATAAAAATAGTGTTTGCATTTTAACAGCAAGAGATTCAAGTATGCCCGAAAAGGATAGACGTATCTTAGGTGTTTATATGGTGAATGAACACTTTATCGGTAAGTTTTGTGAAGATGGATATATTCCTGCCCATTCGAAATACAGATTACAACTTACAGAACAAGAATCTGATAAAATGCCCTTTTGGAAATATTATGTAAATGAGAAATCCCCTCAAAGAATGACTTGGAATACAGGTAAATACCGTTATTTTGATAATGTATGCGTAGCTCAAATTTTACAAGATATTGTCTCTCTAAAAAATGACACACAGGAACGCGAACTAGCACAGCAGCTTTTTGAACATTTTTGTATAATGAATCAGATAAGAAAAGAAGAATTACCAGAGACTAATGGGGCATTAATACGTATATAGTTGAAAGGTTTGGAAATTTAAAGAAAGTGTAATGATTTAAAAAGGTCACGATTATGACTCGTGACCTTTTTATTTTTCATTTTTAATGGCCCAAGAATTAATTCCATGAAAAAAGCAAGCGTCCTAAATTAGAACGCTTGCTACATTTAAGCTCTTCTACCTGATAAGAGTTGAACTATTAAGACGACTAATGCGACAACTAAAAGCAAGTGGATTAGTCCACCTCCAACTTCAAAGGAGAATCCAAGTAACCATAATACAAATATTACAATTAATAGCTTCCATAACATAACCGCTCCACACCTTCCTTTAACATTGTTAACGATTTTTGTCCTGTGCTTATTTAATCCCGCAAAAGAGTATCACGAAACCTTTCTTAGGAAATAAACGAAACAGCATCGTGTTAACGAAAGGTCGGCTCTCTAAATGGAACCTCTAACTAGCCATATAAACAAGGAATGTCAGTAAGTGTTATGCACCCTTCAAACTTAGTTTTAAAAAGGATATTTAAAAATAACAAATGGAGACTTGTTAGGTTGAAAACTTCTCAAAAACTTTGGATTACTTGGGAGTTATGTAGGGTTATTCCCTTTAGCATTCATCAACCATTTCTCCAGCCAAATGGTTCATTTGATACTTTTTCCTCTACCGTTGCTATAATTTATTTTCAAACACCCCTATATTTTTTCTAAGCGTGGGAACATACATCCATAAAAACACAGAACGTGACAACATAAATAAAATAAATGCAAGCCATAATCCATTGTTTTGGTAGAGTGGAATAAATAACCAATTAGCTATGAAGAATACAAGTAATGCAAGAATAATCGAGTTTCGAATAAACTTTGCCTCTGTTGCACCTGAAAAAATACCCTCTAATTGAGCATACCAAAATCCGACAAAAGGAAAAATTATCATCCATATTAGGAGATTGATTGCTATTTCTTTAACAATTGATATAGTCGTGAATAATGAAACAACATATTCACCCCATATAAGTATACAAATTGAGAGAACAATTGCAGATGAAATCCCCCATTGTGCAGATAGAATAAATGCTCTTTTATACAAGTCTTCATCTTTACTGCCAATCGCACGACCAACCATAATACTAGAGGCATTAGCAAATCCTCCAAAGAAGTATGCTATAAGGTAATGAATTTGCAAAAGTATGGCATTTGCTGCCAATGTTACCTCTCCCATACTTGCCCCTTTAGCTGTAAAAATTACAGTCATCGTAAGGAGACAAACCGTTCTTAAAAACAAATCACGATTCACTTTTAACATTTTTCTAAGAGGAGTAGTTTCTAAGATCATATTTCCTCTTACTTTTGAAATATGTATTTGTTTTGCCCGAAAGATCATCAATAACCCAAATAATACTGCACTTATTTCAGAAATTAACGTTGCACTAGCGACTCCTGCTACACCAAACCCAAAACCTAATACGAAAATAAAATTAAGAATAATGTTTAGCACGTTCATAAAAATTTGCGTAGTTAATGATAAACGAACTTTCCCAAGTCCCACCAGCCAACCAATAATGACATAGCTAAGTAATGTAAAGGGGGCACCCCAAATCCGAATTAAAAAATACGTCTCTGCATGATTCGTAACCGTATCACTAGCCCCTACTAAATAAACAGCCACCTGTAAAATCGGATACTGCATAGCTATAAAAAACAAACCAAACATGACCGAAATAACCATAGGCCGTAAAAAAGATAAGGTCATTTCCATTTCATTGTTTGACCCTTGAGCTTGTGATGTAAAGCCCGTTGTACTAACACGAAGAAAGCCAAGTAACCAATACATTGTGTTAAAAATTAGGGTACCAACTGCAACTCCACCAATAAAAGACGGGTCAGGCATTCGACCAACTACAGCCGTGTCAACTGCACCTAGAATAGGTGTTGATATTCCCGATACAATGAGTGGTATAGCCAGAGTTAAATATTCCTTATTTGAAAAGGCTGACTTGCTTTGTATCTTTATTAATTCCGTTTCTAGTTTCATAATCTTTCACCTTTTTTTAATTCTCGTAATGAACAGGCATAGATTCACCATCAAGAAGCCAATTATTAATAATGATTTGGATACACTGGTTTTTGCAAACTCATATCATTTCCCTTTAACACAAAAAATGTCACACATTTTGATATGGTGTGACACAACTCCTTGGTTCTGTTTCTGAATTCACAGCAGTTAGTACCCTATACTCCTTATGATTTCATATTCACCCGTGGTGAAGTGAACGAGACCGTGGATGTTCAGCAAGAATCGAGTCTCTCATCTGAATAACTACAGGACTTCTTGAGGAAAAAAATTTCTCTTTCGAATCATATAGCTCAATCAATTCTCCTTTTTCTAGTACACCTAATCTATCAGAGATTGAAAAGGCAGCTTTAATATCATGGGTAATAAATAGATAAGATAAGCCGAAGTCATCTTTTAATTCTCTTAATAAGTCTAAAATTAAGCTTTGTGTAACCATATCTAAACTACTAACCGATTCGTCCAGGACGATTAACTTTGGTTTGAGAGAGATTGCTCTGGCAATATTAATTCTTTGCAATTGTCCGCCGCTAAATTGATGTGGGTACTTTTTTAAATCCTTTTCACTCAACCCTACTCGTTCCAAAAGCGAAATGACTGTTCTTCTTTGTTCGCTTACGGTTAGTTTTTCATAGTTTTCTAATGGCTCACTTATAATACGTTCAGCTGTCATACGGGGATTTACAGATGAATATGAATCCTGAAAAACAACTTGCAGATCACGACGTATCTTTCGTTGAGTCATTTTATCCGAATTATAAATATCATATCCTTGAAACAAAACCTGGCCTTTCTGTGGACGCTGTATGCCAAGAATCACTTTCCCTAAGGTACTTTTACCAGCTCCACTTGTCCCGAGTAATCCTAAACAGGTTCCTTCCTCAATCGAAAATGAAATATTAGTAAGTGCTTTATTTGACTGTTTTCTCCATGTAAATAGCTTTTTAGAATTGAAGCTATGATTTACTCTTTTTACCTGTAATAAGCTCATTGGGTTCACCCCTTTGCAAAATGCAGTTCTATATATCACAACATATGGATGACAGGCTGTTGTTCAACTTGTAAGCTAGGCCTTGTGGTTAACAGCTTCTTTGTGTACTCATGGTGTGGGTGTTCAAATAATTGAAATACATTTGCTTTTTCTACAATCCTACCATTTTGCATCACAATTACATCATCAGCCATTTCTGCAATTACCCCAAGATCATGGGAAATAAGTAAAATAGCAGTTCCATATTCAGAGCGAATTCTATCTAAAAGACGAAGGACTAATAATTGGTTGTAAAGATCGAGTGCTGTTGTTGGCTCATCCGCAACAATTACTGCAGGGTGTAAGCATGCTGCCATGGCAATCATTACACGCTGAAGCATTCCTCCACTCAATTGAAATGGATAGTTCTTCAATATTTTTTCAGGATCGGGCAAGTTTACATATTGCATTACTTCGATCGCGAGCTTCTTTGCTTGCTTCTTATTTAATGAAGTATGCGATCTAATCGTTTCAACAAATTGGTGACCAACCGTAAAAACAGGCGTAAAGGCATTCATCGGATTTTGCATAATAAAGGCAATATCCTTCCCTCGAATTTGCCTCATTTCGTTGTTTTTTAACCCATTTAACTCTCGTCCTTTAAGGGTAATGCTTCCTTGAATATTCATGTTTTTTTGATTGAAAAGCTGCAAGATAGACATACTTGTAACTGTTTTTCCGCAACCACTTTCCCCAACAAGACCTAGTACCTTTCCTTTTTCGATTCCAAAATTAATATCTTGAACGAGCGGCATATAACCATCTTTTGTTTTTACTCGCACACATAAGTCTTTAACATGTAATATATTTCGACCTTTTGTTTCCATATTTTTATCCGTCCTTTTTATTATCGACGTTTAATCTCAAAACGTTCTGATAATGATTCGCCTAATAAATTAAAAGTAACGACAACAAGCATAATCATTAGACCAGGATAGATCATTAATGATGGATTTGTCCTGATATATGATTTCCCTTCGTGTATCATGGCTCCCCACTCTGGTGTAGGAGGTTGCACACCTAACCCTAGAAATGACATGGAAGATAAATGCATGATTGCCCAACCCATTTCTAATGTTCCCATTACTGCTAGTGGTGGAAGGACATTAGGAATGATATGTTTTATCATAATCTTCCATTGAGAAGATCCGCTTATTTTTGCAGCGGTAATATAGTTCTTTTCTTTGAGGCTTAGAACTACACCTCTTATGACCCTTGCATAATAGACCCATTGTACAAAAATTAATGCAATTACAACTTGTTTAAGGCCAGCCCCCATATACCAACTAACCCAAGAACTAGCAAAAGGTCTGGAAATGACATCACACCATCACCAAATCTCATTAACGCTTGATCTACCCAACCACCTTTATAACCTGCAATAAGTCCAATGATCAAACCGATGCTTAAAGAGGAAATAAAAATTAAAGTAGCAAACCCTAGCGAAACACGAGCGCCATATAAGATACGTGATAGCGTACATCTTCCTAAGTGATCTGTTCCTAATGGGTAATTCAAGGAAGTACCCTGAAGTTTATGAGCAAAATTAACTAAAGTGGGGTCATTAGGTGCAAGCCACGGAGCAAAGATCGTGATAAAAAATAATAGGCATAATATTAGAGAACAAAAAACAATTACTCTTTGAGTTTTTACTATATCACCTAAACTCGCAATCATTGGAACTGCCTTCCTTTTCTTGAGATACGTGGGTCAATGTACATTTGAATAAGGTCAACGATTAAGTTGCTAATAAGAAATAAACCTGCAGCTAACAGTACATAGCATTGAATAACAGGAACATCACGGTTAAAAATTGCCTCGATAAAATAGCGCCCAAATCCTGGCCACGAAAAGACTGCCTCTACAATGATAGCACCTGTCATCAGTTTTCCTAAATTCATTCCAAGACCAGTAACCATAGGGGATATGGCAATTCTTAATACATGCTTTCCCATTATTTTTTTTTCATGAATTCCTCTCGTTCGGGCGAAAAGTACATAAGGCTCTTCTAAATTTTCAAGCACGCTTGCACGTAATAGACGGGTATATAAAGCGATTAAAGGTAAAGCCAAAGTTATAGCGGGTAAGACCAAGTATTTCCAAGTTCCTATACCTTCTACTGGAAATAGGTCTAGCTTTACAGAAAAGAAAAAGATCAACAAATATCCAAACAAAAAGGAAGGTATAGATGCCCCGAAAAAGGAGAGAAATCGACTAAAATGATCGATTCCACTGTTTTTCTTTATACCTGCCAAAAACCCAAGTGGGATACTGACTAGGATCGCTATGATGAGGCCCCCTACAGTTAACTGAATGGTTGCTGGTATTCGGGAAGATATCTCTTCCCATACAGGTTTATTCGTTACATAAGATACCCCAAAGTTAAATTGGGATATTTGAATAACGGAGCTTACATACTGTACAAGAAGAGGTTTATCTAAGCCAAACTCGTGCCTTTTTTGGGCCAATAGCTCTTCTGTTGGCTGGATATGTATTGCAGCTAAGTACGCTTCAGCAGGATCTACTGGTGAGAGGTGAATCATTCCAAATGTTAGCAAAGTAGCTATTAGGAAAATTGGAATAATAGTCATAATTCGTTTCAAAATATAAGTACCCATTAGAAAAACTCCTGTCGCTTACTCCTCGATACTAATACCTGTAAAAGGGTGTTCATCCCGATTAGCAGGGAATGTAAAATTGGAAACACCTTTTTGATAGATTGCAATTTGCTTAATATATGAAATCGGTACAATTGCACCTTGCTCTTGTAATGAACCTAAAATAGATGTATATAGTTCCTGACGCTCATTTTCGTCAGTTGTTTGTTGGACAGCAGCAATTTGGCTCAACAACTCATCTTTGTTAGGATAAGATGATATAGCTTCTCTAAACCCAAATCCTTCTGTTGCAACTACGTTTACGAAAGCATGTGGGTCATATGGAGCACCATAGTTACTATAGAAATTCATATCAAATTCATTATTGCTAAATCTTTCCACCTGGGTAGGAAGTTCAACTCCATCAATGTTTAATTTCACACCAATTTTCGCCCACTCAGATTGTAATGCTTCTGCCATCGTTTTTTGAATGGATTCAGCAGAATTATACATTAACTCGATTTCAAGTAGTTTCCCGTCCTTTTCACGAATTTCTTTTCCTTCTGGTAACTTCCATCCTGCATCATCTAATATTTGCTCCGCTTTATTAACATCATAATCAACCGTTTTTACATCAATGTTTGAAGTGTATGGAAGATTTGTTGATAAAATATAGTTAGCCTCTTCTTCCAAACCAGATGTTACACCCTCGACGATTGCTTGTTTATTAAACCCATAATGTAAAGCCTGACGCACCTGGATATCTGAAAGCGTCTCCCTATTCGTATTCATTACTAGTATTCTAGTTGCAACTGGTTCAGAAATACTACTCTCATAAGAACCTGTAGAGTTTAATTGATTAAAAGCATCTATATTAATAACACCTTCACCATATATAAGGTCTAATTCACCTTTCTCAAAAGCTAGTACTCGTGTTTCCGCATCAGGAATGATATTGACTTTAATTCGCTCTACACTTGGGAGTTCACCCCAATAATTTTCATTACGTTTAAAAGTAGCATATTGATCCACTTTATGTTCTTCCAAAACCCACGGACCTGTACCGATTGGTTGTTCTACACCTTCTGAAGTGTCACCATTTTCAGGGAATCCCGCCTCTCCTAAGAAACGTACTGGACGAACAACAGTTAACTCCTGAATTGTAGGGTAATATGGTTCCTTTAATGTAAACTTAAATGTATGTTCATCTATGAAACCAACCATGTCTTTCTCTGTGGTCTAAAATAGTATCAAAGTTCTTTTTTACTATCTCAGCATTAAAACTTGAGCCATCAGAAAATTCCACACCTTGACGTAAGTTGAATACATATTCTTTTCCATCCTTAGAAATCTCCCAGGATTCTGCTAATTGTGGTTTTAACTCTCCTCCATCTTGGTAACTAACTAACGTTTCATAAACCATAGATTGAGCGAACATTTGAGATGGATTGTAGACATGTGGATTCATTTCTCCTACATCTCTAGGCCAAGTAAAAGTAATCATGTTGCTACCTTCACTAGTAGTAGCTGAATTTTCTAGTGATTCACTTGAACCTGAACACCCAAGTAAAGTCAAAGATAAAATAAAAATCATTGCAGACATAAATAAAAGTTGTTTTTTATGTATTCGAACTAACATATAACTTCCCCTTCTCATTGAAATTGATAACCATTATCAAATAATAAGATCCAATCGACTACTTGTCAATTAGATTTTAAAATTTCAGAAATAATTTAGTATCTAAATGTTTAAAAAATCTAACCCTACAAAGTTGACACAAAAACAAAAAAAAAGCTTCTCAAAAGTTTAATAAACTAATGAGAAGCCTCTTCTTTATAGTTAGCATTTTGTTAGCAAAACACTACCAAAATCCTTTTAAATCAAGGGTTTGAGGGGCAAATTACATCATGCCGCCCCTATGGTGGGAGTGTATATTATCTTTAACGTGATGTGCGTAGAGTCCGATATATCAAGGTTTTTCTAAATTCTTACTGTAACATCTTTAACGGGAATATATTGTTTTTCACTGGATTGCGTTAGCAAAATGTTAGCAACACTTTTTTGGGTCAAAGGACTGTAATAGATGTTATGATTTTTTATGTGAATAATTCTATTTTTTGTCCTTATTTTGTCCTTATTTTGTCCCTATTTTCCTAATTGGTACTTTATTCATTAAGGAGTTAATTCCAATAATGTCCCCTTTTGTCCCTATTTTATTAAGGAGAATAAATATATTTGGTTCCAGCTCCCTTTCCAACAATCTTAACACCATCTGGTTCCAATTCTTTTACCAAACGTTGTACTTGCTTTTGGTTCATCCCTGTTAATTGCCTTATTTCCTTATTAGTTAAACTTCGATCTGTTTTTAATATAGACAATATGCGAATTTTCACTGCTTCCTTATCCAAAATTTGCTGACGTTCATATTGCAATTCACCTTTTAATAATTTATATGCACTTCGTGAAAGAGTAAAGTACCTCCCTTTTCCACGTCCAATTGATTCTAATAAATTAAATTCATTTTGCATCTTACTAAGTAATTCACGCGCTTGCTCCATACTCCTTTGAGCAACTTCGGCAGCTATAGAAGTGTCAATTTCTTCATGTCTAATTAAATATTGCAGTATAAGCAGATGATCAACATCAATGTGGTTTTTTTCCTGTGCCATATGATTAATTAAGTTTTTGAAATCCTTGTTTAATGGAGAAGATATAAAGGTAAGCTCAATGTTACTGCCAACTTCTCTATATATCGGTGGTTCTTTCCCCTCAATTAATAGCGAACGAAATATCCTTGAAACACCCAGATTTGAACGGTTGACTAGTTTTAATCTATCTAACAAATCCATTAAATGATTATTCCTCGCTACTGGAGGGTGGTGGAGAATATTTTTAGGTGTAATACCACCAACAAACTCTCCTGGATTAGTTAGTATTAGCTTATCTTTATATTGCTTCAACATAATAGTTCCATTCATTCGATAATCCCTATGACCAAATGCATTAAGCAAAGCTTCTCTTAAAGCAATTGTTGGATATGTACTAAACTCTGGATGCACAAGTCCAGATTCTACAGTAACCATTGGATTATCGACAGCTATATACCGTTCCAATTCATACAGTGCTACCGGAATAGCATGAGTTCCGTCATCTCGGTGAGAATAATCAGTATCACTAATCATCTTTCTAAACGACCATTTGTATTGTGGAATATATTTTGAAATAGCTTCAGGCTTTCCAACAAGTAGTAGGGCGCCTTTAGTAAGAAAGTTTTCCTTTAACGCTCCGATAGACCTCAATAAATCTTCATCAGATAACGTCAAAAGGCTTTCATCAACCCTTTCTCTAGACATAATTTCCCGGACGCGCTCCATTGCTGAATGTGAAAATAGACTTTGCCAATCCTCGTGGATTATTTCATCAGTAAAATCCATCTGTGTTGAAGTATCCATCATTTTACGCCTTAAAGACCCTGTATAAGGAATACAATCCTTTCCCTGTCTTATCGTTGCAGAACCATCAGTCGTAGTGTAAGGAGGCATACCTGGAAATACATTCATCAACAGTAAGCGTGTTGAGCCTTCTGGTACTGTTATATCTTCAAAAACTGGTGTTAGGTGCGGATCAGTTTTTTCATATATCCTTTTTTGAAATATTGTAGTATCTACGTCTTCGGGAACACCTAATATAGCATTAGATCTTCCTTTAACTTTATCTGCTACACCAAATACAACACTACCGCCTCCACCGTTTGCCATACATACTGCCATTTTTAACATTAACTTAATGTTGTCATCAAAACTTCTTGTTATCCATTGCTTAAAATCTAATTGTTGTGATTCAAGTTCATCAGCTATACTTGTTTCTAACTTATCTAGCAGTATCTGTACTTCTTCTTTGGATATCATAAAATTTCACCTCCATGTATAAATGAAATTTGACCCCTATTTACTTAAAGAAACTGTAACTCATTATTAATTACAGTATCATTATAACTCAATAAGTCATTAAAAGTTTTATCTAACATTTTATATGATCCTTCTATTAATATTTCACTTTGGAGTTATTATTTATAATAATTAGAATTATTATAATCACTGTTAAATTGTTTATATCAATTTATATATCTAAAACTACTAGAATAATTGAATTTGTTGGCTTTTCTCTTTGTTCTCACCTAGACTATAACCTATATTTTTATATCCCTTTAATCGTTTTTCAAACATTCTCTCTAGTACATCAATGTTCGAATCTACATAATCGAACACTTTCACTTCACTTTTGCTACTATGATTACGGTGAAGCCGTCCTACATACTGTTGTAATGTTCCTTTCCAAGAGATTGGCATTGTTAGAAAGAGTGTATCTAATCTCGAATCATCAAACCCTTCTCCAACATATTTTCCAGTTGCAATTAACAATCTCTCCTCACTATCAGGTAATTTAATTAACCTTTCTAGCGCTTGTTGCCGTTCTTTCTTCTTCATAGCTCCTGAAAGGATAATAATATTTTTAGCAAATCCTTTGAAAAGCTCATATAGCTCATTTATATGGTCTAAACGTTCCGTTAACACGATAGGAGAGCGTTTTTCATCTAGAGCTTGTAGAACATCGTTAAAAATCAGATCGTTTCGTTCCTTATTAGTAGATAACAAGGAATATATAGCTTGTATATCGGTTTCATTCGTATACATTAATGTTTCTCTTTTAACAAGGGTTTGTTTAAACGGTCGAATATTGGCTTGCTGTTTATTATTCGTTTTATATCTTATAGGTCCACATTGCATAAATATTATTGGATGCAAACCATCTTTCCTAACTGGGGTTGCTGTTAAACCATACACTCTCTTCGCTCGGACGGCTCTTAATACCTTTTCAAAACTGACGGCAGAAATGTGATGACATTCATCCACGATAATTTGCCCGTAATGATGTAACTCAGGTTTTATTAAGCCATTATGATTAAGCGATTGAATAGTAGATATATCTATGTTATAGGTTGGTTTATTTTTCCCACCACCAATTTGACCAATTTCTTTTACTGGAATGTTTAAAAAAGTTGATAATCTCTCTTTCCATTGTTCAACTAATTGTGTCCGATGCACAATTATGAGCGTATTGGTTTCATTTCTACTAATTAATGCCGCAGCTGTCACCGTTTTTCCAAAACCAGTATCTGCTGCTAATACTCCATTGTCATGATTAGACATAGATGTAACAGCGTCCTCTTGTTGGGTAGTAAGTTGACCATAAAATTTAGCATCAATAGACTTTCCTACGAATTGATTGTTTAGTATTGTTAGAGATATTTTATATTTAGAGAAGATTTCCTTCACCTTTTCTAATAAACCTCTTGGTAATATGAGCATATTGTCATCAATCTGTGTACAATCAATCATTCTAGGAATTCGATGAGTGGAATAACGCTTTGCTTGCGCTTTGAAAAACTCTGGATTTCCAAATGTCGCAAGTTTTTGTAATTCATTCAGTATCTTACTTGGTAATAAATTCTTCAGAATTTGAATGCCATGATTTAGTTCAATAGTAACTTCTTTTGGCAAGTTAATATTCTCAACTTTCTCATTTACCTTTATAGAGCTTTCTTCCTTGGAGAAGTTTGTTACTATTTGTAAAATGTTTTTTTCAGATATCCTTTTTATCGACGATAGATATTGCCATTGATCTTCAAATTCCTGAAATGATTCATTTACAAAGACACTATTCCCTTTCATTTTTGCTTGCTTCTGTAATGGGAGAGCTATCAAATTACCAAAACCACCTTTAGGTAATAGATCTTGGTTAGGGAACATTCTATCAAAGGAATCCATGCCAACTTCAAAGCGTTTTTCACTTGTTTTTGATAATAGAATCACTCCAAATTTTCTAGCTAACGAAGCGCTTATTTCCTTTTCAAAAAAGAACCAAATATGAGCGCCTTCTCCTGAGCGAGAACGTTCGATATGATATGGTAACCCTAAATTTTTACACGTTTCAATAAATGCACGTACATCATCTTTCCATTGCTTCTTATCAAAGTCCACAGCTAGAAAATGACATGTATTATTTTCTAGTAAAGGATAAATTCCTATAGTTTTTATGCCACTTAAATGTTCGTAAATAACTTGGGAAGTTAAGGGACTCAATAGGCGGTGGGAACAATCCTGACATTTAATTTTAGGTTTTCGACAAAGCTCTTTATCCCACTCATTTTTACATGCAGGTGAATAACCAGATTTACCTGTAGTACTTGATTCCCACCTTTGAGCAAAAACATCAGACCTTCCTCGAAAAAGGTTCATAAATAGTGAAATTGCTGCTTTTTCTTTAGGAGTAAAATCAGTCGCTGTTTTCTTTATATTAGATGTTGGGCTATAAAATGTATTACGATCTTTTACTTTATAGAGATACTTTTTTAATTGAATATTTTCTTTTTTAAGTCTATCAATCTCTTTTAAAGCAGACCTGAGCTGTTCTTGAATATCCATAAGGCTACTCCAATCGTAAATATCTTTAACTCTAGTTTAGCCAAGAAACCATTTATTTAACAGTCTAATCCTTCATAATAATTTTACTAAGTATAGTTTGTGCCAAAGGCGGCAATAGAGTAATTTTAGTAGCGAGATTATACTAAAAGAGTTGAATTTTTTTTAAGGAGAATGTTTATTGTGAGTAAGAAAAAGAAGAAAAAGAGCATTGTTGAGGAAACAGAAGACTTTGACATTTGTGTTTTATATTGCAAAGACTGTAATTATACATTTGAGATGGATTGGGAAACATTTTTTACAATACAAGAATGTACTCATGGATATGTAGGATTTCATCTAGATGATGTAATGATTGAATGCCCTAAATGTCATAAGTTCATTTCAAATATTACCAATGATGACCATCATCTTACAGATACAAAAAAAACCAAAACAAAATATAACAATAGAAGAGAATGAGTTTCCTTTTTAGAATGTTCATCTACAATAATTGGTATATAAATGTAGCCATATGGATCATCATCAACATGATTCATCATTAACTTAAACTTTGTCACTTAGTTGGTCAAGATATCCAAGTAACATTCTAAATTGATCATTTGTATATCCCATTCTTAATCCCGCTGTATGCAAAAAGTGCGGTATATTAAGGTTTTGCTAAATTCTTACTGTAATATCTTTAACGGGATTTTACTGTTTTTCATTTTATTGCGTTAGCAAAATGTTAGCCAAACAGCGCTAACTCATCCAGTATTTCGCAGCCCTGCCGCAATTCCATTTATGGTTAATAGCAAATAGCACTTCAGTTAAGAGCTCATCATCCTTGTCCGCTGAATCACGCATTTTCTTAATCAATTCTACTTGTAAAAAATTTAGTGGATCGACGTATGGGTTTCGTAAATGAACGGATTCTTGAATCGTCGGTGTGTGATCCAGTAATTTTTCATTACCTGAAACGGCTAACAAAATATCCTTTGTTTCATTATATTCCTCAACAATATTTTGATAAATACGCTCACCATTTTTTTGATCTTCGACTAACTTTGCATACTCCTTAGCCGTTGTTAAATCAGCTTTCAAGAGTGCCATTTGAAGATTATTAATCGTTGAATGGAAAAACGGCCACTCCTCGTACATGCTCTGTAAAAGTTTTAAATTCTCCTCACTTTTTGAAGCAAAGGCTTTTAGTCCAGTGCCTGCTGCGTACCAAGCAGGGATTAACTGTCGACATTGCGTCCATGCAAACACCCAGGGAATGGCACGCAAGTTTTCAAATTGATTACTATCCTTACGCTTCATAGGGCGCGATCCGATATTAAGGTCCGCTAATTCTTCTAGAGGCGTCACCTGATTGAAATAGGTTAAGAAATCTTGATCTTCAAAAGCGAGAGATTGATATTTTTTAAGTGCGTGTGCTGAAATGTCCTCCATCGCTTCTTCCCATGCTTCTTCCCTAAAGTGATTTTCCTCAGATGTTTTCGATACGTGTGCCGATGTTTCTAGCAAAGTCGAAGCTGCCTGTTCTAGACTTCGATAAGCAATATCCTCTAACAAATAACGTGAAGATAGCACTTCTCCTTGTTCGGTAATTTTCACACCATCCCCTAACGTTTCCGCAGGCTGTGATAATATACTACGATTCAGTGGGCCACCTCCGCGACCTAATGAACCTCCACGACCATGGAAAAACTTCAAGCGAATGTTGTATTCCTTTGCCATATCGTGAATTTCTTGCTGAGCTTTGTATAGCTTCCAGTTCGCCGTTAAGGTGCCTCCATCCTTACTTCCATCCGAATAACCTAGCATGACTTCCTGATGGTTTCCACGTTGTTCGAGATGAGCCCGATACACATCCATCGTAAATAATTTCTTCATGATTTTCGGGCCAGCGACTAAATCATCAACCGTTTCAAGTAAAGGGGCCACCGTCAACTTACTAACAACACTGCCATCCTTATTTTTACGATAGATCCCTACTTCCTTAGCAAGAACGAGAACTTCTAATAGATCACTAGCCGATTGGGTCATACTTACAAGGTATACTTCGATTGATCGATGCCCAAATTCTTCGTGGGCTTTTTTAATCATTTTAAATACATCAATGACACTTTGCGTTTCAGTTGAATAGTCATGCTCAAACAATAATAATGGTCTTGGATCCTCTAGCGCACGTTCAAGAACATCCAATTTTTCTTTTTCAGATAGAGATAAATAGTCTTCTGATAAATTGACTGCTTTTAAAATTTCCGCAATCGCTGATTCATGCTCTCCACTATGGTTTCGAATATCTAAAGACGCTAAATGAAACCCAAACAACTGCACTTGACGTATGACTTTGTGTAGCGTTTTTAACTTGTGCTGTGCAGGCTGATGTTTAGCGGCACTATTTTTAACGAGTAATAAATCATGATAGAGTTCTTCAGAAGAGTGATAGCCAATGTCTGTCTTTCCAACTTCACGTAAACGTTTAAGAATGACTTTAAACTTTCGACGATATACATCAGTCTCGATTGACCACGCTTCTCCTTTTTCAAGATAGAGATTTTCGTCTTTTTCTACGGACTTAAATAATTCTTCGCTCACTTCTACACGTGCCGTTGACTGACTAAAGCGTCTCATTAAATCGACAATTGCTTCATCGTACTTTTTAATGACAAGCTGTCTATGTTTTTTCAGCGTCTCCCAAGAAACATCAGGCGTTACAAATGGATTTCCATCACGGTCTCCACCAATCCATGAACCAAAACGCAGGAAATTTGGAACACTCCATTTCGTTTTTGGGTAGTGGTTTTCAAGTTGGTTTTCTAACTCTTGATGGATGTCTGGCAACACATCAAATAGGGTTTGGTCAAAATAATAAAGACCATTTTTCACTTCATCCAAAACTGTTGGCTTACGGTCTCTTAATTCATTTGTTTGCCACAAGGATGTGATCTCATTGAACAAGCTCTCATCCAATTTTTCTTGTTCTTTTCTCGTTAACACTCCATGATCGAATTCTTTTAAAATTAATAGAATTCGCTTTTGTGTTTCAAGTATGGTTCTCTTTGTTGCCTCCGTCGGATGTGCAGTAATCACTAATTCCAGAGATAAATTTCCTAAAACACGTTGAATAACATCTTCAGCTATTTCATTTTCTTTAAGATTCGATACGGCTTGTTCAAGAGAAAATGGTTGAACCACATCATCTCCCTGAAGCTGATACTGACGCCGGCGTCGAATTCGTTGGTTTTGTTCGGCAATATTAACAAGGTGAAAATAAATTGAAAATGCTCTAATCACTTGTTGACGCATTGGAGGTTTAAGGCTTTTAATGTCTTCTTTTAATTGTTTATATGGTTCTTCATTAAAATTATCACGTAGTTTCCTAGTTCTATTTCGTATTGATTCAACTGTATTTAGTAGTTCAATACCACCATGGTGAACAAGAATTTCTCCAAGAATATTACCCAATTTCTTAACATCATTTCTTAAAAGAGAACTGTTGTCTGTAACTATCACCTGTTAACCTCCTAAACACTTTACATTATATATATTAGAGTAATAAAGGAATATATTTACCTGTCAAATAACTTATATAATTCCATAACGTTTTTACAGTTTCTTCCATTAAACGATCAGTATTCTCGATTGCGACCTCTAATGACTGGGGTTTATCCATGATACTAAAAAAAGCGCAGATCCCATGCTTTTCTAAATTTTCATGCCCTTGATCCAAACTGCCTGAAATACAAATGACTGGAACACCATGCTTCTTTGCTCTTAAGCCTACTCCCATAGGCGCTTTACCATAGCTTGTTTGAATATCTGTTTTCCCTTCCCCTGTTATGACGAGGTCAGCTTTTTTCACTTCATTTTCAAAATCGATTAAATCTAAAATAATATCAATGCCAGGTTTCAGCTTAGCTTGTAAAAAAGCAATCAATCCCCACCTAAACCACCAGCAGCTCCTGAACCTGGAAAGTCTCGAATACTGATTGATAGCTGCTCCTTTATTTTTGATGCATAATGGCTTAATGATCGATCAAGGTGCTCCACCATTTCAGGGGTTGCTCCTTTTTGTGGGCCAAAAACGGCCGATGCACCGGTTGAACCGCATAGTGGATTAGTTACATCACTAGCAACAATGATCTCGGTTTCATAAATTCTTTTGTCTATGTGCTCAATACATATTTTATCTAATTCTTGAAGATAACCTCCGCCCGGGGCAAGCTCATCTCCATCCGCATTAAGAAACCTAACTCCCAGAGCTGATGCCATTCCTGCACCACCATCGTTGGTAGCACTTCCTCCTATGCCTAAAATGATTTTCTTACACCCTGCATCAAGAGCACACTTTATCAACTCTCCTGTACCATAGGTAGTAGCATTCAGAGGATCTAAACGATCTTTCTGAATTAGTGTAAGGCCCGATGCTTCTGCCATTTCTATAATTGCAGTCTTCCCGTCTCCTAACCTCCCCCACTTTGCTAAAACAGGATTACCTAGAGGCCCTGGACTTCCTCAGTTAAAAAGCTACCATTTGTACCATTAACGAGAGCATCAACAGTACCTTCCCCTCCATCCCCTAAAGGTAAAAGCTTCGTATGGGCATGAGGAAGAACTTGTTGAATTCCTGATTGAATACACTTTGAGACTTCAAAAGCTGACAAACTCCCTTTATATGAATCTGGAGAAATAATGATTTTCATAATTTTTCAGCTTCTTAAGAAAATAATACTTGAACGTAATAAATAACTCCGGTCATTGTAAATACACTAAATATCGTGGAAGACAATACAATTTGTGAAGAAAACTCAGGCTCATTATCATATTCTATTTCTAATAAAACAACGTTTAAAGCTGTAGGAACAGCACTTGAAATAATGAGTACTTGGGCAACAACCCCTGACAAATCCATACTATATACAATGAAAAATGCTATTAGAGGGGAAAGAATTAACCTCATACCATTAACATAAAAAATTTGCCCAACATTAAACTTCCAATTTATATTTCCAAGCTGAATGCCTAATGTAAGTAATGCAAGTGCAATAAATCCATCTACTATATAATCTAATGGTTGAATAATTGGTTGAGGCAATGGAATTCCTGTTAAATGGAAAGCTAATCCTAATAGTACGGCATAAACAACAGGGAGGTTTAGTAGTTCTATACAGAGTTCTTGTTTAGATTTTTTCTTTGAATTTATCGTTAACATTCCTAAGGTAAAGGGTAGCAATGTTTGAACTAAAACTATAATTACTTGAGTCGAGAAAGCTAAGGAGTTACCCGGAAAAACCAATAAAATAAGAGGAATGCCATAATTGCCACTATTATAAAATAAAACACTATTAAAAATAGTAGGTATTTTCTTTGGTTCTATCTTCCTCATTTTAATGTTTATAAACACGATAAAGGTTAAGATGGAATATAAAATTAGAATAAATAAGATAATATCACTTAATACACTAAAGGAAATATTAATTCGATATAACTCTATAAAAACTAATACAGGAATATAAATACTAAATAATAATTTCGAAAAAATTTTTACATCAAAATGATATTTCTTTTGCAAGATGATTCCGATACCCACCAAAATAAACAGTGGTAAAATATTTGAATATAGAATGTGCAGGAATATAGACAAAACTCTTCCTCTTTCTAAAAAAGAATCAAAGGGACCCTTTGATTCTCTTTAATTTATATCTATCTCATTTACAAGATAGGTGGGCTTCTTCCCTTGTAGAGCGTGTAGTAAATGCTCTGCAGCCATGTTAGCCATCTTGGTTCTTGTTTTCTTACTAGCACTACCAATGTGAGGTAACACTACAACATTAGGTAAAGTCAGAAGTGGATGATCAAGAGAGACTGGCTCATCCTCAAATACATCTAGACCAGCAGCCCATATTTTCTCTTCCTTCAGAGCCTGATATAACGCATCCTCATTGACAATTCCGCCCCTTGATGTATTAATCAGAACTGCCGTATTCTTCATTAATTCTAATTCAAGTGTATCAATTAAATTGTGTGTCTCCGGACTATACGGTGTTAACACAACAACATAGTCTGATTCCTTTAAAAGTGTTTCTTTATCAACAAAAGTTAGATCAAATTCTTGTTCCGCTTCTATCTTTCGGCTGCGATTGTGGTAAAGTACATTCATGCCAAAACCGTTTGCTCTTCTTGCTACAGCTTCACCAATCCGACCTAATCCAATATTCCCTAATGTAGCACCATATATATCCTGACCCGTTAATTGCATCGGAGACCATGTCTGCCATTTCCCATCTCTCAAATAATCAGAAGACTCTATTAATCTACGTGCTGTTGCCATAAGAAGTGCAAACGTCAGGTCCGCTGTTGTTTCAGTTAATACACCTGGTGTATTAGTGACCATCACACCTTTTTCTGTTGCAGCTTGAACATCAATGTTATTGTAACCAACCGCCATATTGCTAATTACTTTCAAGTTTTTTGCTAGGCTTAGGAGCTCTTCATCGATAGATTCTGTTAGCAAACAATATATTCCATCTACATCAACGATCTCTTTTTTTAATACTTCACGTGGAACAGGTTGATCCTCTTCATTCCACATAGTGACTTCACATGTTTCTTTGATTTTTTCTAATGCTTCATTTGGGATTTTTCTTGTGATATAAACTTTTGGCTTCAAACCCCTTCACACCCTTTTTTTCTTAATACTTCATCTACCCAAGAACGATCCACTGTTCCATCCTCAATTGCATCCATCGTTTTATTTTCCATTTCCATTGTACCCCGCACTTTATCTGCTATAGCTTCAGTATGCTCTTGAGGAACAATGACGATACCATCCATATCTCCTACAACCAGATCACCAGGATTAACGACCACGCCTGCTAATTGAATAGGGACATTAATTTCACCAGGGCCATCTTTATACGGTCCACGATGAATCACACCTTTTGCATACATCGGATAATTCATTTCTTTGATTTCTTTTGAGTCACGAATCGCTCCATTTATAATAAACCCTTCAATCCCATTCTTTTTCGCAATCCTAACCATTATTTCACCCATAATAGCATTTGTAACGTCACCACCAGCATCTACCACTATAACATCTCCTGGCTCAGCCATATCAATCGCTTTATGCACAAGTAAATTATCTCCTGGTCTAGTTTTTACAGTAAATGCTGAACCGACTAATTTTCCTTCTGTATGAATAGGACGAATTGATGAGTCAACACTATTTAATCGATTCATATTATCAGAAATGTGAGGGGTTACAAATTCACGGTACTCGTCAATAATTTGTTTTGGTACTCTATTTTCTAAAGGTAAAACACGAAAACCAATATTATTCATCTGTATTTACTCTCCTTTATTTCTAAAACCGGTTTCCGAAACCGGTTTTAGAAATATTTAAAATTTTTTATTATTTAAACCTTATTAACGATGTTGAATATAAGTTACTTTTAATTCTGTATAAAAGTCTTTGTTTGTACCACCAATTGAATATGGCCCTAAACCTGAATTTTTAACGCCACCAAATGGCATATGCCCTTCACTTACTGTTCCATTGTTAATATGAACCATTCCTGATTCCACATCTTCCATATATCGATAAGCAAGATTCATGTCATCAGTGAAAACAGATGATGTTAATCCATATTCTGTATCATTACTTACCTTGATCGCTTCTTCAAAGGAAGATACTCGAATAATAATAAGTACTGGCCCGAAAATTTCTTCTTTTGCAACAACCATATCTGGTGTAACTCCAGAAATAATTGTAGGTTCAAAATAGTAACCATTCTCAAACTGGCCTTCTGTAAGGCTACGTCCACCTAAGACGATGTTTGCCCCCTCTTTTTTAGCCGTTTCCATATAATCAACGAGGGTTTGGCGAGCACTTTCACTAATCACTGGCCCAATTTTTGTTTCAGATTCTAACCCATTACCAACTTTTAAAGCACTAGCCTTTTCAACAATTAACTTTTCTAATTCATCAGCATGTTTGTCAAGTACGATTACACGACCGATTGCTGTACAACGTTGTCCAGCGTTACCGTAGCAACCACCGACGATTTGTGTTGTTGCACCTTCTAAATCACTGTAGTCTGCGACAACAGCAGGGTTATTCCCACCTAGTTCTAATTGAACTTTTGTAAAATTCTTCGCTGCAGTTGCATTAATATTACGTCCTACTTGTGTTGACCCTGTAAATGATACCCCTTTTACTAATGGATGCCCAACAAGCGCATCTCCTACTTTTCTTCCTCTACCGATCACTAAATTAACTGTTCCTGCTGGTAGACCTGCTTCTTCTAGCAATTCTGTAATAATTAAAGAAGTTAATGGTGTATCAGTTGCCGGCTTTAGTACAACAGTACATCCACATACAAGTGCAGGAATGACTTTTCTAAGTGGTGTTAATACTGGGAAGTTCCATGGTGTAATTGCAGCAACAACTCCAATTGGAACTCTAACTGCCATGTTAATAACGCCTCTACGATCACTAGGCAATGTCGTGCCATCCAGACGAACCGCTTCACCTGCGACAAAACGCATTTCACTAACTCCACGAGTTGCTTCAGTTAACGCTTCCTGTAACGGTTTACCTTGTTCCTTGCATAGAGCATTTGCTAATCGTTCTTTGTTCTGATCTAATAATTCTATAAAACGGTATACATACGCTGCTCTTTCTGAAGCGGGAACCTTTCTCCAACTATCAAATGCTTGATTTGCACTTTGCACTGCTTTATCTACATCAGCTTCGGTAGACAATGGGAATTTCCCTACAACTTCATTTTTGTCTGCTGGATTCGTCACTTCATACACTTCTTTTGAACTACCTTCTACCCATTCACCGTTAATAAAGTTTTTATACACTGCTGTTGTTATCATTGTCATTTTACATCCGCTCCTTTATTATAATGATTTCCTAACGATTTCTTTCAGATCTTCTAAAGATGGTTTACGAGGATTAACAAGAACATTATCACTACCAATTGCACCTTCAGCAATATAATCAAGATCTTCTTCGGTAACTCCAAACTCCGCAAATCCTGCAGGGATACCTGCATCTTGGTTTAATTTTTTAATCGCCTTAACAGATAACTCGGCTGCTTCATATAATGATAAGCCTTCTGTATTTTCTCCAAAAATTTCAGCAATTTCTTTAAATGCCTCTGGATTACCGATTATGTTAAACTCCATGACTTGCGGAAGCAAAATCGCATTCGCAATTCCGTGAGGAACTTTAAATTTTGCGCCTAATGGCATACATAAAGCATGAGCAAGGCCTAAACGTGTTGGGTTAAAAGCAGTCGCTGCAATTGTGCTAGCTAACAACATATCGTAACGTGCTTCTAAATTATCTCCTTGATGAACTGCCTTACGAAGGCTCTTAAAAATTAATCGCATACTTTCTCTTGATAATGCTTGTGAAATTGGTTGAGTTGCTTTATTTACAAATGACTCTAGCGCATGTGTAAGTGCATCTACACCTGTTGCAGCTGTCATTAAGCCTGGTAATGATGTCGTTAAATTAGGATCACACAATGCCATTGTGGGAGCAATTGATTTTCCACCAATACCAAACTTTCGATTATTATCTTTATCTGAAATAACAGTCCAAATTGTTACTTCACTACCTGTTCCTGAAGTTGTTGGAATACAAATTGTTGGTACGCTTGGATTAGGTACATTGTTTAATCCGGCATAATCAATAATATCACCATCATTATTAAGCATAATTGCAACAGCCTTGGCCGCATCTAGTGCACTACCTCCACCAATTCCAACTATTAAATCAGCACCAAACTCTTTTGCTTTTTCAGTAGCATTACGGATTGTTTTCACATCTGGTTCTCTTTCGATGTCCCAAAATGTATCAAACGAAATATCAGCATCGATTTGCTTTATCAATTTATCTAAAATTCCAGCATCTTTTACCCCAGGATCAGTAATGACTAACACTCTATTCCCTTGTAAGCCTCTTACCTTTTGCGATAGTTGCTCTATCGAATTAATACCGAATACAATTTCTGTAGGAAGCTCATAACTAAATACTCGACTTAATAAATTCATCGTAAATCTCTCCTATTTTGTAGTTTGAAATTATCAATAGAAACTCCAACTTCTTCTCCTACAAGCTTTATAGACTCGTACACCTCCTTACCAAGGTGAATTCCATTGTTAAGACGCTCTTGTTCAGTGTTCAGTTCAATTTCTCCAGGCAAGAAAATTTCTTCTACACCTACCGCCTTTGGAGAAGACTTTATTTCATCAATCATTTGATCTACTCTCATTTTAAAGTGCTCTGCTGGCATAAAGCGGTTAACGTCAATCAGCTGAAAAAAATGCCCAACATTTTGTGGTTTATCAAAGTCTCCATAAATATTATTGATATGTGGACCAAAACCTGCACCTGTTAAAACTCCACTCATAATATCCATCATTAACGAGATAGCATATCCTTTTGGTCCTGCAAAAGGCAGTACCGTTCCTTCTAAAGCTTCTTTTGCATTCGTAGTAGGGCGACCTTCTTTATCAATAGCCCAACCTAATGGGATATCCTCATCTCTTTGCTCCGCAGAAATTATTTTTCCTCTAGCAACAACACTTGTTGCCATATCAAAAATAATTGGCTTATTTTTTTGCGCTGGTACCCCAAAGGCAAATGGATTCGTACCTAAATATGGCTGAATTCCACCAAAAGGTGCCATAGTAGATGGAGCATTTGACATTGCATAGGCAATCATGTCATGCTTTAATGCTTGCTGAATAAAGAACGCACCTGTTCCAAAGTGGGTAGAGTTTTTTACACCAATATAAACGGCACCATTCTTCTTAGCTTTCTCTACTCCTAATTCAATTGCTTTAGTACCAACGATTTGTCCCATACCATCATTACCATCAATTAAAAGCGTAGCATCACTTTCCTGTTCAACTTGAACATTTGGGTTGGGTGTAACAGCTCCAGTTTGAAGCCTCTTTACATAAATTGGTAGTCTAGTGACACCATGAGAATCAACACCACGAAGGTTTGCTGAAATCAAGCTTTCTGCGACAATTCGTCCATTTTCTTCTGTTAACCCAACTGCCTTCAATACATCACAAATATAAGACTTTAAAAACTCAGTGCTATATTTCATTAACTTCATCCTCTCCTTTAGCTAGTTTAAGTGTATTTACCGATAATCAATACTAATTGTCCCCATTACATGGCAGCTATTACTTCAACTAGCCAATGAGTAATAACGAAAGTTGCGGGATAAAAATGATGATTAACAACGTAACAACCATGACGATAAAGAACGGTAATATTGCTTTCGAAAGTGATTCAATCGAAACGCCCGATATCCCTGATCCTACAAAGAGATTGACTCCTAATGGCGGAGTGATAAACCCAATCGCTAAACCGACAATCATAAAGATACCGAAGTGAATTGGATCATATCCCAAGCTAATTCCAATTGGTAAAAGAATTGGTGTCAGAATAATAATTGAAGCGATCGTTTCCATAAAACAGCCAACAATAAGTAGTAACACTGCGATCAATAGAATAATCACAATTTTATTCTCAGATATTGTTAGAAGTCCTTCGGCTATTCTACTCGGTATTTGTTCTAAGTTTAATAACCGTCCAAACGCAGTTGCTGAACCAACAATGATAAGAACAGTAGCCGTAGTCAATGCAGAATCTGCAAGTACTTGGGGCAGGTCTCTAAACCCTAATTCACGATAAATGATTACTCCAGCAAATAAACCATAAATAACTGCAACAACTGCTGCCTCTGTAGGTGTGAAGATGCCTCCGTATATCCCACCTAAAATAATAAATGGAATAAATAAGGCCCACTTTGCTTCCCAGGTTTCTTTTCCAACATTTTTTAGACTAAACTTAATGCCAGTCCCACTGTAACCTTTTTTCTTTGAATAGTAATAAGCGTAGACAGCTAATCCTAACCCAACAACGATTCCAGGTAAGATTCCTGCGATAAACATATTACCAATTGAAACACTACCTGTAACCCCATAAATAACCATCGGTATACTTGGTGGAATAATGACACCAAGAGAACCAGACGCAGCTACTAATGCTGTTGAAAACTTAATATCGTACCCTTGACGAACCATCGCTGGAATCATAATACCGCCGACGGCCGCAACCGTTGCCGGACCAGATCCGGAAATCGCTGCAAAGAACATACAGGTAAAGATAGTTGCAATAGCAAAACCTCCTGTTACATTACCAACAATCGAGTTTGCTACGCGAAATAAACGATCCGAAACTCCACCTCTGCCCATAATTTCACCAGCAAGGATAAAGAAAGGGACAGCCATAAGTGGAAAGGAATCAACAGAAGTAACCAATCCTTGCACGAGAAAATCCAAAGGAATTACATTCGAATATAAAATTGTAAATAATGATGCCAGTCCAATCGCTATACCGATCGGGATACTCATCAATAGAAACAAAGTAAGGCTTCCAAATAGAATTAATGAAGTCATTTTCCGCCTCCTTTGCTATCAGGTTCTTTCGATCCTTCTAGAATTAGTTCTTGTTCCGTTTTCACTTGAAAGTTTCCATATCCCAATAATGCTTTAACTTGTTTTATCAGTTGTTGAATGATACGAATAGACGTTAAGCCCATTCCGATTGGTGTTGCCATATATACTAAACCCATTGGAATATTCAATGATGCGGCTGTTTGACCAAATTGAAAGAGTCTTTGCGATATATCATAACCTTTAATAACTACAAAGATTGCAAAACCTAAAAAGAATAAATTCGCTATAATATTTAATACAATTTTCGCTTTGTCTCTTAATAACAATAAAACGACATCTACCTTTATGTGACGTTGCCTTTTCACCCCATAGCTGATCCCGATATATATGAGCCAAATGAAACAATATCTGGCAAGCTCCTCTGACCATGGTAGAGATGAGTTCATCACAAACCTCATAAACACCTGCACACCAATAACAGTAACCATGATTATTGATAATATAACTAATAGAAATTCCTCTATATAATCATCCATCCATTTAACCACTTTCATTTATAAAACCTCTCTTTTTATTAAAAATTCTTCTCTCTAAGAAACTTATAAAATATAACCAGACTCTCCAAAGCATATACTAGATTTCAGTTTTTCAAATGATGTCATTTTTTATGAATGGAGATTAATAAAAAGAACGAACCATTAGTTAGCGGCTTAGAAATTTGATTAAAGCACTGAACACTTTCTTGAGGGGAATATAATGGGGCTGATCACAGCCCCATTTTTTTAATTAGTTGCTTCTAACAATCTTTCATAGAAATCTGCTCCAAACGCATCCTCAAATTCTAAGTAAACATCCTTTGAAGCTTCGATAAATGGCGCAAGATCTGGTTCAGTAATAGTAACTCCTTCATCTCTTACCTTTTGGATATATTCCTCTTCTTGTTGCTGACTTAGTTGTCTTTCATAATCTCTTGCTCCATCAGATGCTTCTTGAATTGCAGCTTGAATTTCTGGAGAGAGGCCCGCCCATTTTTGCTCACTAATGACTAACAACATTGGCGAATACATATGACGAGTTAAAGCAAGATAATCTTGAATTTCATAAAACCCTGACGTGTAAAATAACGAAACTGGATTCTCTTGTCCATCAACTGTTCCTTGCTGAAGACCCGTATATAGTTCACCAAAAGACATCGGAGTAGGGTTTGCTCCTAAAGATCTAAAAATGGAAAGGGAAACTGGGCTTTCCGAAGTACGAATTGCTAACCCCTTTAAGTCTTCAAGACTATTAATTTCACCTTTAGAGTTTGAAATGTGTCTGAATCCATTTTCAAAATAACCTAAAACACGAATTCCACTTTTCTCAGGTAGTTCTTCAACCATTTCTGCACCAATTTCTCCATCTAATACAGAATAAGTTGTTTCACGATCTGTAAATACATAAGGTAAATTAACCGCTTGTAATTTCGGAACCAATGTTGTGACCGGTTCAACACCAACCATTCCCATTTCAATAGTCCCTAACCCCATACCATCAACTAACTCTCGATCATGACCTAATTGACCATCGGTATAAATGTCAACTTTAACTTTTCCTTCTGTTTTTTCTTCAATTAACTCTTTAAACTTCTCAGAACCAGCATGGTATAGTGAACTTGTAGCAGTTCCATGACCTAATCGTATTACTATTTCCTAGTTAGTTCCTTCGTTTACAGCTCCATTTGCAGCATCTTCAGCATTGCTACCTTCCTGTGAAGATGATTGTGAACCACAAGCTGCTAAAATTAATAAAGTAATTAAGCTTATTAAGAATAATCCAATCTTAGATCTTTGCATAATAGACCCTCCTAGTGTAAACTAATTAAATACAGATTTTTTCTTTAAGTCTCGTACGATGTTTTTTGGGAAACATCATTTCTTACGAGGCTTTTTTTAGTGACGACAACATTGATAAACTTTTTTATACCTACCTTTACATCACCTCCTGTAATTAATCTATATACTTGGCGGTAAACAAGAGCTACGAATTTTAAGTTCTGGATCTAATTGAACAATTCTAGGCTTTGTTTTTCTTTTTCTTTTCATTCTATTAATTAACAAAGCAGTAGCTTTTGCCCCCATTTGATATGCAGGTTGTGCAACAGTACTAAGTGGTGGATCTAATAGTGGTACCCATGGATAGTCATCATACCCAAATAGTGATACATCTTTTGGAACATTTAACCCTACTTCCCTTACACCTCTAAGTACTTCTAAATTTAATAATGTATTTGTAGAAAAAATGGCTGTTGGTCTATTGGGTAAGGAAAGCAACGCTTTCGTTGCTTTTATACCACTCTCACTCTTTTGGGAGCATATTTTAATTAAATCTTCATCAATTGGAATATTATTCTCACTTAATGCTTGCTTATAACCTTCCAATCTATCTATCCTTGGACTTTTATTTTCAACTGGGTATAGTAGCGTTGCTATTCGTTTGTGCCCCTGATCAATTAAATATTGTACTGATTGTTTTGCCCCTAAGATGTTGTTAACAATTACTGTATCTGTTTTCAAATCATCATTAAAGCGATCCAAAAATACAAAGGAATACATCTCATCTTCTAATTGATTAAATAAATCCATATTTCTTCCAGTCGTATTAATAATTAATCCGTCAACTTGTTTATTTTTTAATGTAATAATATTTTCCAGTTCGACCTTAGCGTCTTCTCCAGAACTGCTCACCATTAAACCATATCCACTACGTGTACATTCGTATTGAACTCCCTTTAATACTTCAGACCAAAAAGGGTTAGATATATCAGAAATAATAATTCCAATAGTTTGTGTGGACTTCTTTTTTAAGCTCTGCGCTACTGAATTAGGTCTATAATTTAATTCCTCCACAGCTTTTAAAATTTTGTTTTTCATTTCTTCAGACATGTATTCAAAATTCCCATTTAATACCCTTGATACAGAACTCTTTGAAACACCAGCTCTTTTAGCTACATCATTTATAGTCGCCATTCTACCATTCACCCTTTTTAATTATAAAACCGATTTCTGAAACCGGTTTTTGATATCGCTTACATTGATAATAACAATGTTTCTGAACATTTTCAATAGTATTTCTTTATTTTTTATTTGAAACTTTTCCATTAAAAGTTCAATTGAAGCTCATTGATATAACCAAATAAAATAAAAAAAGAGGCTTCTCAATAGTTTAATCAACCTTTGAGAAGCCTCAATTCCTTTAACTCGTGTTAGCATTTTGTTAGCAAATCACTCCAAAAACCCTTATATACCATGGGGTTGAGCAGTCATCACATCATGCCGCCCATTCCACCCATACCGCCCATGCCGCCCATGTCAGGCATGCCAGCACCAGCGTTTTCTTCTGGTTTATCAGCGATTACAGCTTCAGTCGTTAAGAACATTGCTGATACTGATGCAGCGTGTTGTAAAGCTGAGCGTGTAACTTTAGTTGGGTCAACGATACCAACTTCAACCATGTTTACCCACTCGCCAGTTGCCGCATTGAATCCTTGGCCAACTGCTTCACCTTTAAGACGCTCAACGATAACAGATCCTTCAAGACCAGCGTTGTGTGCGATTTGACGAACTGGCTCTTCTAGAGCACGAAGAACGATGTTTACACCTGTTGCTTCATCGCCATCAGCTTGAACAGCTTGAACAGCTTTGATTACGTTGACAAGTGCAGTACCACCACCAGCTACGATACCTTCTTCAACAGCAGCACGAGTTGAGTTTAATGCATCTTCAATGCGTAGTTTACGCTCTTTTAATTCTGTTTCAGTAGCAGCACCAACTTTAAGAACGGCAACACCACCAGCTAGTTTAGCAAGGCGCTCTTGAAGCTTTTCCTTGTCAAACTCTGAAGTTGTTTCTTCAAGTTGAGCTTTGATTTGGTTCACGCGAGCTGCAATTTGATCAGCTTCGCCTGCACCTTCAACAATTGTTGTATTTTCTTTTGTTACAACAACTTTACCAGCGCGACCAAGTTGAGCGATATTAGCAGACTTCAGGTCTAAACCTAGGTCTTCTGTAATCACTTCACCACCTGTAAGGATCGCAATGTCTTCAAGCATTGCTTTACGACGGTCACCAAATCCAGGAGCTTTAACAGCTACTGCATTAAATGTACCACGTAATTTATTCACTACTAATGTAGCTAGAGCTTCCCCTTCAACATCTTCAGCGATGATAAGGATCGGACGACCTTGTTGAACTACTTGCTCAAGAACAGGAAGAACTTCTTGGATGTTAGCAATTTTCTTATCTGTGATAAGAACATATGGGTTATCTAAAATAGCTTCCATTTTGTCAGAGTCTGTTACCATGTAAGGAGATGCATATCCACGGTCAAATTGCATACCTTCAACAACTTCAAGCTCTGTAGAGAAACCTTTAGATTCTTCAATTGTGATAACGCCGTCGTTACCAACACGATCCATAGCTTCAGCAATGATTTCGCCTACTTCATTATCAGCTGCTGAAATAGCTGCAACTTGTGCAATTGAAGCTTTGCCTTCGATTGGCTTAGAAATCTTACGTAACTCTTCAACAGCAGCTGCTGTTGCTTTTTCAATTCCTTTACGGATAACCATTGGATTTGCACCAGAAGTTACGTTTTTAAGACCTTCACGGATCATAGCTTGAGCAAGAACTGTTGCTGTAGTTGTACCGTCCCCAGCGATGTCGTTCGTTTTGCTCGCTACTTCAGCAACAAGCTTTGCACCCATGTTTTCAAATGCATCTTCAAGTTCGATTTCTTTAGCAATAGTTACACCATCATTTGTAATTAATGGAGAACCAAATTTCTTTTCAAGAACCACGTTACGTCCCTTTGGTCCAAGTGTTACTTTCACAGCATTTGCAAGTGCATCTACACCACGAAGCATTGAGCGACGTGCGTCTTCACTAAACTTAATATCTTTAGCCATGGGATAACCTCCTAAAATTTTAATAGTATATGTAGAGCTTTAGCTCATAAATTTTTTAGCCAACGATTGCAAGAATATCGCTCTCACGAAGAATTAAATATTCTTTGCCTTCATATTTCACTTCTGTCCCAGCATATTTAGAGAAGATAATAGTATTTCCTTCACTTACTTCAAGAGCAACTCGCTCGCCATTTTCAGTCACACGACCAGAACCAACAGCAACGACTTTCCCTTCTTGAGGCTTTTCCTTTGCAGAATCCGGTAGTACAATTCCGCTTGCAGTTTTTTCCTCTGATTCAACTAATTCAATGACAACACGATCACCTAATGGCTTTAACAAGGAAAACACCCTCCTTCAAACTGTTAACAAATTTTTATTTATTAGCACTCGACTTCGATGAGTGCTAACACATTTATTATAATAATAACATCTGATTCGTTTTGCAAGTGTTTTACATAAATTTTTTTACGCTTACAAAACATTTACATTGCTTTGTTTTTCTTAATATGTAAAAAACAAGCTCCCCAAACAATCGCTCATAATCAGTTAGTCTTTTACATAACTTATGGAGAACATGTCCTGTCTCAAACCTTCTTTATCATATCCAAAATATTTCCGTTTATACTGTTTCGATGCAATCGTAAGGCTTTCCTTCTGCTTTTCTACCTTACTTATGTTAAAATATGTTGATGAAATTATTACATTCTCGGTTTAAAGGAGCTTTGTACATTGAATATACGTTATTGGTGGATTCTAATTACATACGCTTTAATGCAGCTCTCTGCCATTGTCGGGATGCCGCTTCTTATTTCTTTAGGAGTAGAAGTGGAACGAATTCCTGGTATTTGGAGTATGGTTTCGTTTTCGCTTGGATTACTAATCATATTGTTTCTTCTTAAGCCAGATATCAAGCACCGCCATGCTCGTGCTGGTCGTTCTACAAGAGGCGAAGCCATTCGCTGGTCGGTTATTGGGGTTTTTCTCGTTTTCGCTGCTCAATATGCTGCTGCATTAATTGAAATGTTTGTTCTTGGTATAGAGCCTGGCTCAGAAAACACAGAGACAATCATTGAATTTGCAAAAGCGTTTCCTGCTTTTATTATTGTTGTTTCTGTTATTGGTCCAATCCTTGAAGAGATTGTGTTCCGATTAGTTATTTTTGGTGCACTTTATAAACGCTTTGGATTTTGGATTGCGGGTATCGGAAGTTCATTGATCTTTGCTGCTGTTCATATGGACTTTACACATTTGCTTGTATATACCGCAATGGGATTAGTATTTGCTTTTCTATATGTAAAAACTGGCCGAATTCTTGTTCCAATTATCGCTCATGTAGCGATTAACCTATTTGTAGCAGTAGTAAATGTACTTCTTGCTGATCGACTAGAAGATTGGATGGAACAGCTTGAACAAATTCAGCAAACATCAATTATCATCATTGGAGGATTACTATGAGAGCATCTCCCATTACAATGGCGCTCCTATATTTTTCTATAGGCGTACTGCTCGTCTTCTTCGCCATTCAAAATGTGAGCACCTCAGGATGGAATTTCTGGAGCTATTTAATTGTTTCCTTTGCTGCGATTGATTTCATGATTGCTTATCGGTTTTACCGTTTACGAAAAGTCATTAAACAATTGCAAAAGCAGAATAAGAAGAAAAAAGATTAAGACGAGTAAAACCCTGTTACTTTAGAGTAACAGGGTTTATTACTTTAAGTCTCATGAATTTGAACGCATCTTCCTTTCATCGTTGCGAGCTGCTCTTTCTAATAAGAAGGCGATTGGAATTGTTAAGGCTGTTAAAATGGATACAACTATAAACCCTTCATTTATCGCTTGAATGCTCGCCTCTTCAAAAGAGTTCATACTCGCTGTGAGCTGCCCCCTTCTTACTTCATAGTAGATAGAAACAAAGACAATTCCAAATGCTGAACTCATTTGTCTAACTACGTTGTTCACCGCAGAGCCTCTTGAAATTAAATGGTTTGGGATTGCATTCATCCCTGTCGTTGTTGAGGGCATTCCACTTAGTCCCATCCCAATCCCTCGTATTGCCATCCAAACAAAGACAATAGCTAGCGACGATTCAACTGTCAGGAATCCTAGTGGAAATGTTCCAATAGTCACAATAATAAGCCCAGAAGAAATGACCCCAGTTGCCCCACTTCGGTCTAGAATACGCCCTCCTATACTCATGAAAATACCGGTCAATAAAGCAGATGGCAAGAAGACAAACCCCGTCATAATCGGACCGAATTGATAAACCTGTTGAATTAATAATGGAATCAAAAAAATACCAGCAAACAAACCAATAGAAGAGATAGACGTTATAATCATGCTATATGTATAAGCTGGGATCTTGAACAAATCTAAGTCTAAGAGAGGCTGCTCTACTTTTCGCTCAATCCGCACAAATACATAGAGTAGAACGATACCTAGTGCTAGCAACAATAGATTCATCCTCTCCCCTAAATGCGCAAATTCAGAAATACGCCCTAATGCAAATAATACCGCTCCGACTCCTAAAGTAACGGTCACAAACCCATAACGATCAAATGTAACACGATTATTCGATTTAGAATGAGGCAAGTACCGTAAAGCAAACCAAAGTCCTATTAAGCCAAATGGTACATTCACTAGAAACAAATATGTCCAATTCATCGTTTCAAGGATAAAGCCTCCAAATGTTGGGCCAATGGTTGGAGCCATCATTGCGGATACTCCCCATACCCCTGTAGCAAGACCTCTTTCCTTTCGAGGAAATGCCTCAAAAATTAAAGCCATCGATAACGGCATCATAATTCCTCCGCCGATTCCTTGCAAGCCCCGGAAGAGAATTAATGAGCTTAAATTCCATGACTGTGAGCCTAAAATTGAGCCTAAAATAAAAATACATAAGCCGATAATATATAGCTTCTTTTTCCCAAATCGGTCACCTAAATAACCAGTAACAGGCACCGTCATCCCCATTGTAACCATGAAGATCGTAATCACCCATCCAGTCGAAACGGCATCAGCTAGAAAGACATCCATAAGCTGGGGAATAGCTGGATTCAGCATACTATTGTTTAAAATCATCGTAAAAGAACCTAGTAATACAGCAATGACAACTAACCACTTCTCAGATATGTTCATGATCTCACCTACACCATTTCGCTTTTCGAAGCAAATAATGAATCTATCATACCACGAAAGTATTTATCGCAACAGAAGAGCTAAACGCTAATAAAGGTCAACTCTTCCCGAGTTGACCCCCTTAGATTACACTGCTTCTTTTAATTGCCCAGTTACGTTCATGCTTTGATCATCTTTGTTACGACGGAAGACTTTTGCTTTCAAGTAAGGCAGTACCCATCTATCGCCACCGTATCTTCCAGCATTTGCTCCTGCTGCTAAAAGAAACATTGAAATCATAATCATCCATGGGTTCGTTGAAATCGTACCTGCAAATAAGAAAGAGATATTCATAACGACTCCGAAAAACGCTGCTGCTGATGTGAGTACTCCTAAGATTAACCCTAAACCTACTAACACTTCTCCCCATGCTACTACGATACTGAATAGTTCTGCATTCGGAATCGCAAAGCTTTCTAGAAAGGCTACATAGTTAGGATAGATTAGCTCTTCTCCTTTTAATACTGGATTGGCAACAGCTCCTTGTAGAAATCCTCCTGCATTAAATTCTCCTGTTACTTTGCCCCAACCGGCAGTTAACCAAGCCCACCCTAGATACACTCGTAATACAAACCATACACCTGCAATATATTTATTATCTCTAAAGAATTTTCCTATCATGATGACTTCCTCCTCTAATTTTCTTATCGATTGCTCAACACTTCACATTAATTTGTGAATATTTTCACAACCTTTTCTATATCCATAGTATAAGCTCTACTACTCACTTTGGCTACTCTATTTTGATACTTGTCAAAGATTGTTCAATATTTCACATATTGTTGTCAAAAACCTTACGCACCCTTCCTATAACGCCTGAAAAATACAATCGCATTGAAGCACCTAAAAAAAGGACTCCAATGCGATGTTGGTTGTTATTTCTCTAACTCTGCTTCACGTGCCGCTTCCAATCTTTTAACTTTTCGATAAGTTAAATAGGATACCCATATACTGAATTCATATAAAAGTAAGAGTGGTACGGTTACCATCAAATGTGAAATAATCTCTGGTGGTGTAATGAAACCAGCAATCACTAACAAAACAAAATAAGCAATTTTCCTCACTTGTCCTAAGAAGGTTGGCGTAATCATCCCTAGCCGTGTAAAGAACATGACGACGACTGGCAGTTGAAAAAGCAAGCCAAAAGGCAAAGTGATTTGAAAGAGAAAACTAAAGTATTCGTTAATTCCATATTGCTCTGTAATTCCTAAACTTTCCGATAAATTACCCATAAATTGAATTATGAAAGGGAATAAAATAAAATATGAGAATGAAATCCCTAATAAAAACAAAATAAAGGCAAAAGGAATATAAGCAAGAGTTGCCTTTTGCTCCTTCTCATGAAGCCCCGGCCTAATAAAAGCCCAGAGTTGATACATGATGACCGGAAATGTTAAAACAAAGCCAACAGAAACGGCAAATGTCATGAAGATTCTAATCGGATCCGTTAACTTAAAAGCATTCATCGGTAAATCTTGTGCAGTTGGCGTACTTTGTAAATACATAATTAAAGGTTTTGCTAAAAAAAAGCCGGCAATTAGTGCGACCGTGAAAAAGATGAGCGATATGACAATTCTTCGTCTCAATTCCACAATATGCTCCATCACCGACATATCTTTATGTTCCATTTATAAACCCTTCCTACTTAGGCTTTATCTTTATCCTTCTTCTTATCATCTTCGTCATCAGCTAAGCCTTTAGTCGCTTGCTTGAATTCACGTAAAGTATTTCCAGCAGCCTTTCCTAGCTCTGGAAGTTTCTTTGGACCAAAAATTAATAAGGCAACAAGTGCAATAATCGCAATACTTCCTGCTCCTAAACCCATAGGTAGCACCTCCTTGTCCAATTACTTTCTCATTATAGTCCTTCTGATTACAGAAGGCAATCACTCTCGATAATTGTATAATTTTGTTCAAAAAGAAAGAGACGATCCTTCAATCTTCTTTCCTTGGTAGAGAATTTACGATATGTTGTTCAAGCTTTTACACAGGGTAATGCTTTAGAAAATAGACTAATGATTGTAGCTCAACAGTCAAATCGATGTGATGCACACGTACAGTTTCAGGCACATCTAATCTTGCCGGTGTAAAGTTTAGAATTCCTTGAATCCCAGCTTCTACTAGTTGATCAGCGATTTTTTGAGCGGCGGCAGACGGTACGGTTAAAATAGCGACTGTAACATCAGAATCAATTACTTCTTTGAAATCCTTTAGGTGATAAACCGGTACTCCACCAACATTTGTTCCTATTTTATTTTCATCTACATCAAACGCCATGACAATTTGAGTATTTTTGTTCTTTGAAAAATTATAATGTAAAAAAGCTGTTCCTAAATTCCCGACACCAACTAGTGCTACTTTTGTTAATTCATCTTGGTCTAATGTTTTCCGAAAGAAAGAGAGTAAGTAATTCACATTATATCCATACCCCTTTTTCCCAAGTGCTCCGAAATAAGAGAAATCTCTTCGAATTGTAGCTGAATCAACCTTTACTGCCTCACTTAATTCAGTTGAAGAAACTCTTTGTTTGCCTGAGGCGTAAAGATTTTCCAAAAATCTATAATAAAGTGGTAAACGCTTTGCCGTTGCTTGTGGAATCTTGGTTTGATCATTTTTCATCAAGTTTCCTCCCTCCTGCTACCATCTAGTTTGGCCTTCTAGATGTATTTTTTATTGTACACTAATTCACAGAGAATGTAATCGTTTCAATTCAGAGTTCATGAAGTTGTTGAATGAGTCAATCTACGATACACTTATATATAGTAGAAAATCGATTTTAACTAGATAGGAAGGAACCCTATGATTGTCTTACAATGTATAAATATATCTAAATCGTTTGGCGTTGACCCTATTCTATCAAATATTAAACTTGATATCCAAACAGGAGAGCGTGTCGCTCTTGTTGGGAGAAATGGTGCAGGAAAATCAACGCTTTTAAAAATAATAGCTGGTCAGATTTCATTCGATAGCGGGCAACTTATGATTCCAAAAGGTATCGAACTCGGCTATCTTGCTCAAAATACTGGGCTCGAGTCAGATCTTTCCATTTGGGACGAGATGCTTACAGTCTTTAAACCACTTCAACGTATGGAGAAACAAATTCGGGAGATGGAAGTACAAATGGCTGATCCTGCCTTACTTTCCGATCAAGCAAAGTACGAAAAGTTACTGAAGGAATATGACCAACTGCAATTAACTTTTAAAGACAAAGGTGGCTATCAGTATGAAGCTGATATTCGCGGTGTCCTTGCAGGGATGAATTTCGCTGACTTTGATTACCAAACGAAAATTTCCACGTTAAGCGGTGGGCAAAAGACAAGACTCGCACTGGCGAAACTACTTTTAACAAAACCAGATATTCTAATTCTTGATGAGCCGACAAACCATCTAGACATCGCCACTTTAACATGGCTTGAACAGTACTTAGTCTCTTACAAAGGCGCGATCTTAATCGTCTCCCACGATCGTTACTTCTTAGATAAAATTGTGACTGAAGTCGTCGAAATCTCAAGAACAAAATCAACGAAATATCCTGGAAATTACAGTGCTTATCTTGAAGAGAAAGCGAAACGGTATGAACAGGAACTAAAACAGTTTGAAAAACAACAAGGTGAGATTGCAAAATTAGAAGACTTTATCCAGCGTAATATTGCGAGAGCTTCTACTACCAAACGTGCTCAAAGCAGGCGAAAGCAATTAGAGAAAATGACGTTACTAGATCGCCCGTCAGGATCGGAAAAGTCCGCTTCCTTCTCTTTTGACATAAAGCGTCAAAGCGGAAATGAAGTAATTCGAGCTACCGACCTTGAAGTCGCTTATGGTGAAGCAACGATTTTTCAAAATCTTGAACTCGCCGTTGATAAAGGTGAAAGTGTTGCTTTAATTGGTCCAAACGGAGCTGGAAAAACGACACTACTCAAAACGTTAATGAATGCCATCCCTCTTAAAAAAGGTTCTATTAAATTTGGCAGCAATGTAACCATTGGCTACTACGATCAAGAACAAGCCAACTTAAAATCGAACAAGTCAGTTCTTCATGAGCTATGGGATGATTATTCTCTAGAACCAGAAAAGGAAATTCGAACAGTACTCGGTAACTTTCTGTTTACAGGTGATGACGTATTAAAACCTGTTTCTGCACTAAGCGGTGGAGAAAAAGCAAGACTCGCCTTAGCTAAATTAATGATGCAAAAAGCGAACGTGCTCATTCTTGATGAGCCGACAAACCATTTAGATCTTGATGCAAAAGAAGTACTCGAAAATGCGTTAATAGATTATCCAGGAACATTGTTATTCGTTTCTCATGATAGGTATTTCCTTAACCGTATTGCTACTCGAATGGCAGAGCTTGAGAATGGTCAAATGACTAATTACCTTGGAGATTATGATTATTACCTTGAGAAAAAAGACGAAATGTATCAACGTGAACAACTTGATTTACAAGAAAAAGGACATGTCGTTACAGAAAGCATCCAACCTGATAAAAGTAATTATATACAAGATAAAGAAGCAAAAAAATTAGAAAGACAACGGTTAAGACGAATCGAGGAAATTGAAGCAAGAATTGAAGCGTTAGAACTACTCTGTGCCGAAAAAGAAGAAGCATTATGTGATCCTGATGTTTACTCTGATCATGAGAAGGCTCAATTATTCCAGCAGGAAATTGATAACTCTAAGCTCGAAATGGATAATCTAATGGAAGAGTGGGAGCAGCTTCAACAATAAAGTACAATGATAAAAGGGGTGTCTCAAAAGGTCTTTAACCTTTTGAGATACCCCTTTTTGACACTTTATTCCTTCATCTTTCTGTTTTAATCGTCAGTGACTGTCCGTCTGAAACAATGAGTATATTGCCATTTATGCCCGTTGAAACGACTCTGCTTCCTGTTTTCTCATATCGACTATACGCTCTTTTGCTTCTTAAATTATTCATACTAATGACTGTATAGCTTGGTTGCACGGTTTGAATAAATAAATTTGATGAGGAAGTCCTCTTCCCGTGATGCGGGGCATCTAAAAGGTCAACATGTAACTTTTCCCCTTTGAAGTTTACGAGCTTTTCCTCTTGTTTTTTATAAATATCTCCTGTGAATAAAAACGTCTGATCCCGATACGTCACTTTTAATACAAGTGACAGATTGTTAATGTATCTTGTAGATAATTTCTTTTCTTTACGGGCCTTTTCAAGGGCTTCATGACTAGGACTAAGCACTTCAACAGATACTTCTTTCCCTAATGAAAAATGGTTACCAGCTACGACATAAGTTGGTGTTACATTTCTTTTTTGAATGGTATTCAAAAAACGAGCATAAGCACTTGTAGTATGTGGCAGTTCTGGCATCAAAAGCGTACCAATCTGCTTCGTCTTCAAAATCGTTTCATAACCACCAATATGGTCATGGTGTGGATGAGTAGCAACCGCTACATCAATCCGATCAATTGACAAGTCGTTCAAATACTTATTTAATTTATGACCTGTTGCTACAATGCCAGCATCAATTAACATCGACTTTCCATCAGGGCTTACTATTAAAATGGAATCTCCTGATTTTTTGTCCGATTCTAGATTAAAGTATCGAATCTGCAATTTTCCTTGATGAAGATCTTGATTAAATATTTCCGCCTTTCTTAACGGTCTCACTTCTCCTTCAGACAGGAACTTTCGATGTTCGAAAACGGGACTACTTCCCCTGAACTAAATTGAAGCATAACCATAATTGCAATGAGCAACAAACGAAAATTCATAGTCCCCTCCCTCTTTCTCCTGTAAGGGTAGTCCACCATAGTTATATCGTGACGAAAACATCACAGTTCTCTTAACAGTTTCTCTCAGCAGGACTAAATTATGAGTCTTTTTCGACATTTTCTTCCAAAAAAAAAGAGTGAGCTAACAATTAAGACGTTAGCCCACTGAAAAATTATCTATTCACTTGAGAATGTTCTTCCTCTTCTTTTTTTGCCTGCTTTCGATCAATATTCCATTTCACAAATGCATATACGACAAAAATCCATAGAACAGGATGCGTAATCGTTAATCCAATTTGTGATTGCCCACCTACTACTGTGTATAAAGCTACAAAAGCTAGAACATATAAGATAAAAAATAGGTCATGCTCAAATAATGGAACATTGACTTTTCTCTCGCTTTTTCTTGGAATCAAAAGCTCAGCAACAACGGCTCCAATAAAACATAAAAACAACAATATATAAATGATACGTGGCTCAATCATCCCCCTGTTAATCTTGGGAAATAATCAAAGGCTAGGCTAACAGCTAAAATTATAAGAACGCTAATCCTCAACTGTCTGGCTAGAATTAACCGTTTTTCCAACGTCAAAATGATTCTCCTCCTTCTTGGCAGACAACCAATAATAATGAGCTGAGACTACACAGAACATTGACGTTGCTGCCGCGACAACCCCAGAGTCATTTAATAGGAGTAATGCAAAAGAGGAAACGACCCCTGTTTGTAAAAAAAGCTGCTTCTCTTGTCCTTCAAGCTGTAATCTTTTTCGCCAAAGGATAACTGCTCCAAGCAAATAGCTTGTGACAAACAATTGAGTCCAATTGGAATGACGGAAGATCTTGAGGTTCATTGCCATTTTCCGCTGAATAATATCTTTTATATAGAGGAAATCGCCATCAAGTAGCCTCTCAAACGCTACTCCTATATGTGTTTGTTCTCCCGTTAATTGTAGCATATACAAAAATAAGAACAATACAGAAACGACTCCCCCACATAAGAAGACGACTCTTTTCCATGATACGCTTTGAAAGATAACTCGATAAAGCAAGAAAGAGAACGCTAGTCCTGCCGCTAATGTTGCTCCAGCATTAGTTCCTAGAGTACTTTTTCCCAGTACAATCGTTAAAATAGTGGACATAGCTGCAATAAGTATTACCGTTACCTTGCGTCGGTTCCCCGCTAAAGCAGGTTGCAAAATCATGAATGCTGAGATCAAATACACACCAGCAAACTCATTGCCAATACCATAATACCTTGCTCCAATGATAGGATCATACCCTAAATAAGAACGTTGCATCAAAGGGGAGCCAAGACTAATATCAATAGTAATCAATAAAAACGTAAAACTGCCAATTAAAAAAATCGGAATTTGACTAAACTTCTCAACAAGAAATCCACTAACAAAGGAGCCACCTATTAAAGCCAACACAAATCCAGCTATTCCTAATTGATCAACAAATCCCGCGAGTGCCAGAAACCAAAATGGAGACCACAGTGCGGATAACAAAATTAAGCGAGTAATATAGCGCCAAAGCTGCCTTTTCCTTGTGCCAAAAAAACCGTATAAGGCAGCAGTGATTAAAGCGATGACTAGACACGAAATATAAATAGAAAGAACACGAGCACGACTCTTATAAATAAGGACCATTTCATCTACTCGCTTCAATACTGGACTTTTATCAAACTCTCCCACACTCGTTTGTTTAATCACATTCCCACTGTATTTCACTTGATCAGCTAATCCAAATGAAGACAGCCAAGTAGGAATAAGATCAATACTACTTACTAAATAATCTTGTTTCGTTGTATTGGAAGTAAGAAAACCACCTCTCTTTTCTTGGTCACCCCAATAAAAAACGGGAGCAAGTTGCTTTTTTTCATCATAAGCTTGTTTATTCATCATAGGAGCTATCACCCATATCTCATCAGCATACATTTGTGCATCCGAAACAAAAGTTGATAAATGTTGTAATCGTTTTTCCCATTCCACTTCGAAATGTTTTTCTTCCATATAGGATTGCTGTTCGAATAAACGATATAAGTCGCCCCACTCAACAACAAAAAACTGGCTATCATCCACATCTGTTGACAGCTTGTGCATAAGATAATCATGGTTCATTTCTAAGCCAAAAGGAGTACCAGCCTGTTTTTGAACAGATTCAGAGAAATCCCCTGACACGATTCCATTACGGTCAAGAGCTAAGAGCGATCCATATCGAACCTTTTCCTCAGAAGTATCACTATGTCCAAATACTTGACGATCAATGTTGTTTCTCATCAAGAGTTCACCAAAGACACCAACTTGGGCTTTATGTGTAGACTCATTGTTTTTCCTTTGCAACCGATGCATATGAGGATGAACTAGCCCATCCGTTTCACTGATTCCCGTTAGCTGGTACATCCATTCACTGGCCGTAAAACCTTTTTCACTTAAATGTTCATCTGCTTCATAACTATTCCACTCCTGTACACCAACAGCCTTAGCTCCACTAGCAATTGAAACCATATTGTTTAAGTATGAGTATGGCCCATCAGGTCTTACATTCATCGCCCCAAAAGTAGATTCTTTCCAAACAGCTGCCTGATCATGCTCAATCAACCACTCTGCTTCATTAAAAGACATTCCGGGCACCACAAGTACAAGAACTTTCCTTCCTGCATCTGTGTGACTATCCACAACTGAAACCAACATAAAACTACTAATAAGTAAAAAGAAAACCTTTCTCCACATCACACTCTACCTTTTCGGCTAAATTTTCTGACATATCCACAATATCCACATAGTTATTCACAATAAAAACCCCTATTTTATAAGGATTCTAAAAGTTACTCACATTATCCACTGTTTTATCCACAATAAAAGTTAGTCACAGACAAACTACTACCAGCACTACTTTTTTCCTACTTACTCACATTTTTAACAAGCTTGTGGATAATATTTGTGCACAACAACCAAATGTCACATCTTTTTTGCTTCCCCTATAAAAAAACCACTTAATGGTAGCATTTGCTCCAATAAGTGGTTTTAAACATTTTATTGTAGTTCTAAATCAAGTCCTGGATTTCCATTTAAATCAAAAGAGGCAAACTGCTTTTTCCTCAATTTACTTTGCGCTGCGGCTCCAATCATCGCTGCATTATCTGTACAAAGAGATAGAGGAGGAATAACAAGCTCAATATTAGATTTAGCAAACTGACTTGTCAAAGCTTTTCTTAGTCCCTTATTGGCAGCAACTCCTCCTGCTAGAAGAAGTTGCTTCGGCTCATACTGCCGGGCTGCACGTTTTGTCTTTCCTACTAATACTTCGATTACACTCGCTTGAAAACTTGCTGCAACATCTTCAATGATCATCTCTTCTCCTCGCTGTTTAACATTATGTAACGTGTTAATCACAGCCGACTTTAACCCGCTAAAACTAAAGTCATATGAATCTGGTTCTAGCCAAGCTCTTGGCAACTCAATCGCTTCTTTCCCTTCATGGGCAAGACGGTCAATATGAGGCCCTCCCGGATACGGTAATCCGAGCGTCCTTGCTACTTTATCATAAGCTTCCCCTACTGCATCATCTCTTGTTTCACCGATGATTTCAAATGAACCATCTTCTTGCATGTATACTAATTCCGTATGCCCTCCTGAAACAACGAGCGCTAGCAAAGGGAATTCTAAAGGTTGTACTAATTGATTTGCATATATATGGCCAGCAATATGGTGTACACCTATAAGCGGGATATCATGTGCATAAGCAATAGCCTTTGCAGCATTTACTCCAATTAAAAGGGCGCCAACTAATCCTGGACCTTCTGTAACAGCAACCGCATCTAAATCACTAAATGTAACATTTGCTTCTGTCATTGCTTGTTCTATGATTAACGTAATTTGTTCAACATGATGACGCGAAGCAATCTCTGGTACAACTCCACCAAAACGTTTGTGACTTTCAATTTGAGAAGAAACGACATTGCTTAATATCGTTCTTCCATTTTCAATAACAGCTGCAGATGTCTCGTCACAGCTTGTTTCAATTGCTAAAATGATTTCATTCGCTTTCATTTACATTCACCCACATTACTAACGCATCCTCTAAATTATCAGCGTAATAATTTTTTCTTACTCCACCTTCACGAAAACCAACTTTTCGATAAAGGTTTTGTGCTACAGTGTTTGACACACGAACTTCCAAAGAGAGTTGCGTTACTCCCATCTGCTTCACAAATGCTATCACATAGCGCAATAATTGCTCGCCATGATTTCTGCCTCTAACACTTGAGTGGATCGCAATATTTGTAATTTGAGCCTCATCCATCACAATCCAAAGTCCACAATAACCAATGATCTCGTCATTCAATTCATATACTAAATAGTGAGCAAATTGATTTGATGTTAACTCAGTCTTAAAAATACCAGGATCCCATGGAGTAGGAAAAGCATCACGCTCCACCTTCATTACCGCTTCTATGTCCTCCATTGTCATAAACCGTATTTCAGCTTTTTCTTGTTCAATCATTTGAGCCGCTCTTTTCCTTATTAGCATTAAGCCAATTCTTTTCTGCTTCAGCTAATTGTAGGTAGTTAGGGACAAATTCATGCGAATGCGGATAGTCTTTTTGCTCATTCCCAAGTCTAGCTAATTCTGCAGCACGAGGAAGCGTCATCGCTCCTACCGCAATAAGTGCCTTCTCTTTTAACTTTTCCTCAATTAATGAACGGTGTAGCTCAACGTCTTGACCAATAAACAAAACAGGCTTATTAAGTCCATCCAAATAATCCAACCAATCCTCTAACATTCGTAATTTATCTTCACCGATTAACTGTACAGACATTCCCTCTGCCTCGTAATGCCCCGTGTATACTTGGCCACGTCTAGCATCCATAATTGGCACGATCACTCCTTGAAAAAAGCGACCTGTTTGTGCCATCACCGTTAAGCTAGATACCCCAATAACTGGTATATTTAACGACCAAGCTAATGTTTTCGCCGTAGTTACGCCAATGCGAACCCCTGTATATGAACCAGGTCCATTCGCTACGACCACACGAGTTAGTTCCTTAGCTGTTACACCGACTTCTTTTAAAAGCTTATTAATAGCTGGCATTAAGCGAATCGAGTGGTTTTTCTTAATATTGGTTGTTACTTCTCCAAGTGTTCTCTCTCCGTCCGTTATCGCGATCCCCATCACAAATGAGGACGTATCAATTGCTAATGTCTTACTCATACTCGTAGCTCCTTTAAAATGTTGGACGAGCGCGTTCCTGTTGGTTGTATCTCGATAGTACGACTTTGTTCTCCTGTATGAAAAAGGGAAATCATTAGCCGATCCTCTGGTAATTGAGAGGAAATCATACTTGGCCATTCCACAACAGAAACACCTTCTCCATAAAAATATTCGTCAAGCCCTAAATCCTCGCTCTCATCTTCCATTCGGTAAACATCCATATGATAAAGAGGGATTCTTCCCTTATACTCTTTTATAATCGTAAAAGTCGGGCTATTAACGACACGTTTCACCCCTAACCCTTTTGCAAAACCTTTCGTAAAACTTGTCTTCCCAGCTCCTAAGTCACCTTCAAGAGTTATCACATCACCTGGTTGTACCAGCTGTGCTAAACGCATTGCTAGTTCCATTGTCTCCTCGGGAGATTTTGTTTGCAAACTCCAGTGCTCCATCTTTTCACCCACGTTTTTGAAAATGATTATATCCTTGCTTCTCTAATTTCAGTACTTGATCGTTATTGCTTAAATAAACATTCGGCTGACCTTGTTCCACATAGCCAATCACTTCAAACATAAGCCCCTGCTCTTCGAATTCCTTCCTTACTTGATCGGCTTTCTCTTTAGCAACTGTCCCAATTAACACAAAATCTTCTCCACCAAACAACGCCCACTCAAGCTGTTTCTCTCTATCATAATGTCTCATCGCCTCATGGATAGGGAGCTTATTCCCTTCGATTACAATAGAGATGTTGCTTGCTTCTGCAAGCTCATTTGCTTCACTAGCGACACCATCACTGACATCATTAAGCGCGCCGCGATACAGAGAGTTTACAAGTATCTGTCCGTGCGCAACATGCGGTATAGGCTCTTGATGCTCTTTAATAAGGTCTTGTTCCGCTAAAGAAAATTCACCGTCAAGCCCTCTTTCTAAAAGCAACGCTAATCCAGCAGCAGACTTTCCAACATACCCCGTTACAAATAAAAGATCTCCCGCTTTTGCTTGGTTACGGTACTTTGCTTCACCTTTTTTTACTCTTCCGATCACTGTAACAGTTAAAACAAGTGGTCCATCTGTCGAAACCGTATCTCCACCTATTAGATCCATATTATAGAAATCGGCTAGTTCAGACATCCCTTTATATATTGTCGAAAGCTCCTCTTCTGTCCACGAAGACGGAACTGCAATTGAAACGAGATAATATAAAGGGGTTGCTCCCATCGCCGCTAGGTCGCTAACATTGATTGCAAGCCCTTTTTTACCGATTTGAAATGGTGTTAGTGTGTCACGACGAAAATGCACACCCTCGACCATTGTATCAACACAAACAACTTCATCCGTCTCATTAGAACCTCGATAAACGGCTGCATCATCGCCTATTCCATAAATAAGAGAAGGTTGTTTTGTTTGCTTAGGAGAAATATTTGAAATAAACGCAAATTCATCTTGCATCTGAATTGACCCTCTCCTTCATACTTTAAATGCTCTAAGAACACTTCTCTTCTAAAGCGTATCTCTTTTAGTTTAGCCGATTTTCATTAAAATGCATAATAAATTTAACAAAACTAAATGAGTATGTATGCCAAAAGAAAAAAACCAAAGCATCTTGATGCTTTGGTTTTTGATGGTATTGCGGGGGCGGATTTGAACCACCGACCTTCGGGTTATGAGCCCGACGAGCTACCAGACTGCTCCACCCCGCGTCGTTATAAAGTATTTCACGTCGATGTTAGCGATGCTTACTTGACTACCTTCATAGTATATCCATCTTCATAACATCTTATACAAAGAAATTATCAGCCTGGCAACGTCCTACTCTCACAGGGGGAAGCCCCCAACTACCATCGGCGCAGAAGAGCTTAACGACCGTGTTCGGCATGGAAACGGGTGTGACCTCTTCGCTATCGCCACCAGACTGTTAAATTCTTTTCAACAGAACTTATCTTACCACATCGTCTTTCACTTTACAAGTATTTACTTAAAAAAGATGAGTAATAGAGAAGCAACTGGAAAAGATCCGAAAGTAACCCCTTTTCAACTGCCTCTCCGTAAACACTTTTGAGTGTCACCTCGCATCACCTTTTGCTTTATTTAGCTTGTTCAATTGCTCCAATAAAAGCCTCAATAATGTCTTTCTCATCTTCAATTCCTACGGAAATTCGAACCAATTGCTTTCCTATCCCTAGCTCATTACGCAATGTTTCAGGGACTGTGCGATGAGACGTTCGTAATGGATAAGAAACGGTTGTCTCAACACCAGCAAGAGTTGGTGCGATCTTTACCCATCCTAAAGATTTAAAAAATTCTTCTACGTTCACTTGTTCAGCTAGATCCATACTTACCATCGCACCATTGCCTTTTTCTGAAACAAATTTTGGGTAGTAAACTTCTTCTACTCCTTCATGAGCTTGTAAAGCTTCTGCGAGTGCCTGTGCATTACGGCTTTGCCTTTCCATTCTAACGCTTAATGTTTTCAATCCTCTGCAAGCTAACCATGCCTCAAACGGGCTTAAATTGCACCCAAGAGTAATGATTTTCGACTTGGCTTTTGCAATTAAATCTTGTTCGCCTACTAATACACCAGCAGTCACGTCACTATGTCCACCAATATATTTAGTTGCACTATGAACGACTAAGTTTGCACCTAATTTGGTTGGTTGTAATAAGTAAGGTGTCGCAAAAGTATTGTCAATCATTGTCTTAATTTTCAATTCTTTCGCAAGTGCCATTACCTCTCTTAAATCCTCAACACGCAAAAGTGGGTTAGTAACAGACTCCGTGTAAATAAGAACCGTTTTATCTGTAATGGCTTCTCTAACCTTTTGAATGTCCTCAAAAGATACAAAGCTGACTTCAATACCAAAATTCAATAGTTCTTGTGCAAATAGTTGATACGTTCCCCCGTAAAGATCATCTGATGCTACTACATGATCACCCTGATTTGCTACAGCCAAAATACCAGCTAAGATTGCTGACATTCCTGAAGAGGTTGCAACTCCATCTTCTGCTTCTTCTAAAATAGCAATGCCTTTCCCTAAGTCATCAGTATTTGGGTTGCTATATCTAGAATATAAATATTCCTTTTCACCTTCAAAAAAACTCTCCATGTCATCTAAATCGGTAAACACGAATGCTGAAGTTTGATAGATTGGTTTCGCCTTACTTGTGTTTCGTGCTGGTTCCTTTGTTTGGAAGTGGACTGTCTTCGTATTAAAGTTAATCTCGGTCATTTCTTCATCCCCTAAATAAACGTTTGTTTAATTCATTATACATTAAGATCTCTTTCGGTCTCTAATCGTTTGATACAGTATACCCTCTACTTATTAGAATAGTTTGATTTTATCGTAAATAGGTGCTTCATTCAACAAGTCTATTAACCTATCGATGTAAACACGCATATAATCTAGAGTGAGGATTGTACAAAATTAAACAACCTATCGCCTCACAACTGAGTGAGGTGTTTTTTATTTGTTAAGGAGGTGCATGTATGAGTAAACAGCCAGAACCCGAACCCTTTCTCGATTTTTTAACTTATCGCATGCACCTAGCTAGCATGTGTTGATCAACCAAATAAGGAGGTCATAACATGGATAGACTTAACAACGAAGCACGTGAAGACTACGCGAACCATTTACTTACTTTGTTAAAAGATAATAAACATGCTAAATTCCGTATCGACTTTCTAGAACTTCACCCAATCGACCAAGCTGAATTTTTTATCACACTCGATAAAGACGAAAGACAAACACTCTATCAAATACTAACATCCGAAGAAATGGCAGGAGTGTTTCAAGGCTTAGACTTTGAAGAACAAAAAGATTTAATTACAGAAACAGATCAATATTATGCTGCCAATATGATTAACCATTTATATGCCGATGATGCCGCAGACTTTTTATCTGAGTTAGAACACAGCGAAGCACAAAAACTGTTAAAAGCAATGAATTTAGAAGAAGCAAATGATGTAAAAGAACTTATGGCTTATCCACCTAAAACAGCTGGTGCCATTATGACAAAAGAGTTCATTTCTTTGTCGTCTACAAATACCGTACAAGAAGTCATAGAAAAACTACGAGCAGAGGGTCCTAATGCAGAAACCATCTATTATCTATATGTCGTTAACCCTTCTAACCAATTAGTTGGTGTATTGTCCCTAAGAGACCTTATTACAGCTCCATCAGATATACGGGTAGAAACTTTGATGAGTCCTAGAGTTGTTTCTGTAATTGCCTCAACGAACCAAGAAGAGGTAGCGAAAATAATTAAAAAGTATGACTTTCTTGCTGCCCCTGTAACAGATGATGAGGGAGTTTTATTAGGAATCGTTACGGTTGATGATGTGATTGATGTGTTGGAAGATGAGGCTACAGAAGATTTCGGGGACTTCACTGCTTCAAGAGGCGCTACAGATGTTAATGTTACTTCTTTCAAAGCAGCACGTTTACGCGCTCCATGGATTGTCCTTTTAATGTTTTTTGGTTTAATAACAGCAGGTGTTATTGACCAATTTGAAGAAACGCTTAATCAAATCGTTCTTCTAGCAGCCTTCATCCCACTACTAATGGGCTCTGCCGGTAATGCAGGAACTCAGTCTTTAGCTGTTGTCGTTCGAGGGCTTGCCCTTGGAACACTAGAGAAAAAAGGGTTATTTCAAACCTTACTTAGAGAGTTTTACACCGGGATGATGATTGGCCTTATTTGTGCAGCTTCATTAATGATTATCATCCCGATTTTTTATGGGAATTTAATGCTTGCTTTCATTGTTGGAATATCAATTTTCTTCTCCCTTAGTGTAGCAACCGTTATTGGTGCAATTGTTCCTCTTATTATAAACAAACTAAAATTAGATCCAGCTTTTGCCTCGGGGCCGTTTATTACAACCGTGAATGACATCTTAGGGCTGATAATATATTTCACCATCGCAACGGCACTGCTTGATTTACTATAAGATAAAACATTTAAGAGTAGCTTGGAATTTAACTGAGCTACTCTTTTTTTTATCCATTTCTAATTACAAGCTCGTTTCGACAGATTTTTTTAGCTATAATTAGTGTAGCTTCTACAGAATAGGAAGATAATATGGAACTTATAAAACACCTTATTTTTGAATATGGCTACTTCGGTATTTTTATTGCGCTTGTTGGAGGAATCGTTGGTCTCCCTGTACCGGATGAAGTGTTATTAGTAAGCATCGGATATTATGCTTACCTTGGCAAAGTAGGGCTTGTCACTGCGATTGCTAGCTCTTATTTAGGTTCAATCAT